>JAFZZW010000023.1 GCA_017615615.1 Bacteroidales bacterium
AAGAATCGGCCGCGTAAACCGTTGTTGTCAGCTCCGGTCGGAGGCAGTCCGGTTCGGGCGAATTCGAATGGAGGAGTACGCGAGGCCGCGGAGCGCAGCGGTGCCCAGCACGACGGCGTCTGTTTGACGACCGTTACGCTTGCGTAAAAGGGAGGAGTCAGCCGTCGAGCAAGCGGAGCGCAGCCGAGCATCCGGAACGAGACTGAGCCCGAACCGGACTGCCTCCGACCGGAGCAGACAACAACGTCGCCAAAATGCGGAAGAAGCAAAGAACACCCGGGGGCTTGATTATCAACAATATAGCCATCGACCTCTGGGAAAAACTCCCAGAGGTCGAAACGCAAGGGGTTGGTTAACAGCGAGTTAGCGTTTGGCAAAGATTTTGATTACCTTTGGGGCGTGAAACGGATAACCGTCATAGTTCTGATGCTGCTTGCGGCCGCAGGGATGCTGCGGGCCCAGACGGTGGGCGTCCGCGCGCCCAAGGGCTACCCGATGTACTACGAGGTCCACGACGGCGACACCACTTTCTTCGATTCCCTCGACCCTATCTGGGTCTTCCCGCGCGGCCGCGGCTTCAAGAAGAGCGGCGACTGGCGCAGGGAATACCGCCTGGTTTACAACTTCAACAAAATCTACCCCTACGCACTCGTGGGACGGCAGATGATGGCACAGGTGGACAGCACCATAGCCGCCGACGCCACCAAGCGCAGCCAGCGCACCCAGTACATCAAGCAGGTTGAAAAAGAGCTCCTGGCGCTCTTCACCAACGACATCAAGCACATGACCACTTCCCAGGGCGTCCTTCTGATGCGCCTGGTGGACCGCGAATGCGGCATGAGCGCCTTCGACATAATCAAGGAATACGAAAGCGGATTCGCAGCCAACTTCTGGCAGCTGATAGCCAAACTGTTCGCCCAGGACCTCAAGCTGCGCTACGACCCCACGGGAAAGGACGCCAAGATAGAAGAACTCGTAAAGATATGGGACGACGGCAAATGGGACCAGTTCTACTACTCCGTTTTCTGGGAGAGTCCCACCAAGACCGTCATAAAGGCCACCCGCCTCAAGAGCGAGGTGAAGAAGGATACACAGTCAAAGAAGAAGTAGCGGTATCGAACACCGCATGCGGCTGCCCGCCGCCGAGCCAATCCCCCAGAATGACGAAACGCCCGCCGCCCGGCAGGGGCATGTCGACGTTGCAGTGATAATGGCCGAAGATGCAGAAATCGGCCTTCTGCGCCGCTGCAAACTTGTAAAGGGGCTCCTCCTCCCCGCGGAAATTATAAGGCCCGCGCGACTTCCGCTTGCCGCCGGACCAGCCCAGTGCAAGACGGTAAGCGATCCACGGATGAAGGGTGCTGAAAAGCCCCTGGGCGACCTTTGAGCGGAACACGCGCAGCAGGAAGCCGTAACCGGGACTAGAAGCCGCCACAGCGTCGCCGTGCGCCATGCAGAAAGTCTTATCCCCGATCTGAAAAGTCTGAACGCCGTCGTACTTCCGTACGCCCAGGCTCCGGAAGAAAGAATATGTCCATATATCGTGGTTCCCGGCGAAGAAATGCACCTCCACGCCCGCATCCATAAGGGCGATAAGTTCCGCCACGACGCGTGCGCCCTCCCGGGGCACGACATCACGGTATTCGTACCAGAAATCCCAGATGTCGCCAAGGAGGTACAAGGCGAGGGCGTCGCGCGGAATGCCCCGCAGGAAGGCAAGGAAACGCTCCTCGCGCTCGGCGGGATCCGGATTTGCGAGGCCGAGGTGAACGTCCGCGGCGAAATAGACGAGAGTGCGCATCAGGCGAGGAAAACGAGCACGAAGATGCCGACGATTGCGCAGTAGAGGCCGAACCACTTGAGCTGGGCCTTGCGGACCAGGGCGATCATGACCTTGCAGGCGAAAAGCCCGCTGACGAACGCGGCGGCGAAGCCGATGAGAAGCGGCATCACGCCGGCGGAGGAAGCGGCGAAATCCCCTCCCACGACGTCCAGGAACATTTCCCCGAGTATGGGTATGAGGACCATGAGGAAGGAGAACTGCGCCATGTTTTCACGTTTGACGCCGCAAAGCAGACCGGTGCTGATGGTCGTACCGGAACGGGACAGTCCCGGGATTACCGCCAGCGCCTGGCCGATTCCCACCACGAACGCCTGCCAGAAGGATATTCCGTTGCGGGGGGAGATTTCTCCACTCCGCTCCGCTCCGGTCGAAATGACAGATTGAGGCTGCCCCGCTACGGGTGAGATGGTTTCACCCTTGTCATTTCGAGCGGAGCCCGAAGGGCGAAGTCGGGAAATCCCCCGGACAGACAGCCAGTCGGAGAGGGAAAGCAGCAACGCCGTGACCAGCAGGGCGATGCCGACGACGACAAGGGAGCCGAACGCGGCCTCCACCCAGTCCTTGAAGAACACGCCGACTACGAGTACCGGAATCATGGAAAGGCAGATCTTCGCGATGTAGTCGGTCTCGTCGTTGTATTTGAATTTGAACAGCCCGCAAAGGAGCTTCCAAATCTGTTTGCGGAACACGAAAATGGTGGAGAGCACCGTGGCGGCATGTACCGTGACCTCGAAAACCAAATCATCCGAGGGCTCCACACCGAGGATGGCCTTGCCTATGGCGAGATGTCCGCTGCTGCTGACCGGAAGAAACTCCGTAAGTCCCTGGACCAGGCCAAGGACCAAAGCCTGAAGCCAGTTCATAGCTACTTCTCCTTATCCTCGAATTTGCCCATTATCGCAACGACCTCGACAACTATTCCCGCGATTATCACGAGCGGGGCCGCGACGAGGCGGCGGAAGTCGAACATGCCGTAGTTGAAGACGTTAGGGTCGGGGCTGAGCCCGCCCATCATAAGTATGTATCCCGCAACCATTACAAGCAGTCCTGCGAGAAGCAGCCGCAGCCCTTTGCGGGAGATAGCCATTTTACTCATATCAATAATAAAGTTCGTCTTTGTTCAAAGTGATGAGCCTGCCCACCACCAGCCATGTGCTCACCACGCATATAAGCACGCCAGCGACGACAACCACGCCGGCGGCAATTGCATAAGACACAGGCTGTATGGACGTTACGATCTGGGGGAATTCCCTGTAGAGAAGATAAAGGACGCCCGTCAGGACAAGCAGCGAAAGAACCGACGCCGCAAGGCCCTGGAACACCGCCCCGCGAACGAAGGGAGCGCGGATGAAGCCCCTGGTGGCGCCCACCAGCTGCATGGTGTGGATGGTGAACCTGCGGGAATAGACGCTCAGGCGTACGGTATTGTTGATCAGCACGAAAGAAACAAACAGCAGCAGCAGGATGAAGACGCCGAGAACCAGCGAGATACGTGCCAAATTCTCCGTGAGGGCCTCCACCAGCGACTGCTGCCACTCCACCTCGTCCACCACCGGAGAAGCGGAGAGGGCGCGGCGCACGAGGGGGATGCTGTCGGCGGCGACGTAGTCGGCCCTGAGGGTGACGTTGAGCGACATGGGAACCGGGGTTTCCTCGAACACGGAGAGGAAATCCTCCCCAAGCATACCGGCCAGCTCCCTGGTGCCCTCCTCACGCGACACGATACGGAAACCCTTGATGTAGGGCAGCGTGCCTATGGATTTGCCGTAGGCCTCGGCCTCTTCCGGAGTGGTGTCGGTCTTGAGGATGACCGACAGCTGCATGTTCTCTTTGAAGTAGTCGGAGACGGCGCGGGCGTTCACTATCAGAAGCGACGCTATGCCGACCAGAAGGAGCACCATGCTGATGCTGATTATGCTTGATGCGTAGGCGTTGCGGAGCCTCCGCCGGATAATTCTGCTTTCTTCTTTTCTGGACATAAACTCCCAAATAGTCCCCAAAGATAGGGAAATATCATGATTTATTGAAAAAATTTTCTTACCTTTGTGCATAATGGCAGAGAACGTAAAAAAAGTACTGTTCGTAAATTCCGAGATGTATCCATACCTCCCGGAATCGCCCATCGCGAACATAGCCCGGCAGCTCCCGCAGAGCATTCAGGAACGCAAGAAGGAAATCCGTTCCTTCATGCCCCGCTATGGGTTCATAAACGAACGCAAGAACCAGCTCCATGAGGTCATCCGCCTCTCGGGCATGAACATCATAATTTCCGACATAGACCACCCCCTCATCATCAAGGTCGCATCCATTTCCGCGGCCCGCATACAGGTCTATTTCATCGACAACGAAGATTATTTCCGCCGCAAGTTCAAGTTCGAGGACGCAGAGGGCAAGTTCTACGCAGACAACGACGAACGCGCCATCTTCTTCGCCCGCGGCGTTCTGGAAACCACCAAGAAACTCCGCTGGGCCCCGGACATCATCCATTGCCACGGATGGATCTCCCATCTGGTTCCCGCCTACCTCAAGAAAGCCTACAAGGACGACCCGATATTCTCCTCCAGCAAGATAGTCCTCTCCCTTTACGGAGACACCCCTTCCGCCCCGTTCAGCCCCAATTTCGCCTCCAAGGCAGCATTCGGAGGCCTCGCGGCGGAGGACCTCCAGTACCTCGGCAAGGAAGCCACCGGCATCAATCTTGCAAAAACGGCCATCCAGTACGCCGACGGCATCATTCTCGGCGGCCCCGATGTAAGCGGAGAGATACTTCGCAGCGCCCGCGCCCGCAAGCTTCCCTTCCTCAACTACAACGGAGAGGCCATGGAAAACGGCTCCTATGTCGATGCGTACAACGCATTTTACGACTCCATCTGAGATGAGACACATCCTTCCCGCACTGGCGGCCGCAATCTTCTGCTGCCTGTCCTGCATCGACATCGATCCCGAGCTCGGCGGCAACCTCATACCCATCGACCAGACTTACTCCGTCTTCCCCAGGGAGGCGCATCTGCCTGCCGGTTCCGTTTCCGTCAGCCTCACCGACTCCCTGTCCGGTTATTCCCAGACCCGCATCACGATAGGCGCCCTGAGGGACGACGCCTTCGGCCTCACCACCCGCTCCTGCGCCCTTACGCTCGTGCCGGCCAGGGACACGCTCGACTTCGGCAACGTCGCGGCGGCCAAGGTGGTGCGGTTCCATTTCGCCGCGGTGGCGGACAGCGTCTCCGTCGCGTCGCTGGACCAGTCCAACATCATCCAGCAGGTAAGGGTCCATTCGCTCGCAGCCCCCATTTCCCCGGGTAACGATTACGACTGCCTCGGCAGTTCCGTCAGCGTGGACCGCAGCGTTTCCATCGTAAAAGGCGTCCCCACCGTAAACGGCACAGACTCCCTGAGCTTCGATTTCACGGAGGAATACGCCCGCCGCTTCCTTTCCCTCACGAAGGCGGACCTGTCCGATTTCTCCGCCTATTCCAGGAAGATTCCCGGCATCCACATCAGCACCGACTCCCCTGCCGGCAACGGCGGGCGCATCAACATATTCGAGCTCCAGCTGGGCTACGACGCCGACAGCCAGTACATCACCGGCAACTACGCCCGCCTGCACCTCCTTTGCGACTACGACTACGACGGCAAGCCCGAGAAAGACACCGTCTTCAATTTCGTATACGGACTGACCGCTTTCGAGAAAGTCGATTCGCTCGTCTTCGAATCCAGCCTCAGCCGCGGCAGCTATCCCCAGTATGCCCTCAACCTCACGAGCCACGAGTCCCGCACCCTTGAGGGGACAGCCAACATCACAATCCCCATCGAGGGCGGAGGCGGCCTCAAGCCGGTCATATCGGCTCTGAGCCTCAAGCACATGGCGGAGGAACTCATACGCGCCGAGGGCGGAGAGCCCCGGGAAGCCGTCATCAACAAGGCGTCCCTCGTCTTTCCGTTCCCCTTCCCGGACGACTACAGGGAAATGTACAAATTCCCGCAGGTGCTGTCCCCCACATGCCGCCTGCGCCAGAACGACACCCTCGTGACTTTCGCCAGCCTCACCGACGCCGCGTCATCATCCGAGAACCAGGGAGAGATAAACCGCAGCACGCTGTGCTACGAGCCCGACATCACCTACCATCTGCAGGAAATCCTCAAGATCCATGAGGAACCCGAAGAGGGAGAAACCGGCATCGACGCCCTGAGGCGCCGCAAGCTTCTCGGTGGCGAATACGACATCTGGCTGATAATCACGGCCCACGAAGTCATCACCACCACAAGCAGCAATTCGTCCCTGAACGACTACTACCAGATGCTGGCCTACCAGAACTACTACAACAGCATGTACTACGGCGGGTACGGCTACGGCTACGGAGGCTACGGATACGGCGGATACGGAGGATATGGATACGATCCGTACACCAACTACTACAGCATGATGATGATGTCCTCGCTGTACGGTTCGTCGTCCTCAAGCACCTCGACCAAGGACATGCTCGACAAGGACCGTTATTACTGCGGCACCCTTTACGGCCCCGCGTATCCGGACGAATCCCTCAGGCCTATGCTCGAACTGACCTTCTCCCTTGCGGGCGGCGAGTAATTTTTTACCGGTTTTTATATAATTAAAGTAAAAATTATTACATTTGTGGGCTACTTTGACCAAGTGACCACAGATAATGACCGATAGAAAAGAGCTTTCTTTCTGGCAGATGTTCAACCTGAGCTTCGGGTTCTTCGGAGTACAGATCGCCTACGCGCTGCAGAGCGCAAACATCAGCCGCATTTTCGCCACGCTGGGCGCAGACCCCCACCAGCTTAGTTTCTTCTGGATTCTTCCGCCCCTCATGGGCATGATTGTCCAGCCCCTTATCGGCAAATGGTCCGACCGCACCTGGACCCGCATCGGCCGCCGCAAGCCCTACCTGCTCATAGGCGCCATCGTCGCAGTCCTCGTCATGATCTTCCTGCCCAACGCCGGTTCGCTCAAACTGTCCACCGCATACGTATTCCTGGGGCTCAACGCCGCGATGTGGTTCGGCCTGTTCTCGCTGATTTTCCTCGACACTTCCATCAACGTGGCCATGCAGCCCTTCAAGATGATGGTCGGCGACATGGTCGGAGAGAAGCAGAAGGCCACCGCCTACAGCATCCAGAGCTTCCTGTGCAACGCAGGTTCTCTCGTCGGCTACCTCTTCCCCATCTTCTTCACCTGGATCGGCATCGCCAATACCGCCCCCGAGGGCGTAGTACCCGACAGCGTCATCTACAGCTTCTACTCCGGAGCCGCCATCCTCATCGTCTGCGTTCTCTACACCTTCATGAAAGTCAAGGAGATGCCCCCCAAGGAGTACGCCGAGTTCCACGGAATCACCGAAGGGACCGACAGCAAATCCAAGGGCGAAGGCCTCTTCAAGCTCCTGTTCAAGGCTCCCAAAACCTTCTGGACCGTAGGCCTGGTGCAGTTCTTCTGCTGGGCGGCGTTCCTTTACATGTGGACATACACCAACGGCGCCATCGCCCGCAACTGCTGGGACACCACCGACGTCGCCTCGCCCGAATACCAGGCCGCCGGCAACTGGGTGGGAGTCCTGTTCGCCGTGCAGGCCGTCGGCTCCATCCTCTGGGCCCTTGTCATACCGCGATTCAGAAATCTCAAGGCCGCATACGTCGTAAGCCTGCTCGCGGGCGCCGCCGGATTTGCGTCCATCATGTTCATACACAACCAGTACCTGCTCTTCGGCAGTTACTTCCTCATCGGCTTTGCATGGGCCGCCATGCTCGCGCTGCCTTTCACCTTCCTGACCAACGCACTTGAGGGCAACCCCTACATGGGCAGCTATCTCGGCCTGTTCAACTGCACCATCTGCCTGCCGCAGATAGTCGCCGCCGCCACCGGAGGCGCCGTCATCGGCCTCGTGGGCGGCAGCCAGGGCGCCATGCTCATGCTCGCAGGAGTGTTCCTGGTGCTCGGCGCATGCAGCGTCAGCCTCGTAAGCACACACAAAGCAACCAATTAATACTAACACCAACACCAATGAAAAGACTCTTTACGATTATTCTTCTCGTTCTGGCGACGGCCGTTGCGGCACATGCGCAAGGCTACCAGATCAAGGGAGTCGTGGAAGATGCGCTTGGCCCGGTAATCGGAGCCACGGTCCTGGAAAAGGGCACCACCAACGGTACCTCCACAGGCCTGGACGGAGATTTCTCACTCAATGTCTCCAGCCCCGACGCCACCGTGGAAATCAGCTGCATCGGCTATTCCACCCGCTCTTTCAAGGCATCTGAAGTTCCCGCCAGCATCCTTCTTGCAGAAGATTCCGAGTTCCTGGACGACGTCGTCGTCATCGGATACGGTTCGCAGACCAAGAAAGAAGTCACCGGTTCCGTGGCATCCCTCAAGCCGGACGACTTCAACCAGGGCGGCGTAGCCAACCCCATGGGACTCCTTCAGGGCAAGGTCGCAGGTCTCAACGTCATCAAGAACGGCGGTGACGACCCCGCACAGAACAACTATAACGTACAGCTCCGAGGCGTCGGTTCCCTCAACGGTTCCACCGAGCCCCTGTACGTCATCGACGGCGTTCCCGGCGGCAACCTGTCGTCCGTCCAGCCTGCCGACATCGAGTCCATCGACATCCTCAAGGACGGCTCCGCGGCAGCTATCTACGGTACCCGCGCCAACGCCGGCGTTATCCTCATCACCACCCGCCGCGGCAACAAGGACGGAGCGTTCAGCGCCGAGTACAGCGGCAACGGCAGCGTGGGCTTCATCACCAACGTCCCCCGCGTGCTCAACGCCACGGAATACAGGGAAAAGATGGTCGCCAAGGGCCTGGGAACAGACTTCGGCGGCGACACCGACTGGATCAAGGCCATCTCCCGCAACCCCATTTCCCATACGCACAACGTATCCATCACCGGCGGCACCGAGAACTTCAACTACCGCGCTTCCGTCGGCTACCGTAACCTCCAGGGTGTAGCCAAGAAGTCCGATTTCGACGAGATCAACGGCCGCTTCGCCGCAGACCAGAAGGCCCTCAACGGCAAGCTCCGTCTCTCCTACGACTTCTCCTACCAGCGCGCGAACAAGGACTGGGCGAACTACGACAACTACAACCAGGCCATCCGTTCCAACCCCACGATGCCCATCAGGTCCGACGACGAGAAGTTCGTCAAATACGGCGGCTACTACGAGTCCGACAACTTCTACACCCGCAACCCGGTGTCGGACATCGAGCAGACCACCAACGAGCAGAAGGACCAGAACGTCATAGGTTCGGTCCGCGCCACCCTGGACATCCTGCCCGGCCTCAAGTTCACGTCGGCATACTCCATCCAGGAGAGCACCACCTGGAACGGAAAATTCCAGAACAGCACCCTGCGCGCCGTTTCCGGCAAGGACGGCGTAGCCTCCCAGAGCTACGGATCCAACACCCAGCAGGTAGTTGAGAACACCCTCAACTACATGGGCAGCGCCGGCCGCCACAACTACCAGTTCCTGCTCGGCCAGAGCTACCAGACCAACCTCACCCAGGGCTTCTACGCCATGAACTCCAAGTTCCCCCTGGACAAGCTTCTCTACAACAAGCTCCAGATGGGCGAGGGCAAGCTCTCCGGCAAGTCCAGCGACGCCGACCAGACCAGCTACAAATACAAGGACAAGCTCGCCTCGTTCTTCATCCGCGGCATGTACAACTACGCCGGCAAGTACTTCCTCAGCGCCAGCGCCCGTCTGGAGGGTTCCTCCAAGTTCGGCAGCAAGGCCAATCCCATCCTCGGCCCCTGGGGTCTCTTCCCTTCCGTTTCCGCCAGCTGGATCATCAGCGAGGAAGACTGGATGAAGGACGCATCCTGGATCGACGAACTCAAGCTCCGCGCCGGCTACGGCGTCACCGGTAACATGCCCGGCAGCTCCTACCTCTACCTCATGCTCGTAGGACCCGGTTCCGACTACATCTTCTCCAACGGCCAGTTCATCCAGCCCTGGGGCCCCCAGACCAACGTGAACGAATACATCCGCTGGGAAGAGAAGCACGAATCCAACCTCGGACTCGATTTCTCCTTCCTCGAGGGCCGCATCACCGGTACCGTCGACGGATACTTCCGCAACACCACCAACCTTCTTTACGAGTATGACGTTCCCCTCACCGGAGGCAACGTAGCCGCCAAGAAATGGGATAATTACGGTCAGATCCACAACTACGGCGTCGAGTTCAGCATCAACGGCATCCTCGCCAAGACCCGCGACCTCGAGTGGACCGCAGGCATCAACGGCGCATGGAACCGCAACCGCGTCGTCCGCATCACCGGCGAACAGTACGGCGAAAAAGACGCAGAAGGCAAGCACATCGCAGCCTACCAGAACGTCGGCTACATCTCCTCCGGCGACGGCGAGACCGGCACCTATGTCATGCGTCTCGTGGAAGGCGAGGCCGTGGGCAACTACTACGGCTACAAGTACTACGGCATCCAGAGCTCCGGCGTATGGGTGTTCGAGACCCCCGCAGGCGGCGTAACCACCAATCCTTCCGATTCCGACCGCCAGGTTCTCGGCAACGCATTCCCCCTCATGACCGGCGGCTTCTTCACTTCCGTCAGGTACAAGAACTTCGACGCTTCCCTCAACTTCCGCGGCCAGATCGGCGGCCTCATCTTCAACGAGACCCGCTACTTCTACGAGAACACCCGAGGCACCGAGAACGTCCTCCTGTCTTCGTTCAGCGGCGAGGCCGAGAAGCTCACCCACTGGATCCAGAATCCCGACGAGTCCAAGGCTTCCCAGCGTCTGTTCTCGGACTTCTACCTCGAGGACGCTTCCTATCTCAAGCTCAACGATGTCACCGTCGGCTGGACTCCCAAGCTCAGCGGAGGCATTGCAGAATACATCAAGAGCCTGCGCGTTTACCTGAACGCACAGAACCTCTTCACCCTCACCGGTTACAAGGGTCATGATCCTTCCACGGTGTCCATGTCCGGACTCGCCCCCGGTTTCGACGGCCGTTCGTACTATCCCACCCAGAGGACAGTGAGCCTCGGAGTCAATCTGAACTTCTAATGCACGTACGGATATGAAAAAGATATACACCATCATTCTCGCTTCCGTCGGCCTGGCCCTCAGCGCCTGCACCGACCTTTCCCCGGAAGTCTACTCCGACGTCCGCAAGGAAGACTACTTCCAGACTCCCTCACAGTTCTCCACCCTCATAGCAAACGCATATTCACAGCTTGCAGGCGAAGGCGGCTACGTCTATCGCGAGGGCTTCTGGAGCCTCCAGGAATACACTTCGGACGAGGTTATCGTCCCCACCAGAGGCACCGACTGGTATGACGCAGGCGTACCCATGGCGATGCACCAGCACACATGGAACAGCAACACCCGCGACATCAACAACGGCTGGAGCTTTGCCTTCGGCGGCGTCACCAAATGCAACACCGTCATGGACAACATCCGCTCCATCGTAGGAGACGATGAATCCCAATGGTCCGCCGCGGCAAAGTCCGGCATGGCCGAGACCAAGATCCTCCGCGCCTTCTACCATCTGCTCGCCATGGATGTCTACGGCAACGTACACATCGACGACGGCAAGCACATGACCGAGGACGGCAAGATGATCCAGCAGACCCGCAAGGCCGTTTTCGAGTGGATCGAGAAGGAACTCCTCGACAATCTGGAGCTCGTGGGCGACGAAGTACGCTACGGATCCATGACAAGGCCGGTCGCCTACATGATTCTGGCCAAGATGTACCTCAACGCAGAGGTCTATACCGGAACAGCCCGCTGGGCCGACGCCGAGAAATACTGCGACAAGATAATCGACGGTGGTTACTACGGACTCAACGAAGACTACTTCGACGCATTCAAGATCAGCAACACCGGCAACAAGGAAATCATTTTCCCCATAGTGTTCGACGGCGTCTATGCCAAGGGCAACATGTTCCATCTCATGACCCAGCACTACGCCATGCGCGACGTGTTCGAATTCAACGCCGACTGCTGGAACGGTCCATGCACCCTCGAATCCTTCTACAACAAGTACCAGGACTCCGACAAGCGCAAGGCCCAGTGGTTCACCGGTCCTGTTTACAATAAGACGACCGACTGGAATACCATTATCTACAACCGCGCCAGCTGGACCGGCGACGTGAAGGAATGGGATCACGGCGAGTCACACTTCAAGGTCATCATCGACCCCAAGGTGACCACCATCCAGGATCCTACCGCGGCCAACTCATGCGAAGGCGCACGCTTCTTCAAGTTTGAGTTCGCCAACGGCATCGAGCACCACGCCGACTCCGACTTCCCCATCTACCGCTATGCCGACGTCCTCCTCATGAAGGCCGAGGCCCGCATGCGCCAGAATGGCGGCAAGGCAGACGACGTCGCTCTTGACTGCGTCAACCAGGTCCACACCCGCGCCGGCCTGCCCGCTTACACCGCAGACCAGCTTACGCTCGACGAACTCCTCGACGAGCGCGGCCGCGAGCTCGCATGGGAGGGCCACCGCCGCGACGACCAGATCCGCTTCGACACCTACGGAAACGCCTGGGAATTCAAGGACGCTTCCGATGCAAATCACAGACTATTCCCCATACCTGATTGGGTACGCGACGGCGCTCCCGGAGTGTACACCCAGAATCCGGGGTATTGATAAGTTCAATCATCTATCCATCATTTCAAACTAATTAATCACACATTTTTATGAAAAAATTCTTTTGGATTTTCAGCATTGCGGCAATGTCTCTCGCCATTGCATCCTGCGACGAGAAGAAGCCTCACGATGTTGACAACATCACTGAAGACGGTTTCTATGTAGTCGGTGAAGCCACCGGCCAGAGCCAGGTCACCAATCTCCTTGCCATGGCAAAGGGTATCAACGAATGGGGTGACGACAACCAGAACATCAAGGCTCAGCAGCTTCGCGACGGCATGTACGAGAAGTACATCGTCCTGGAGGGCGGCAAGGAATTCACCCTCGCTTATGTAGAAGGCGGCAAGCAGAACGCCTACGGCGCAGATCTCAAGGCCTTCAAACCCGAGGCGTTCACCGGTCCCTATGAAGACAACCCCGACGTTGAGCTCTTCAAGGGCACACTCGTTGTCGGCGACGCCGCTCCCAAGATGAAGATGGCCCAGACCGGCCTTTATCACATCGTCCTCGACCTCAACAAGGACAAACTCCTTAACGATGCACAGATCCTCGTGAGCCCCGTCACCTGGGGTGTCCGCGGCGGAATGAACAGCTGGGGCTTCACCGCTATGGAGGCAACAGCTCCTTCCAACGACGGCATCACCTACACCATTTCCGGCCAGGAGCTCGCCAAGGAAGGCAAGTTCAAGTTCGCCTATAACGGAGGCTGGAAGATCTATCTCGGCGGCAACGCAGACAACACCCAGATGGTCAAGGCCAACACTAACCTCGGTACAGACTGCGAACCCGGCGGAAGTGACATCGTAGTAGCCGACGGCGCAGGCAAGTACAAGATTACCCTTACCTACAAACTCGCAGCCGGCGACCTCAAGAACTCCTTCAAATACGAAATTCAGCTCGAATCCGCTTCCTCCGCTCCCGAGACCATGTACATGATTGGCAAGCAGTGGGGTGACTGGGCTTGGGAGTCCGACGGAATAGTGGAACTCGTTCCCGTTTGGGGAGCTGCCGGACACTTCTGGTGCACCCGCTGGTTCGACGCTTCCATGCCGTTCAAGTTCTGCGCCCAGAAGGCATGGAACGGTGACTTCACAGGTTCCGGTGCCGTAGGATATACCCTTGAGGGCGGCAACTGCAAACTTGCAGAGAGCGGCTTCTACACCGTATATGTTAACGGCAACGACAACGAAGTTGAGATTACTCCCGCAGTCGTTTGCGGTATGGGTAATGCACTCTTCGCCGGTGGTTGGGACTACAACGACGCCGAGCAGTTTGTTGCAGACGGCGACAAGCTCGTCATCACCACCAAGGGTGTTGTAGGCAACGAGGAGAACGGCTTTACTGAAGAGCTTCGCCTCGGTTCCAAGGTCCAGCCTTCCCAGGCAGTCGAAGGCATTACCGGCAATGGTTGGTTCGACTGGTGGAAGACCGAATTCATTTTCTACGAAGACGGCAAGATCGTCTACCGCGGAGCCGGTGATGACCAGGCACGCGTAAGGGTTGGCGCCAACAAGAAGATCACCCTTGACCTCAACGCCGGAACCGCAACCATCGAGGATGCCGGCGGCGCAGCAGCCCCCATCACCATCGACGGCAACATGTCCGACTGGGCAGCCATTGAAGGCGTAACAGAAGGCACCCATACTTTCAAGGCCATTTCCGATGACACCTACATCTATCTGTATTCAATGAGATCCACAGAAAAGAGGTACAGCGATATCTGGGGCGGCGTAGGTTACATCTATTTCGGCTTCGACCTCGACAACAACTCCGAGACCGGCGACGGCGAGAAGGCAGACTGGGGCACCGGAAAGTGGGAGACCCTGATTCTCACCTATCCTTACGGCGGATCCGTCAACGACAAGAAGATTGTTGAGGAGATGACCGGTGACTGGTGGGTTCTCCCTGCAACCTTCACAATCAACAACCTTACTTTCAAGGGTTGTGTTTCCGATGCAGGCGCAGAAGTTGAATTCCGCATCCCTCGCGCCGACATCGCCGAAATCCCCGCCTCCGAAATCACCATCAAGGCATGGGGCAACAAGGACCTCTCGACAGCCACTCTCAAGTGCACTCTCTAGTCGTTCCTTACGTTTGACATTTTTACGCGGCTCCCGGTTTTCCGGGGGCCGTTTTTTGTTAATAAGAACAAGTTTTCTTAACTTTGAGGGTTAACCACCTGCATATAGCATATGAAACGTATTCTCATACTTCTGGCCGTCGCCCTTGCGGCATGTAATTGCGAAGAAAAGCCCGTACCGGACAAGCCCGGCGATATCGACAAGACCACCGTCTCCCCCTGGTCGGTCATCGGCACCATCGGAGGCAGTTCCTGGGACACCGACATCACCATGTACGTCAATGCCGAATGCTGGGCGGTGGCACCGGCCGTGAGCATCGGCCCCGGCGAGCAGTTCAAATTCCGCAAGAATGCAGGCTGGGATGTCAACATGGGTTACGGAACGTTCGTGGACGGCAAGGCCAACACCGTCAGCGCCGGGCAGAAGCTGTCCCTCACCCAGGGTGCAGGCAACATCACCATAGCCGCCGGCAGTTACGACATCTGGCTCGCCCCTGACGTGGCCATTGCCTATATCCTTCCTGCCGGAGAAAAGTTCACCCACCAGGAAGAAGGCAAGCTGGACAAGGGCGGAGACCTCCAGGGAGACTACAAGACAATCGAACCCTCGGCAAAGAAGGCCGGCATCACCTATCAGATAAACGTCTATTCCTTTGCCGATTCCGACGGTGACGGCTGGGGCGATTTCCAGGGCATCATCGACCATCTGGACTATCTGGACGCCCTCGGCGTATCGGCATTGTGGCTTTCGCCCATACATCCGGCCATGTCGTATCACGGCTACGACATCACCGACTACTCCGCCGTCAATCCCAGATTCGGCACCGAGGCCAAGCTGAAGGAACTGATCGACGCTGCCGCCGCCAAGAACATCGACATCTACCTGGACTACGTCCTCAACCACGCCGGCAAGGACCACCCTTACTTCCTGCAGGCCTGCAAAGACCCTTACAGCCAGTGGCGTCAGGCATTCATCTTCTCCAAGGACCCCAAGGCCGACATAGCCGCAGGCAAGATTCCGATGATTCCCGCCTCGGACGGCTACGACGCCGGCCAGTGGTTCCCCACTCCCGCAGGCAGCACCAACCTCGGCTACTCCGGCAAGCTTCATTTCAGGCTCGACGCCACCAACGCTTCCTCGCCCAGGCTGACCGTTACGCAAACTTCCGACAGCCCCCAGAGCGACAATTCCGACAGTTCGGTCAACTGGTACATATACGACAACAACGCCCACCGGATGTATTCCAGCGGCAGCGGCATCTACGAAATAACGCTTAACGTCAACAACAGCTGGGGCGTCCTCGTCAAGGATCATCCCACCGAATGGGACGACCACAAGTGGGGCGCCGCCTCGGGAGACCAGACCGTCGTATTCGGCACCCCCAAGACCCTTGTCAACGGCGCAGCCGCCAACGACCTCACCTTCGGAGCCGTCGAATACTACCACAGCCACCTCTGGACCGACTGGTTCGCCGACTGGAACTACGGCTCCTCGTCCACCGCAGAGACGTCCGCCGCCTTCATCCACCTCGCCTCCACCGCCGACAAATGGATCAACATGGGCGTAAACGGCCTCAGGCTCGACGCCGTCAAGCATATCTACCATAACGAATCGAATCTGGACAATCCCGTTTTCCTTGCAAAGTGGTACGACCGCTGCAACACCACGTATAAAGCCCGCGGCGGCAAGGGAGATATCTATATGGTAGGAGAGGTCTTCTCCGACGCCAATTCGGCTGCCCAGTACTACAAGGGCCTGCCTTCATGCTTCGGATTCAGCTACTGGTGGGATCTGCGCGACGCCATCAACGCCGGCAGGGGCGACGGCTTCGCGGCCAAGGTAGCCGGTTACCGCCAGAAATTCGAGAGTCAGTACAAAAACCGGTTCTACCCTCACTCCAGCGGCCTTTCCGACGCCATCAAGCTCTCCAATCACGATGAAGACCGCGCAGCGTCGTCGCTGGGACTGCATCCGCAGAAGATACGCCTCGCAGCCGCAGTGCTGCTCACTTCCGCCGGCAAGCCTTTCATCTATCAGGGAGAGGAACTCGGCTACTGGGGCACCAAGAAGAACGGAAGCGAGGACGAGTGGATGCGCGCGCCCATCAAGTGGAGCCGGATCGGCAAGCTTCCCACCGCCGCCCTCGGTTCCCGGGTCGACATGGATATGCTTTCGGACGACATCTGCGTAGATGCCCAGGTCGTCGACCAGCGTTCGCTGCTGCAGCTCTACCGCCACTTCGCGTACGCCCGCAACGTCAACCCCGCACTTGCAGACGGACTGATGGTCAGCAGCGACAGCGGGAACAGCGCCGTCGCCTCCTGGTACATGAATTCCACCAGCACGGGCAAGAAATGCCTGGTGATGCACAACTTCTCCGGCGCCGACGTTACAGTAACCCGTTCCTCCGACAACCTTTCGAATATCCTTGTCGCAAATTCCAGCGGGGAGATAAAGATTGACGGCAGTTTCGTCACCCTTCCCCCTTACAGTTCGATAGTATTCGCACTCAATTGACCGCATATATGAAAAAGACTCTTCTTGCAGCCGCAGCACTGCTCTGCCTCGTATGCTGCACAACCAAGACTCCTCATCCCAAGTGGACCTACGACAGCGTCGTTTACGAAGTCAACATCCGCCAGTTCTCCCCCGAGGGCACCTTCAAGGGCGTAGAGGCGCAGCTGCCCCGCCTGAAAGACCTCGGCGTGGACATCCTTTGGCTCATGCCCATGTACGAGATAGGCACCGAGGGCCGCAAGGGCTCGCTGGGTTCCTATTATGCCATCTCGGACTATACCAAGGTCAATCCGGAATTCGGCACGATGGAGGACTTCGAGAGCCTGCTCGCCGCCGCCCACAAGCTGGGGTTCAAGGTTATTCTGGACTGGGTAGCCAACCAGACGGCGCCCGACAACGTCTGGATGACCACCAAAAGCGCCGATTTCTACGAGCGCGACTCCCTCGGCAACGCCATATGGGAATACGACTGGACCGACACCCGCAGCCTCAACTACGACAACCAGGACGTCTGGTGGGCCCAGGACGAGGCCATGCGCTTCTGGCTGGAGAAGGGAGTTGACGGCTTCCGCTGCGACGCCGCCGGCGAGGTTCCCGCCGACTTCTGGTACGGTATCCTGCCCAAGATGAACGCAGATTATCCCGATATCTATCTTCTGGCCGAGGCCGAAAGGGACAACCTGGCAGATCCCGCCGTCACATTCGACGCCAATTACGCCTGGGAGCTCCATCATCTGCTCAACGGCATGGCCCAGGGCAGCAAGACCGTCCAGGACCTCAAGGATTACGTGGCGCGCGACGCCGCACGCTTCCCGGCCGAGGCCTTCCGCCTCACCTTCACATCCAACCATGACGAGAACTCGTGGGCAGGGACTGAGTTCGAGCGCGAGGGTGCCGCGGCGGAGGCCTGCGCCGTGCTTTGCTTCACCCTTCCCGGCAGCCAGCCGATGATATACACCGGCCAGGAAATCGGCCTGAGCCGCCGCCTGGCATTCTTCGAGAAAGACCCCATCACCGACTGGTCCGACAACGAGTACACCGAGTTCTGGAAGAAACTCATCGAGCTTAAGCACCGCTGCCGTGCGCTGGACGCCGGCGAGAAGGGCGGAGCCATCGAGTGGCTCGACGCCCCCGACGGCGTAGTCGCCTTCAAGCGCGAGGTAAAGGGCAGCAGGATTATAGTCGTGGCCAACTTCGGCACGGCTCCTGCCGTAGAGGCCGTCAGCGGAGCTTCCGCAACGGACGGCAACCGCCCCGCAGCCGAGAAGGTCAAGGAACCGTTCCTCAACCTCCAGGCCGCCCCCGTCGACGTCACCCTGCCGCTGGACGGCACCTGGCGTGACCAGTTCGACGGCGCCTTCTACAAAGGCACCGTCACCCTTCCCCTCGCCCCCGGAGAGTTCATCGTCCTTCTCGGTTAAACCGCTGATTACCAGCAACATCCCTTCGCACCTCCGGGAGTTTTTCCCAGAGGTCAAAACATAAGAAGATGAATATGAGGCACTTAAGTTTTACTATGGTTCCGCTGCTGGCGCTGGCAGTCGTTGCAGGATGCACCTCAGACAAGGCAGGGGCCGACTTTGCATACACCATCAGCAGTCCGGACGGCACAATCACCGCTTCCGTGGGCCTCACGCCGGACGGCCAGCCGTGCTACAAGCTGGACCGTGCCGGAACGGCGGTCATCGAGCCGTCCCTGCTGGGATTCGCACTGGTTCCCGAGGGCGGCGGCCCCGTCCCGGAGGACCCCGTCATTAAGAATGCCCGCACCGGCCTCAGGCTATCCGGGTGCGGAGACCTGTATTCCGGTTTCACCGTCCTGGGCACATCCACCGACAGCCTGGACGAAACCTGGCAGCCTGTCTGGGGCGAGGAGTCCGAAATACGCAACAATTACAACGAGTTGCTGGTGAAGTTCGGCCGCGAAGACGGCGTGAAAATGGACCTGCGCCTCCGCCTGTACGACGACGGACTCGGATTCCGATATGAGTTCCCCCGGGAGAACAAGCTGAGATATTTCAACATAGCTGAAGAACTCACCGAGTTCGCCCTGAGCGGGGACCACACCGCATGGTGGATCAGCGGCGATTACGACACCCAGGAGTACAACTACACGAAGAGCCGCCTGAGCGAGATTCACTCGCTCTCGCAGTCGATGCGCCTGAGCAACGCCTCAGCTACGGGCTTCGGCACCAACGGCGTCCAGACGGCCCTCCAGCTCAAGACTGACGACGGCCTGTACATCAACATCCATGAGGCCGCCGTAGTCAATTATCCCACCACTAACCTGCTGGTCGACGGCGCGTCGCACACTCTCCGCACCTGGCTCACCCCCGATGCAGAAGGCGTGAAAGGCCGTATGCAGGCCCCTTGCGTAACGCCATGGCGTACGGTGATGGTGGTCGACGACGCACGGAAGGTGCTCGCGTCCCGCCTCATCCTCAACCTCAACGAGCCCTGCGCCATCGAGGACGTAAGCTGGATCCACCCCGTCAAGTACATGGGAGTCTGGTGGGAGATGATTACCGGGCGCACCGAATGGTCCTATACCTATGACCTGCCGTCCGTACAGCTCGGAATAACCGACTACAGGGCCCTCAAGCCCCATGGGAAGCACGGCGCCAACAACGACAACGTCCGCATGTACATCGATTACGCCGCGGCGAACGGATTCGACGCCCTGCTGATAGAGGGCTGGAACGAGGGATGGGAAGACTGGTTCGGATGCCAGAAGGATTATGTGTTCGATTTCGTCACACCTTATCCCGACTTCGACCTGCCGGCCCTCAACAAATACGCCCACGAAAAGGGAATACGCCTTGTGATGCACCACGAGACATCGTCGTCCACCGTCAACTACGAGCGCCATATGGACGCCGCATACAAGCTGATGAACGATTATGGCTACGACGCCGTCAAAAGCGGATACGTCGGCAACATAATCCCCTACGGCGAGCACCACTACAGCCAGCCTCTCATCAACCATTACCTGTATGCCATAAAGAAGGCCGCTGACTATCATATTATGGTCAACGCGCACGAGGCGGTGAGGCCGACGGGACTGTGCCGCACATGGCCCAACATGATAGGCAACGAGTCGGCGATGGGCACCGAGTACCGCGGGCACATCAATCCCGGGCACACCTCAATCCTGCCGTTCACACGCCTGCAGGGAGGGCCGATGGACTACACTCCGGGCATCTTCGAGCAGGATATGTCCATCACGGCCCCGGGACGTACAGGCAAGATGCGCCACACCATCTGCAACCAGCTTGGACTTTACGTCACGTTCTATTCGCCGTTGCAGATGGCTGCGGACCTGCCTCAGAACTACGACAGATTCCCCGATGCGTTCCAGTTCATCAAGGACGTCGCGGTCGACTGGGAGAAGACCCTCTATCTGGAGGCCGAACCCGGCGAATACATCGTCACCGCACGCAAGCCTAAGATCAGCACCCTCAATGCCGCCGCAGAAGGTCTCAAGGCCCTTCCCGACGGCCGCAAGGACATGATTTCCGGCGCAGCCAAGTTCGTTTACGGCCTGCCGGACAACGCCACGGCCAAGGCCCTTGCCGGGGCCAAACCGCTCGACGTCTGGTACGTCGGCGGCGTCTGCGGAGAAGAGGAGCACGAAGTCACCGTGGCCCTGGACTTCCTCAAGCCGGGAGTCAGTTACGAAGCCACCCTGTACTGCGACGCCCCGGATGCCGACTACGAAACCGCCCCGCAGGAATACAGTATCAAGAACTATATGGTTACAAGCAAGGGATTCATCCAGGTCCGGATGGCCCGCGGCGGCGGATTCGCCCTGTCGCTCCGCGAATCCCGGTAAGGCTTCCTGTAAGCAAAAACGCCTCCCTGCTTTTGGCCGGGAGGCGTTTTTGCTTGTAAACGTTTTACAGCGAATCGCCGAAGTCCTGGCGGAACTTCTTGGCAAGGTCTTCCTGCCAGTAGCCGATTTCCTTCATGCGGCCGAAGAA
>JAFZZW010000024.1 GCA_017615615.1 Bacteroidales bacterium
CTGGAGCGCGAGACGATGATGTCGAACCTGCGCGGCTACAGGAAGTGGCTCGACAAGGTGGAGAAGTTCGGCACCGACGAGCAGGAACTGGACTACTATCTCGGAATGTGCCGCTACAGCGCAGTCACCTACGACGGCTTCAAGAAGCGCATGGCGGACGACCCGATCTACCGCGAAAAGCTCGCCAGCGCGACGCTCGCGTCCAGGCCCGAACTCGCCAAGGAGTTCGCAATACGCGACTTCGTCGAGCACGTGTTCCACATGCTCAGGCGCACAGGCTCGACGGCCCGCTCCGTCGCTATCGGGTTCTCCGACGACGACAGGGGCAACGTCAAGAGCGTCTCGAACTTCATAAAGGCGGAGCTCTCGCGCAGGTTCGACGGAATAAAGTTCGTCGTGTACGACACCTCCGACAAGACGCTCTCCAAGGGCCGCAAGGTCTGCGTCTCCGGCCAGATGAACCTGCCGGGCTTTTGAGCAGTCGCCGCTAAACCGGCAGCGCGGTCTCGCCGTCGCCTCCGCCCTGGCCGCAGAGCTGCCGTCACCCATAGAGTTCATCAACGGCGCCGACAAGTTCGGCTCCTCCGGCACTCCTGCCCAGCTCATGGCCGCCTGGGGCTTCGACGCCGAACACATCGCCGCCGCCGCCAAAAAAGCCATCGCGCGTAAATAGAGCGTCGAATGCAAGTCGCTCACAGTCAGCAAGAAACGTAAAACCGCCCCCACTATTTTACCGGGACGATTATTAACAAAACCCTGATTAACAGCGGCTTACATTCGACGGCCGCAAATGCCTATGAGATACTTTATCCGCGCCGCAAAGTACTTCGTGCAGCTTCTGGTAATCCTGACGCTGATAATCGCCGTGCTCATGGCGGCCAAGATAGTCGATACGGACATCTCGCAGCTGTTCGTCAACGGTTACGACTCCCTGTGGCAGATCGCCCTGCTGATGGCCGCCTTCGCGGCGATGTACCCCCGCCTGGGCTACGCCCGCCGCGAGGCCCTGGTCCCGGGATCCGACGAAGAAGCCTATCCCGTCCTGGACCGTGTGATGACCTCCCACGGCTACCAAAAGGAAGCCCGGACCGACGGTCGGCTGAGTTATCGCAAATCATCCTTCGGCGACCGCCTCACCCGCCTCTGGGAAGACCGCATTACCGTTGACCGGATCGCCACCGGCTTCGGCCTGGAGGGCTACAACAGGGACGTCGTCCGCCTTGTGAATTATTTAAGGGACAGCCGTTAGCATGAAAGCAGCCCGCAGAATACCTGCCATTGCCGCCATTCTTCTCCTGTGCGCTTGCTCGCATCCGGAACAGGAAGGCGTGCAGTCCATGGTAAGCGACCTTCTCTCCAAGATAGACAGTTCCGGTTTCTATATCGCACGCCGGGAGGCCAGGCTGGCGGAAAAAAGAAGCGCCCTGGCCTGGATTCCATCCGGAAGCCGTGAACTGTACGATGCCTACATCAACCTTGCGGAAGACTATTCCAAGTTCATTTCCGATTCCGCGATCGTCTATTGCGACAAGGCGGCCCGGGCCGCCCTTGATTTCGGTGATGAACAATTGTATTACAAGGCTTTGCTGCTTAAGGCCGGAAGGTTGTTCAACACCGGTTATTCCGTCGCGGGTCTAAGCATCCTGGATTCGATTCCCCGCGAAAGATTGGACCAGGACAATCTGGTTCGATATCTCAACAACCTTAAAGGACTCTATCACAGCACATATCTTGATCTTGCCTCCAAGCCTGAATTGAGGTCGCAGTTCGTGACGCTGTATGAGCATTACCGCGACACCGTACTCTCGTTGATTCCTCCGGACAGTTTTCTTTCTTTGAGGGAAAATGAGCGTATTTGTGCCCGTGAGGGCGATTTCGAAAAGGCCCTGGAGTATAACGGAAAGCGACTCTCCACCCTTTCTCCGGGTTCCGCCAATCGTGCGGGCGTGCTGTATGACCGCTATATCATCTACCATCACTATATGGGCAATCCCGTCGGGGACCATATAGAACTCCTGCTTGAGTCTTCTATATATGATGTAGTCACCGCCAACCAGGACATAGCATCTCTGAAATATGTCGAAGACTATCTCAAGTCGATAGGAGCGGTGGAGAATGCGAAAAAGATATCCGACTATTATTACGAAACGATTGTCAGGCACGGCAGCCGTTCCAGGCTTCTGTCGGTCACCAGTCTGAGTATGGATATCAATGACCAGTATTCCAGCCGGCTGGCGCGCCAGAATCGGGAAATCAAGTTCGGACTGTTGCTCATCGTCCTGCTTTCCGTAATGCTTACCGGCATCTTGATACAGCAGCTGCGCTCCAGGAACAAGATCCTCCGCCTCAACAAAGACCTCGAGCGTTCCGGCAAGACGGCCAACCGGTACGTGCTCGGCTTCTTCCAGCTGTATTCTTCTTATATCACCCGCCTGCTTGCGCTGAGGGCCAAGATCAACACCAACACCCGCAAGGGCAACACCAAATATGTGCTTGACCTGACCGACCCGTCCAAGGACATCACCAACGATGAGCTCAAGCAGATGTACCACAACTTCGACAGCGCCTTCCTCGACATCTTCCCCAACTTCGTGCAGGACTTCAACTCGCTGCTGCGTCCAGAGTGCCGGATAGAGCTCAAACCCACGGAACTCCTCAACATGGATCTCCGTATTTTCGCCATCATCAAGCTCGGCATCACGGACAGCGCCAAGATATCCGAACTCCTGCACTGTTCCATAAAAACGGTCTATAACAAACGCTCCGGAATCAATTCCAAGCTCCTCGTGCCAAAAGACAGCTTCGCCGAAGAATTGGCAAAATTATAATTTTAGGAAACATTTTCCGATTTCCTTAAAGCATAAATCAGAAAACGGCCAAATGCCTAAGAAATAATAGTTTAACATTTCCCTAAACTGCAAACTGTTTCCTTTTTGTTCGCGCACCTTTGTTTTTTTGCGAAGAAACCACCTACTTCACAAAAAAATAAACGCACACGCGAACCATGCACAAGCTGATAACCATCGTTTTGTCCGTCCTTATTTTCGCCTTGCCCTCCCGTGCCGGAGAGCCCGCGAACTCCATGGACAAAAAAGACGCACCCAAGAAAACCCTCCGCGTCCTTTACTGGAACATCCAGAACGGCATGTGGGCCGGCCAGCCCGACCATTACCAGAAATTCGTCGACTGGATCATCTCCAAGGATCCCGACATATGCATCTTCTGTGAGGCCGCTCAGATCTATTACGACGGCACAAACGATCATATGCCCAACGAGGAGCGGTATCTGCCTGCGCACTGGGGCGAGCTTTGCGCCCGCTGGGGCCACCAGTATCACTTCATCAATCCCAGGCGTCCTTCCACTTCCACCCCTTTCGGCCTTACCAACTATCCCTGCGGCATCACATCCCGCTATCCCATAGACAGCATCAAGATTGTCAAGGGCAGCAAGCCCGATTCCATAATCGTCAACTACAGCGGCTGGTACCAGGTCCACGTGGATGGAGTGGAGAAGCCTCTCAACATCGTTACCGTCCACCTCAAGCATGGCAAGTACGGGTACGGAGTGCCTCGCGATCAAAGGAAGGCCAGCGAAGAGAGATATGAGGGAGAGAAGTTCCGCGCCAATGAACTCGCGTGTATCCTGGACGGCACCGTCCGTACCACCAAGAACCCGGACAAGGAACTCTGGATCATGGCCGGCGACTACAACTCCTACAGCCGCAAGGACAACTGGCATTACAAATGGAACAACGCGTCCCCGGGTTTCACGGCACAGGACTACATGATTTTCCAGTCCCCCTTCTTCGACCTGGTGAGCGAGTGCTACCCCGACGATTTCCTGCCTTCCTGCGGCAATCTCAGGATAGACTACATGTACGTTTCCAAACCCATGCTGAAGGCTTGTGAAGACGTATATGCCAAGCCCGACTCTTATACCAAGCGCGAGCATTCCGGCGTAAGTACGTTCTACATCCCCTCCGACCACTATCCCATCATTGCGGATTTCAAAGTGTCAAAAATGAAATAATCCCGATATGAACAAAAAATCCCTGCTTCTCCTGTGTACATCCGTGGCCTCAGTCCTTTGCGCCTGCAAAGGGAACGAGGTCGACTTGCGCCCTGTGCGGAGCGAGTTCATCAAGGTGTACGAGGTCTCGGAAAAAAAGACCGTGGACAACATCCAGGTCCCGTTCGAAGGCGTCCAGGACGGAAAAATCCATGTCCTGACCAATGTCGGACTGGAATGGAAGTACCTTGTGAACCAGACGGAGACCGGCACCGACTGGTTCCGGATCAAGTCGGTCGATGAGGTCGAGCCCGGTCACATCGTAGTCACCTACGACGCCGCGTCGATCCTTCCCCTCAATTCGATCGAACGCCGTTCCGGAAGGCTCAGCTTTTCCTGCCCGTCCCAGTCTCTTGGCAAGTTCCTCCCCATCCGTCAGGGCTACGAACGCAAGTTCGTGGAGGAATTCTCGTCCGAACCCGGCGAGTGCATCACCATCACCGGAGACGAGACCTTCATCACCAAGGAGTATCCGTCGTTCAGTGCCGATTACTACGACTACATCTCCTTCAACGCCTGGGCGGAAACCACCAATGAGTTCCTCAGCAAGAACATAACCCTGGACGTCACCGTTTCCGGAGGCAAGTTCTATGAAACGGGACTGACGACTTTCAGGGTAAACGTGCCGCTCGGCACCGGCCCCGACGAGAACAATCTCAAATACCTGCTCCTCGTCGGCGACGGCCAGCACATGAGCGCAGAGACAAAATTCACGTTCAGCACCGCCAACGACGACGAGGTTTACGTCCACATAGACAACTTCTCGGCCTACAAGGTCACGGAAGCCGAAATGGGATACCTGTTCGATGACGAAGCATTCGAAGGAGACGAGGAGGTCGACTGGATATGAGAAAACTTATACTTACGATCCTGGCAATCCTGGCGCTTGTCCCTGCGTTCGCCCAGACCCGCAAGGTAAGCGGCGTCGTGCGTGACGACAACGGAGAAACCCTACCCGGCGCCATCGTAGTCGTGAAGAGCGGCGGCGCCAAGGGCAACGTGGCCGGCTCCGCCACCACGGACGACAAAGGCCGTTACACCATAGAGTGCAAAGACAACGACTACCTGTCCGTCCATTTCCTCGGTTTTGAGGAATCGACATTCCCTGTCAAGGGCAAAAGCACCATCGACGTAATGCTTTCGCCTGACGCCAGCCAGCGGCTCGATGATGTTGTCGTCATCGGTTACGGCGCAGTCAAGAAGGCCGACCTTACCGGCTCCGTCACCAACGTCAAGATGGCGGAGATACGTGACGAACCGGTTCTTTCCATCGACCAGGCCCTCCAGGGACGTATAGCCGGTATGGAAGTTACCAGCACGGACGGCGAGCCGGGTGCAGATGCCGTCATCCGTATCCGCGGTTCCCGCTCCATCACGGCATCCAACGACCCTCTGATCGTGGTTGACGGCGTCATGGACGCTGTATCCTCCCTCAGCGACATCAACCCTGCAGACATCGAGGCCATATCCGTCCTCAAGGATGCATCCGCCACCGCAATCTACGGTGCCCGCGGCGCCAACGGCGTCATCATCATAACCACCAAAGGCAGCGCCGACGCGGCGGAGCCCACCCAGAACATAGCCATCACGTTCAAGGGAGCCGCAGGCGTCTCGATGCTCCCCCGCAACCTTGACCTCATGAATGCCGAGGAGTTCGGCATCTACCGCAACGAGTATTACCAGCACATCGGCACGTCGGCCAACATGAACATGAATACTCCTCTCAGCGGCCTTTCCGTCAAAACTCCGTTCACCAACGGCGAGGGCACGGACTGGATCGGCGACGTGAGCAGGGTGGCGCCCTACCAGAACTATTCCATCTCGATGAACGGATTCAACGGCAAGCAGAAATTCTATGCCGCAATCTCCTACAACGACGAGCAGGGCATCATCAAGGAAAGCGGAAAGCAGAACATTACGGGAACCCTGAACGTTTCCAACAAGCTGTTCAAGTGGCTCACCGTCAATTCCAATCTCCGTTACCAGTACCGTCTCCAGGACAACTTCCTCACCGCTATCGGCGGCGGCGGAATCTATTATGCCGCCCAGTACCTGTCGCCCCTCATCAAGGCCAACGACGCATACAATCCCCTCAGCCAGTCCTCGGTCAACGAGGCCAACGCCGCCGTCCGTCTGAGGGAAAACACCGACAAGACCAACCGCAGCATGCTCAGCATGTCCGTGGGCGCGACGGTCACGCCTCTCTCCTGGATCAAGTACAAAACCAAGTTCAATTACTATCTGTTCGACCGCCAGCGCTACCAATACAACCCCTCCACCCTTCCCAACAGGACCGACGCGATGGGCGGCTACGCATATCGTCAGAATTACGGCGAGCAGAGCCTTTACTACGAGCAGACCCTCGAAGGATGGTATGACAGCAAGGGCCACCACGTGGACGCCACGCTCGGCCAGACTTTCAAGCACTTCACCAGCCACACCTTCTCCCTCGGAGGAGACGGCTATGTGGTGGACGCCATGAAGTGGAACGACATGGGCGCGGTCATCGACAAGGAAAGCTATGGCGCCAGCACCGGAGAGACCATCAAGGACAAGATGGCCTTCTTCGCCCGTGTCAATTACAATTACAAGAAGCGCTATTACCTGACCCTGACCGGCCGTTTTGACGGTGCATCCAACTTCGCAGCCAATCACAAATGGGGTTTCTTCCCTTCCGGAGCCTTCAAATGGGTCATAGCCAGGGAACCCTGGCTCAAGAATGCCGAATGGCTCGACGACCTTTCTCTCAAGATAAGTCTCGGCCAGTCCGGCAACGACCTCAACCAGGCATACAAGTCAATGGCCAGGATGGACGGCGGTTCGGCAGGATATCCCTTCAACGGAAGCTACAGCCAGTATTACCGCCAGGCCCGTATCGCATCCCCCGACCTTACCTGGGAAACCACCACCGAGGGCAACATCGCGCTCGACTTCGCCGTCCTGAACAACCGCCTGGAGATGACGTTCGAGGCTTACCGTGCCGTTACCACCGGCCTCCTGCTTACCGTCAAGGTGCCCCAGCACACCGGTTACGACGATAAATACCAGAACATCGGCCGCACCACCAGCCAGGGTCTTGAATTGAGCATCAACAGCCGCAATATAGTCAAGCGTAACTTCGCATGGTCCACTTCATTCACCGTTTCGCACAACTCCTCCATTGTGAACGACATAGGTGCGGAATCCGAAGTTTCCACCAAGATTTCACCCAACCAGGTCGGCTATATGACGATCGGCTACAGGGTGGGTTACCCTGTCAACTCGTTCTGGGGCTTCCAGTACGCCGGCGTGTGGCACAACAAGGAAGAAGTCGAACGCAACAAGATAACCCACGCGTACGCCAACGACCAGTCTTCCACCAAACTCGGTTACCCTATTTTCATCGACCAGAACCATGACGGTTCGCTCAACTCAGCCGACATCGTGTTCCTCGGTTCCCCTGATCCCATAGTTTCGGGCGGTCTGCAGAACACGTTCCGCATAAAGAACCTCTCGCTCGGCGTGTTCTTCTCGTACACTCTGGGCGGAAAGGTTCTCAACTATTCCGAATACTATATGGCAGGTTCCCGGCGCACCAACCAGTATGCATACATGGTCAACGCCTGGCATCCCATCAAGAATCCCGAGTCCAACCTTCCGCGGGCCGGTATTTTCGACAGCGCCGCGCTTCCGAGTTCCTTCATGATTCACGATGCCTCTTACCT
Source organism: Bacteroidales bacterium (assembly GCA_017615615.1). GTDB lineage: Bacteria > Bacteroidota > Bacteroidia > Bacteroidales > UBA932 > Cryptobacteroides. Next base: position 7,774 of record JAFZZW010000024.1, read on the forward strand.
TCGCCTGAAGACCTTGAGCCTCAGCTACAGGTTCAACCTCAAGAGCCGTGTCATCCGTGAACTCGAGACGACCTTGTCCGGAGAGAATCTCTATCTGTGGTCCACCTACAACGGCTTCGACCCCGATGTTTCTTCCGGCGGCATCAACGGATACGACAACTCATACTATCCCAAGCCCATGCGAGTGGTGTTCTCCATCTTAATGAAATACTGATCTGCCGTATGAAAAAGTTAATCTATACTCTCATTATACTTGCAGGAATGGTCTCCGCATCGTCCTGTGTGCTGGAGGAAGATCCCAACGGAATCGTAAATCCTTACGAATTCTTCAATACCACCATGCAGATCCGTGCCGCAGTCAACGCTTGCTACGACCCCCTGAACAACATTCACAACTTCAAGTACCTCATTGCACTTGAAGGTGCCACCGACCTCGCTTCCACCAACGGTTCCGCCCAGCAGGACGCCCGATTCGAGATCAGTCCGTCCAGCCCCGGCGCCGGCACCATCCTGTGGCAGCACAGCTGGCGAGGCATACGCTACTGTATCAGCACGCTTGCAGGCATCGAGCGTTCGACCGTCGATGAAAGCGAGAAAGCGCCTTATGCGGTCGAGACCCGCATCCTTCTGGCTTACTACTATTACGTCCTCACCAGTTTCTTCGGCGACGTGCCTTTCTATGAGGATTACGTGGAGAACGAGGATGATATGCAGCGCATTGCCCAGCTCGGTCGCATGAGCGCGGTGGAAACCCGCAACACCTTGATAAATGAGCTCGAGCTCTACGTTCCCACCCTTCCCCAGGTCCGCACCTACGACCAGGAGATGAACAATTGCGGAGCGGCCATGGGCTGGATGCTGATTGCCAAGATGGCGGCCTGGAACAAAGACTGGGACACCGTCATCTACTCCTGCGAGCACCTTGAGGCCATGTACGGCGACCTTTCCAAGTACCCTTATTCCGACGTCTGCTTCCGCAACAAGAATACGCCGGAATCCATTTTCGAAATCAATCACGAGTGGGTCGAGGGCGGTATCGAGTATACGACGGCTTCCTCCCTGGCCATTTCCGCCCTGGTGCTGCCCAAAAAGGGCACCGGCGAAACCGGCACGGACCTGTTCGACGGCGTAAGCATCCCTGAGGTCGGCGACAATGCATACTCCTACGCACCCCTCCGTCCTTCCACCTACATGAAATCTTATGTTGCGCCCACCGGCACCGGCGACATACGTCGTGAATTCAACATAGCCACCACCTGGCACGGCGTAAAATTCAAGAGTACGGAATGGATGGGTCACAAGTTCTGGTGCTTCAATGTTTACCATAACTACGACAGCAACAACTACAAGATTTTCCGCTATGCCGACGCCCTGCTCCTGCTGTCCGAGGCCTGGTGCGAGAAAGGCAATTACAACCGGTCCATCGAGTACCTCAACAAGGTACGCGCCCGTGCCGAACTTACCCCTTATTCATTCGTGAACGCAGTGAAGCTCCGCGGTGAAATCCGTGACGAGCGCGGACGCGAGCTGTTCGGCGAGTTCGGCCGCAAATACGACCTCGTGCGCTGGGGAATCTGGTACGACCAGGTGCTTGCGTATAACACATACTCTCTCGCAGTGTCGAATATCCGTCCCTGCCATGAATACTATCCTATTCCGGATGTCCAGTGCGCGCGCTCCGGCCGCGTCCTCTCAAATCCCGAGTACGACAAATACAATCTTACAAACTAACGGGGTATGAAGAAAATTGCACTCTATATTTTGATAATTCTCGCTGCGGTTTCCTGCAGGGAGAAGTACGAGTACGACCAGACCCTCGGCCTGCTTTCCGAGTACAACGTGCTTTCCAACGGCGGCGGCAGCACCCAGGTGGCAGTGTTCTCGAACACGTCCTGGACCGTAGAGATGGACCGGGAGGTTTCCTGGGCGTCCATCGACCGTTTCAACGGCATCAAGAGCGGTTATCTCGTATTCGATTATGATGTCAATTATGGCCGCTCACGCCGGGTCATACTTATTTTCAAGGCCGGAGACAAGACCCTCACCCTGAATATGTACCAGCAGGCTTTCCTTTCGGATTCCAACTGTGAGATGACCCTGGACGCCACGTCCCTGGACATTCCCGCCGCAGGGGCCTCGCTGGACATTCCCTTCACCACCAACCTCGTTTACAACCTGGACGAGATGTTCCTTACACTGACTTATCCCGAAGGCCAGGAGCCCGCGGCGCCCTGGATTACGCTCAAGAGCGTGGAAAAGGACAAGGTCAGCATCGAAATCGCCCCCAACACCACCGGCGCGGACCGTACGGCCAACATGAAGATCTCCCACACTGACGCCGGCGCCTACGATTCCACTGAGGGGGACACGATTCATTCCAACACCGTAACCGTCGTCCAGCCCAAATAGCCTGATATGAAAAAAGCATTTATATTTGCGGCCGCCGTATTGGCCATTCCGCTGTACCAGTCCTGCATTCAGAACGGCTTCGAGGTATTCCCTCCTGACGAGCTGGGTATGGCAGAACATGACTTCTACATTGAGAAGGAAGGGGGAGATGTTGACATTCCTTTCCTTTCCAATAAGCAGGGAGTCATATCCCTTGTCAACGAGGCTGACGAATCCTGGATGCAGCTCGGCTTCACCACCTTCGAGTCCGACAGCACCCTCCGCGTTCACGTGCAGCCCAACACCGGCTTCCAGCGCCGCTCCGACCTCCTTTTCAGCACCGACACCCGATCCGATACCGTCTCCGTCTTCCAGCATGGCGCCGTTGAGGAAAAGTTCAAGTTCGCCGACAACTTCGTGCTCGTGTATAATGGGAAAGGCGGCAGCAATACCGTGGCCTCCGAAATCAACGTTCCCCTGGACCGCATCAAGACCGAGATCCGCTTCTCCGGCGACGAAGAGTGGATCAAGGATTGCCAGCTTACAGGCAGCGCTCTCACGTTCAAGACTACAGACAACACGGACAGGAACTATATGCGCCGCGCTCTTATCGTTCTGTCCTATGAGGACGGATGGAAAGATGTGCAGACGGCCGAGATAACAGTCATCCAGGCGCGCTCAGACAACAATATCGGCACTTTCTTCACCCCGCAGGAACTTCACAGCCTTGCGACGGTGAGCGGATTCACCCTCCCGGAAGATGCCCTTCTTGAAGGCTATATCGTAAGCACCACTGAGGGCGGCAACGCCGGAGATGCCATTGTAGACGACTACAAGCAAGGCACCGGCGTCATCGACTATTCCCTTACCGAGCGTACCGCTTACCTCGAGAGCCCCGACGGCCGGTACGGCTTCCGGCTCATCACCAATTCGGACCTGGACAACAGCTTCCAGCGCTACAGCCGCGTGTGCCTGCGTCTCGGCGGGGCCGTGATCAAGAGATCCGAGAGCCAGCCCGTCTGCTACACCATCGAGGGCGTCAGTTCCAACAACCTCCTCACCAGTTCCGACGGCACATCCACGATGCCCTGGAAGGAAAAGAGCATCGACGAACTCACCGACGACGACATCAACACCCTCGTCACCATCAAGGACTGCGAAATAGCGATGCGCAAGGGCCCTTTCACTCCGGTCAACGAGGGCTACACCTCCGCCTGCGGCTACAACCGCCTGGCCAAGTATCCCATCCTCATACGTGACATCAAGGGCGGCAGCATGTACATGTTCACCAACATGACCTGTCCCTACCGCCGCAACGGAGAGACGCTTCCTTACGGCAGCGGCAGCATCACCGGCATCGTGGTCCACGAGGACTACAAGAGCTTCGAGCGCGACGGCAACATCGGCCGCTACCAGCTCCGCCACCTCCTGCGCGAGGAAATCGACCTCAAGCCCGACTTCAAGGACAATTTCTCCGGCATCATCACTGAGTTCCGCTACGCAAAGTTCCCGGGCGAATTCGACAAGACCGTCCTTCCCGACGCCATCCTTGCCACCAAGGGAAACGGCGAAATGTGCCACACCTATGGAGCGGTAAGCAATTTCTCGCCCACGTATTTCTACATCGGTAGATGCGGCAGCAACAGGAAGGGCAAATACGCCGAGGGAGCCGGCATCGAGCTTGAAGATGGCGGCATCTATCAGCCCTGGGTGGACAACGGCACCGAAAGCGCCCAGAACGACGACGGCAAGGGCTGGTTCAAGAGTAACCTCTATCTGAGCTGGTCCAACAAATACTGGTGGGATTCCGAAAATTCCCGCGGGTACTGCTGGCTCGTGAACTTCAGCACCGCCGGCATCACCTCGGACAAGGTGTCCATGCAGTTCGCGATGTACAACAATTCGCAGAGCGCCCGTTCGCCCCGCTATTGGAAGGCCCAGTACGCAATCGGCACCATCGATGCGTCCAAGGGAAATGACGATGCTTGGAAGGATATAGCAGAATTCACCGTGCCCGACGTCGCCATCTGGGCCAGCCAGAATGACTGGCAGACCCTCGGCCCCCGCGTGTACGACTTCCCGCTCCCCACGGAGATTCTGGGAAAGGAGAGCGTAAGCATACGCCTTATGCCCCGCAACAACAAGGCGGCCGCAAAGGATGTGAGCTCCTACGATTCCAGCACCATAGCCAACAACAGCGGCTACAACACCATGGACTATTTTGCAGTACGCTACAACAAGTAGGATATGAAAAGATTCATCGCAATATCATTGTTTCTCCTTCCGTCGCTCCTCGCCTGCGTGGAGAATACGGACGACGTGACGGGCGGCGCCACGAGCGTGGTGCTGACCAGGGACAAGCTCGACCTCAAGGCCGGCGAGACCTTCACCCTCACTGCAACCGTGCTGCCGGAATCCCTCAACATGGGGGTTGTGTGGAGCGTACTCGACGAGGAGTATGTCGAGGTTAATGAAGGCGTGGTCACAGGCAAGTCGGAGGGCGTGACGTATGTAATAGCCACCTCCGAGGATGGGCTGCAGAAAGCTGCATGTATGGTGAGCGTCAACCCGCCTATCAAATACAACGTCTCCCTTCTGGACGACCTTGGCCAGCCCGTCGAGGCCATCTACGGCTATCCCGGGATGGCCATACAGCTTTCCGCCGTCACCACGGACGGAGACAGCGGCCACAGCTTCACCTGGAGCGTTGACGATCCTTCCGCCGCCACCGTCGATTCCGACGGCTTCCTTACCTTCGGAACCAAGCAGAGCAACGATCCCTCATACGTTTATTACGCACAGACAAACGTCAAGGTCGTTTCCGAAGACGGTCTGGGCTGCAGGATTCCCGTCGTAAGCAGCATGCTCAAGGGCGTCAGCATCGACGGCGTATATCAGCCCTTCGGTTCGGCGGCCATCGTCCAGGCTGGCGAGCGCTATACCGTATCCGTCCTGTACGACGGCGCTGTGCAGCCGATGGCCATCCCCGCCGACGCCGTGGAGCTCGAACTCAGCAACACCACCGATTTCACCGTCATGAAAGTCGGGGACGCTTTCACGCTGTTCACCGGTATGGCATCGCTGGTTACGTCCAAGGTCAGCGCATGTGCACGCGGAGCGCAGCAGAAGTTTGAGATAGCGGAGCTTAAGATAGACAAGTATTATCCCGTCAAGGCCATGCTTGTCGCCGCTTCTTCCTCCACCCTGGTTTTCACATGGACGGAAGGCATAAGCGACGCCGACGACGTAAGCAGGCCTTATACCATCACCCTTTACAGCGACGAAGACTGTACCACGGAGGTGCTGAGCTACGATATTTCCGCCGGCAATGAATGCTGGAGGGGAGTGCAGCCGCGCTTCGTGTTCACCGGCCTCAAGCCTGCCACCAACTATTGGTTCAAGGTCAAGGACACCGGAGGCTCCGAAGATCTGGAAAGCGCCGTCATAAACGGCACCACTTCTCCTTTCATCATCGTGGAACCGGGCAGCTCTGCTGCGGAGGTGGGCGATATCCTCCTTGCGGAAGACTTCAGCGAGCTGTACTGGATGGCCGACGAGGTCAACCAGGCCGCCGGTTATGACGTCGGCAGCAACGACAAGTCCAGTTTCCAGGACCGTACGGTCGACTCTTTCGTGGGATTCACCGGTTCATTCTGCTCGCCTGAGCGTATCATTACTGCACAGAGCGCAAAGAAGGCCTCCGGCCTCCGTCTGGGCAAGTGGGCTCAGGGCTATACCGCCCGCCTGTACGTCGGTCCCGGCTATGTGTTCCTCGGCACTACCAAATATGTGACGCACCTTATTTCCCCTCCTCTGAACAACATCCCGGAAGGGTCAAGTGCCAAGCTGATGGTCACGGTCCACGCTGCAGGCTACAAGGGCGGTAACGAGGCCCTCCTCGCCGTGCAGAGCGCCAGCACCAGTTTCAATGCAATAGGTTCCAACACCCAGACCAACAAGAACAAACTGGACCTTACCACCAACGCCCAGAGCTTCACCTTCACCGGCGGCATCACCACCCTCGGCGAGTTCACCGTCACCCTGGACGGCGTGCATAAGGGCGACCGCATCGCCTTCGGCCCCACCAAGGAAGACAACGAAGTCTCCAACACCGGCCACATGATGCTTATCAGCGACATGACAATACAGCTTTTGTCGATAGATTAAACAACTATAATAACAATTACTTATTATGAAACAAAACCAGTTTATGCCTTACGAGGCACCTTTAATCAAAGAAGTGGTCATTTGTATCACGGCTGGCAGGTTGTGCAACGTTTCCGGAGGAGAATATACCGGAACGCAACAATCCTATGATCTAGATTCAGACTAACTTAAACCAGCCAGCAATGAAAACAACCAAAGTTAAATGGATGTTGCCCCTTGCCATAGTGGCCGGGGCCATCGCCTGTGAGGAGCTCCCGCAGCCCGGGCCCGTAGACAACGATGTCTTCGTGCTTGAGGCCCAGCTCCCCGAGGATACGCAGACCAAGACGACACTGTCCGCTCTCGAGGGAGGGGATTATCAGGTCCTCTGGAAGACCGGAGACAAGATTTCCGTGAACGGCACTAAGTCGGAGGCGGTTGAGGCTGCTGACAACGGTAAAAAGAACGTCGACTTCACCGTAAACGGTACTCTCAGCGCTCCCTATTACGTGCTCTATCCGGGCACTACCTCTGCCAATGTCATCGCCCTTCCCGCCACACAGGATTATGTGGCCAACAGTTTTGACGGCGCTGCAGCAGCAATGTATGGCATTGCAACGAAGAATGAGTCTACTGGCAAGTACTCTGCAAAGCTGAACAACTTCTGCGGTGTGCTGCGTTTCGCCCTCAAGGGTAGCGCAACGCTCGATCGCATCGAGCTCAACAGCCTTGGAAGCGAGAAGCTTCGCGGTAGCTTCACCATTTCCAACTTCTCGACGGGGGAATTCTCCGGCGGTACTGCAGGGACGCTTACTTATGACTGCGACGTAACCCTAACCGGATCCGACACCTACTTCTATGTAGCCATCCCGGCGCAGACTTACGCTTCCGGTCTTGAAGCCCTGGTTTACCAGTCCGACGGTGCATATATGCGCCTGAAGTTCTGGGGCGACGGCTATCCCCTTGGAAATACCGAGGTGGCTGAGTTCGATAGCAAGACCTACGCCGCCGGCCGCACGGAGAACTTGCTGCAGATCAACAGCCTCACTTCCGAAAGTGGCGGCAATCCCACCGTTACCCCTCCCAGTATTACTGTTGCGACTTTCAACGTGATGCGTCTGGATGACGACAACCGCCCGGCTGCAGCCCGCGAGGGAGACTCCAACGGCAAACTCGCCCGCCCGGCAGACGCCATCATCAAGACCAATACCGACATGCGTGCCGCCCTTGGCCTTGCCATCTACAATACAAATGCAGACGTCATCGGCTTCAATGAAATCGGCGACGATATGTATGAAAGCGGTCAGGCTTATTCTCTGCAGGATATAGTCGCTTCTCAGGGCGCCGCATATACCTGGCAGCTCAATTACCCTGGCTCTCAGTCCGGCAACTATCACTATTGCAACGGCTATGCGTACAAAGCTGCTGTTCTTACCAAGGTCAGCGACGGCCGGGCATGGCTGCGTTACAACAGCAACTCGTATTCTACCTCCAGCGACTCAAACTCCGGAGACCCCAACCGCTATGTGGTATGGGTCAAGTTCCGTCATAAGACCTCAGGCAAGGAGTTCTACTTCTTCGTAACCCAGCTTCCTACCTACGGCCAGGACGGCGGCGGCGGATCCAGCAACCTCTACATGAGTGGTGGCGTCAATGCCTTCGCAGCCAGCAAGACCGACGTAAACCGCAGAATCCTCGTGGGTGATATGAACTCCGTAGACCATTCCAGCAACAGCAACCAGGCCGGTGCCGATAAGCTTCTGGAATACTGGACAGACGCCTACGAGGCCGTTCTCGCAGCTGGTAACCTTTCATCCTTCTACCAGACCTACTCCGGCACCCAGACCGGAACGGCTGATACCTACCAGTATGACTGGACACGTTTCACCAAGAACCATCCGGAGCGCCGGATAGACCACGTGATGGTCCAGGGCAACTGCACCGTGAAGTCCTACAGGACAGTGCGCAACACCTATACTGTCTCTGCAAGCGGGTACGACGACATCCAATGCTGCCCTTCCGACCACTTCCCTGTTGTTTGCGAAATTTCTCTTGACGACTAATAGTACGGCCATATGAAAAAAATATTTACTTTTTTAACAATATTCGCTCTGGCCGCACTTGCAGCCGGATGCACAAAAGAAATGTCTCAGGATGAGGCACTTCTCCCTGTTTCTGCAGATGTCGATGCCGACGGAACCGTAACCGTACAACTCCTGGTCCCGGATTCGCCCGACACAAAGACTGCCCTTGGCACCAAGGACGGCAGTTCCTATCCCGTAAAGTGGAGCTCCGAAGACCCTGGACGCATTACTCTCAACGGATCAGCTCCCACTGCATCCAACAAGGACTCCGACACTCAGATTACGGCTTCTTTCAAGCCCGCTTCCGGCCTGTCGGTCTATAATTTCCTGTACCGCGGCGATGAAGGTCACGACAACCAGGTAACCATCCCTGCTTCGCAGGGCTACTACGCCAATGATTTCGACGACGCTGCCATGCCTATGTATGCGGCTTCGGCTTCAAGGAGCAATACTGTTACTTTTGGTCACCTCTGCTCCCTGCTGAAGTTCTCTATCACCGGTGAAAAGAAGATTGACTCCGTTACCCTTACGGCGGCGGATGGAAGCATGTCTCTTTCCGGTACCTTTACTATTGGCAAGACCGGCGCTGGCCTGCTCAACGGCACCCTTACCCCTGCTTCCGGCGGTGGCACCATCAATTACAACTTCGGCAGTCACGTCCAGCTCAGCGACACACCGTTCGTATTCTATGTAGCCATCCCGGCCGGTACCTACGAGGGCGGTATTACCCTGAATATTGTGGACAACTCCTCCGGCCACATGACGGCAACTGTCATGAACACCAACGCCGCCAAGACGATTGCCGCAGGTAAGGTCCGTGAGTTCAACAACATAGTGTACGTTCCGGATGTGGAGCAGAACCTCAAGCAGATTTGGAACCTTGCCACTTTCCAGGAGTTCGTGAGCGAAGTGGCCGGTGGTAAAAAGACGCTCAATGCCCGCATTACCGCTGGGGGCGCATCCATCGACCTCTCTTCCATCGCCGGCAGCTTCACTTCCATCGAGGACTACAAGGGTGTTTTCGACGGCAACGGAAAAACTCTCAGCTTCGGCACCTCTACGGCTACCCAGCCCCTGTTTAATGAGCTTCGTGGCGTTGTCAAGAATTTGACGGTTACCGCAAAAATCGCAGAAACCTCTACCAGCAACTATGAAGTAGGTATTTTTGCCCGCAGTGTCCGTCCGTCCAACGAAGTTGACGACATCGCCGGTCTACAGAACTGCACGGCCAACGGTTCCGTTACCTATACTCCTTCCGATGCCGTTTCCGGCAACGCCTGCATCGGCGGCCTGGTGGGTAACAACCGCGGCGGCACCATCACCGGCTGCACCAACAACGCAACTGTGACCTTCGCCAATAACGGCTCCAGCACGGTTCACGCCATGCAGCCTTCCATCGGCGGTGTCGTGGGTCGTACCCAGAAGGGCGGTGACCTCTCCACCCAGGGCGATATCTCCAACAATACCAACGCCGGTACCGTCGTCTGCGGTGCCAAGTTCAGCCAGGGTATCTACCTCGGCGGCGTCCTCGGTTATCAGGTAGAAAAGGCCGAGAGCATCAGCGGCTGCACCAACAGCGGCCTTGTGAAGGCTACGGCTTCCTGCTCCACCACCGGTCCCCTTCAGATTGGCGGCGTCATCGGTATGGGCAAGGGTTCCATCGAGTCCTGCTCCAACCTCGCTGCCGGTACCGTTACCACCGAGGCTTGCTCCGTCGGCACTTACCTCTGCCAGGGCGGTGTTATCGGCCGTATGAACGCTACCAGCGGCACTTACTCCGGCCTTTCCAACGCCGGTACCGTAAATGTTGCGGCAACAGGCGCCAGCACGCAGAGGCATATCGGCGGTGTGGCCGGCCGTTGCAACGAAGGTGCGGCCATTACCGAGTTTACCAACAGCGGTAACATCAACTACACGGCCGTGGATGCCAACGAAACCTGGATTGGAGGTATTGTCGCGTGCAGCACCAATCACGCGCTTACAAACTGCAACTCTACCGGGGGCACCCTGACGTACTCCGGTGAAACCATCCACGGTAACCTGTATGTAGGTGGTGTTGTAGGCAAGTCTGAGAAGGATATTACCTCCTGCTCCAATGCCATGACCATCAACGTCACCGGCACCATGTCGTGTGACAATAACACCTATAAGTGTTTTGGCGGTATTGTGGGACATGAGACAGGAGCGAATATTACGGTCACCAACTGTACCAACAGCGGCGCCATCAACTATGGCCAGACAATTAACGATGAAGGACAGACCTATGTGGGCGGCCTGGTCGGTTGTCTTACCAAAGGCGAGATTTCCGGTGGCGGCAACTCCGGCACATTTACCTTCAGCGGTCAGAACACCAAGCGCTCACCTTCCATCGGTGGTGTTGTGGGCCGTGTCATGTCCAACGATACAGAGGACGGATATGCTCTCTACAATGTCACCAATAGCGGTGCCATCGTACTGAACTCTTCCGTAAGCGGCAGCCAGTATCTGTTTGTCGGCGGTCTTGTTGGCCAGCATGCTGCCGGTAACATTTTAGGTACCAACAGCGGTTCCATAACTGTCACCGAGGTTCATGAATCCATGATGGCTCTGGGTGGTCTTGTGGGTCTTCTGGCAGGTGGCTCCATTGTTTCCGGTTCGGCCAACACCGCTACCGGCGACATCGCCCTCAACGGATGGACCTCCGCTTACCATTCCTATATAGGCGGTATTGTCGGAGAGATTTCTTCCGGAAGTACTCCTACCGCCAGCAGCGGCGGTACCGTTACAGGCGCCACCAATGCCGGTGACATCACCATGGGTTCCGGCTGTGTAATCCCCAGGAACAACTATATCGGCGGTATTGCCGGATATGCCGGAAATACGATTAGTTCTTGCTCCAATTCCGGAAACATCGTGAACAACTATACCAAGACTGCCAAGTCTTATACTACGGCATTCGGCGGTGTCGTTGGATACGGTGCAGCTGCCATTTCATCCTGCTCCAACTCCGGAGACGTTACCAATAACGGTGCCACGTACGACGATGAGATTAACATTGCTGGCGTTGTGGGTATCCTGGATGGTGCAAACCTCACCTCCTGCTACAACGAGGGAGTTATCTCCAACACCGCCACTTCCGGAACCAGCTCCAGACAGGATATGCAGCTTGGCGGTGTCATTGGTAACAACAAGGGTGGCAATACCATTACCTCCTGCTACAATACGGGCAATGTAACCAATTCCGGTGACGGTGCCAAGATTTCCATGGGCGGCATCGCCGGTTGGTCCAGCGCCTCTACCACATACGAGACCACCTGCTACAACACCGGTAATCTTACCAACACCGGTACCGGCAGCTCAAACCCCGGTCTGTGCATGGGCGGTCTTCTGGGTGTTGCCCGCGGAGCCAATACGCTCACCGGAACGGCCTCTGTGTATAATTACAATCAGGGTTTGCTCACGGATGATTCTGCAACGCTGAATCTCGCCATGGGTGGAATCTGC
>JAFZZW010000025.1 GCA_017615615.1 Bacteroidales bacterium
CCTGCGTTCGCCCCATCTCGCGATGGTATACAGTCTTCAACTGTATGTGTTCCCCCATTCGGACATCTCCGGATCAATTCCTGTTTGCAGATCCCCGGAGCTTTTCGCAGCTTACCACGTCCTTCTTCGCTTTCGGAAGCCAAGGCATCCTCCGTTCGCTCTTGTTCTCTTTCTCTTTGTGAATCACTCTGCGACTCAAAAAAGTCTCAAAGTAATATACTCGTTTGCCTTATGAAATTGTAATCCCTACAACTAGAAAAAACTCTAATTATACAGACTATAATTCATTTACCTCGTTATCTCTCTCAGTATTGTCAATGAACTTTGTGTTGCCCTCTTTTCAAAGGGGATGCAAAGGTACAAAAAATTTTGAACCCGCCAAATTATTTTCAACTTTTTTTCATCTTTTCAAAAAAAACTCCGGATTTGTATAACTATTCTGATTTTTGTTATATATTTACAAAAAAGGACGCCATGCAAACTACAAGCAGAAAAATCCAGACCGCCTTCCGCATCGACGAAGGCCTGCTGCGAAGAGCAAAGCTCAAAGCAAAACGCGAGGGTCGCAGCCTTAATAATATGGTAGAAGAAGCCCTGGAAAGGATGGTCCCGGCCGAATTGGAATGGCCCAAGGTGAAGATATCCGAAGAAATCGATCCGGATGTCCTGGCCATGAGACTCGGCCCCCTTCATTTCACTGAAGAAGAGATTGCATCAGATTACAGACTCGCCCACACACTTGGAGAAGTATGAGAGTTTTTTTGGACACCAACGTAATATTGGACACCCTGATTACCGGGCGCCCTAATTCAGAAGTCTCCACCAGGCTTGTCGGCAAGGTCAAATCAGACGAAATCCGCTTCAGCATATCCAGTCTGAGCATTGCCGATGCTGCTTATTCCTGTCGCAAGGAATACTCCAGGGAAGGCCTGATCAACAGCATTGATATCATAAGGAGGAAATGGAGGGTCCTCCCATTCGCGGAATATAATATCTACGACGCCATAAACTCCGACTGTCCGGACTTTGAGGACGCCATACAAATCTCGATTGCGGAAGGCGATGCCGACGTAATAGTCACCAACAACGTCAGGCACTTCAAGGGCTATACTGCCCTCGAGGTGGTTACACCCCAAGAATTCCTTGACCGGGTGAGCGCAGATTAGTTATTTCCCAGACGCATATAATCCGGGTACCAGCAATCCTGCTCCACAACCTCCGTACAGGTATAGCTGTGGCCGAAAGTGTCGGTAGCTACCACCTTGACCGAGGCCGAAGGGTTTTTCATCGTATATTTATACATGTGGTAGCAATGGTCCATGTAGTCGCCGTTGGACGACTGGAGCGCGCCATTCTTGAACCCTTTGCCCAGCACGCCCAGATGGTAGGCCTGCGCCCACCAGTCCTGTGAAGACTGCAGCCCGTAAGTTACCGTGGAATACATGGCGTCCGAATAGGTCTCCTTTTTCTCCGGCATCAGGCTGGCTTCTCCGGCAAGCACATCGTTCTCATAAACCTCTACCTTCCAGTTGGCGTCGCTGTTGAATACGTTTATCAGCAGCACGTCGGAAGGATGCGGGTTCTGGAAGTAGATGTAGGAGCCGCCGTACTTGACGCCGCCGCGGTAGATACGCATCTGATAGTCTCTGGTATTCATATGGTTGTTGACACCGATGAAGTAGGAATCCACAATCTGCTTGCCGGAGAACTCATAGACGTGATAGCCGTTGGGGGCGCCGTCGACCGCGAGATTAGACCACCAGAAGATGCCGCACAGCGCTTCGTGGACATGCTCATAGATGCCGGAGCCTCCCACATCGGGCACATTCATGATATAATGGGTATGAGCGGAGAAAATCTCAGCGTGGGAGAATCCCTTCAAAAGCGTCATCACCTTTGATACGTTGTCCCCGCTCGGGCAGGAACTGATGGGAATATGGACACAGAAGATGACCGTCTTGTCTGACGGGACGTTTGCAAGGTCGGCGGCAAGCCACTCATACTGCTCGTCGGTGAATCCTCCGCGATACTTACGGGGCTCAGTGCTGTTGGTCCAGATGATGTTACGCATGCACACGATGTGGACATCGCCGCGGTTGAAGGAAAAGTTTATGGGACCGAAACAATCCTCGAAAGCACGCTGCGCCTTAAGGAAAAGGGTGCTGGAGGTTGCGTCGGTCTTGAGTTCGTTTCCGGAAGACGTGTAGAACCAGGTATAGTCGTGGTTGCCGATGGTCTGGAAAACGGGCATGTTAATCCCGCTGAAGATGGAGCGCATCGTCGGGAGTCCTCCGGTGGAGTTGCGGTTGTCTTCGTTATACACTATGTCTCCCAGGGTGACACCGTAGCAGGGCAGCGAATACCCGGCAGCGCAGGCATTGATGGCCGGTACGGATTCGTCCCGGAAGCGGTCCGAATTGACGAGGGTCTGGTTCTCACGCTTGACATTGTGCGCCTGGGGATCGGCCATGGCGAAGAGAACGAAACGGTCCTCGACAGCCTGGCGCTCCAGCGTAAAGTCGTAGCTGGTGCAACCGGCCAGTTTACGCTTGTAGAAGTCGGGGCAACCGTCGGCATTCTTGGAAATTACGGCATCCGCAGGCATGGAGATGTAGTAGTACCAGACGTCGTCGTTGTCGGGCAGCGTATAATACCCCTGGGAATCCGTAACGACTACGTCGAATCCGTTGGATACGCTCACGCCGGCCGCGGGAGTGCCGTCCGACCAGCGTACGTGGCCCTCTACCGTAACGGCCTGGGCCGTAGTGTTACAGACGGCATTTATGGTATGGTTCGGCGTGGAATTGTACGTTCCGGCCAGCCAGGAGCCATAATTGGCGGCAGTGATCAGCACTTCCGCACCCGCGAGGGACACGGAACCCTCTACCGAGATAGGCTGTGCCGTAGTGCCCAGGGTATTCTTCTTCGACGTGCCGTTGTAACAGCCGGCAACCATTCCTATGTACTTATTGTCGCCGGCAACGCTGGAAAGGATGCAGCTGACCGAACAGCTTTCACCGACGGTCATGGCATAATTGCTCACTACACCGATGAGCCCGCCCTGGCCTTCAATCACCACCTTCGTGCTGATGTTGCCGGTGTTGCTGCTGCCCGACAGGGTGTGGCCAAGTGCATGGAAAGCGCACACTCCGCCGGCGGAGGATGTAGAAGCAGTGGATTCTATGATTATGTCCCCCTCGTTGCGGCAGTTCAATATGCGTCCCGTTCCTGCCTGGATGCCGCCGAAACGCCCCTTGCCCTTGCCATAAGCGGTAATCGTGCCCGTATTCACGCAGTCTTCCGTACGGTTGTTCACGGAAGATTCAAGATTGGGCCATCCAACTATTCCGCCTACGGTGGTATTGCCGTCGGTGGCGTCGAAATCGGCTGTAATCGCTCCGTTGTTCGTACAGGATACGATGCTGGTGACATTCTGGCCCGGCGAGAAGTACTCACCGCCGCATATGCCGCCTATGTCAAGCAGCACGCATTTGGAGGAAGCGCTGCGGTCGGATGTGACGGCTCCGATAAAGATGCCGCCGTCGTTGACGCAGGAGCGCACCTCCCCGCAGGGGGAACCGGCGATTCCGCCGATCTGGTGACGCTCGGAGTCTGCCGTAACCGACTCAATGCCGGTGTAATCGAAATGCAGCTCCCCACTGTTGGTGCACCCGGTCGCAGAGAACCCGGTGTAGCCATAACCGGCGATTCCTCCGAGACTGACAAGCGCATTGGAGATGCCGCCGATGGCAGAAGAGCCTGCAGGATGATGCGCGCTGAACGTCAGCTTGCCGCTGTTGACGCAGGAAGTGAGAGCCGCAGTCTGATATCCGGCGATACCTCCGATGCCCACACCCTTCACGGAGGAAGAACTGACGAAGGAGATGCTGCCCTCGTTGGTACAGGAACTGATGGGGCCTGACGAATATGCTGCGATTCCGCCGATTACCACCGACGAAGACGACGCGGAAGTGCGGCTCATGCTGACAGAGGCCCGGTTGACCACTCCATCGATGTTGCCTTCATTCCGCAGGACCACCGGAGAAAAAACGTCCCCGGACGGCTCGAACGCCCCCTCGACGGTGAAATCCTTGAGCGTACCGGAATTGGACGCGAACAGCGGCGCACCGGGGTTGGAGATGGTGTGCCCGCGTCCGTCGAATACGCCGTCGAACGAAGCGGCGGAGACGGACTCTCCCTGAAGGTCGATGTCGGCAGTCAGGAACGCGTCGCCGGAAGGGGCCTGCAGGAAGGCGCGGAGGGCTGCAGCATCTGCGATGCCGCCGACAGGGTCGGGACTGTAGGGCAGGCTTGTTGAATACAGTTTTCCGGCAACGTAAGCCTTTGAAGGAACGGCCGTGCGTGTCATGGTGCCGCCGGCGGCGTCCGTAATAACGATCCTGATGCCGTCCACGGTAAAGTCAGATGGCGGAATGACCACATACCAGCTGCTGCCGGCAGGTGCTCCGCCGGGGCAGCGTACCGTGACGGTGCTGACGTTCTCGCCGGACGCGGCGAGGGAACTGAAATCCGTGGTGAATCCGCCGGCTAGCGGAAGTCCGCCGGGCGAAGTGAGGCTGACGCTCACAATGGAAGCGTCGCCGGTGAGGGTAATCTTCAGAATGGCAACCTGGGGAACGAAACCGATGACTCCACCTTCAGAGGTGCCGAGCATGATGAACGCCGCCGGATCGTAGCTTCCGGAAACCCAGTTCTGTTCTGCCGGAATGCTGACCGTGGCACCGCCGGAGGCATAACCGGACACCGCCGAAGCTGGATACGCTGCATAATATGGGGACTCGACGCCGGCGAGCTGGAAAGTGGCCCTGGCCGTCCCGGCAGGAACCTCCGAGAGCGGCGAGGAGCTTACCCCGTTGACGGAAATGGCGTCGCCGTCGGCCCAGTAATTGGGATAGAAATCATTGTCCTTGGGGCCAAGGGCGGTTTTGGAAGACGGGATTTCTGCCGTAATGGACACCGCTTTACCGGCGGGAGCTACGGGAACGTCCGTCGCAACCTCCCGCTCGCATGAGGCGAGAAGCAGCGCTGCAAGCGCTATGAAATAGAACCTGCCCATACCTACCAAGTGATTCCGGCGTCCTCTTCGCCTATGTTTACCAGATCTCCGGACACCTCGCAAAGGGAAGTGTCAAGCGGGAGAAAACAAGTCTCGATTTCAGGGGACAAATACTGCCTATTACCCATAATACCACAAAATTGCAAAGAAAATACATAAATTCCAAAGGTGTTAAATCGGGAAAAATTCATATCTTTACAATTCATGAAGAAATTATTGCTAATAGCAGCCATATTGATATCCCTGCCAGCCCTCGCCGGCAGCAGGAGCATCGACATAACCCGGGCCGGCGCCAGGCCCGGCGCCGGCAAAGACAACGCTCCCGCCATCCAGAAAGTCATAGACAGGCTGAGCCGCGCCGGCGGAGGTACCGTCACCGTCCCTGCAGGCGATTTCATCACGGGGCCGCTGGAACTGAAGTCCGGCGTGGAGCTCCATCTCGAAATGGGAGCCCGCCTGCTCGGCATTGCGGACATAGCGGCATACGACAGGGCCCACTGGGTGAATCCCGCCAGCGGCAGGACATCCCCTCACTGCGGGCTCATCTATGCTAACGGGCAGAAAGACATAGCCATTACCGGCCCCGGCACCATAGACGGCCAGGGAGGGGATCCGGCCTTCAACGTCGGCAAGAAAGACCCAGGCGGCCGTCCCATGATAATCCTGCTGCGCGACTGCAAGAATGTTGTGATCAAAGACGTCCGGCTCGAGAATTCTGCGCACTGGGTGCAGTACTATACTGATTGCGAGGGTGTACGGGTGAGCGGCGTCAAGGTCTATTCCCATTGCAACTACAACAACGACGGCATAGACATCGAGTCCAAAGATGTGGTGGTGAGCAATTGCATCTTCGACTGCGAAGACGACGCCATATGCCTCAAGGGCGCCGGTGACAGGCTGTGCGAGAACGTA
Source organism: Bacteroidales bacterium (assembly GCA_017615615.1). Taxonomy (GTDB): domain Bacteria; phylum Bacteroidota; class Bacteroidia; order Bacteroidales; family UBA932; genus Cryptobacteroides. Next base: position 5,990 of record JAFZZW010000025.1, read on the forward strand.
GCCGTCAGCAATTGCATAGCGGCATCCAACTGCAACGCCGTCAAGCTCGGCACCGGCTCAAGCACTGGATACCGCAACGTCACCATAAGCAACATCACCATACGAGCCGCCAGCGAAGACAACTTCCGGCACTGGTCAACGAAAATCAAAGGTGTAACAGCCCCGGTGACGGTGATTTCCGGCATAGCCGTGGAGGTGGTGGACGGCGGCATCTGCGAAAACGTGGGTATCAGCAACATCTCCATGCGGGACGTCCAGACGCCAATCTTCATCCGCATGGGCCGCCGCGGCAGCGACTGCAGCGCAAGCAGGCTCCGGGGCGTTACCATCAGCGGTGTCACCGCGGTGAGCGAAAGCATGATGTCCAGTTCCATCACCGGCGTGCCCGGACTGTATCCTGAAGACATCTACCTGTCCGACATCGACATTACCGCGCCCGGCGGCGGGACGGCCGATATGGCCTCAATTGAGGTGCCCGAGGCGGAAGACACATATCCGGAGAACCGCAAGCTCGGCCATATTCTCCCGGCCGGCGGCCTGTACATCCGTCACGCGAATAACGTTTACCTCTCCAACGTCCGATTCCACTTCCGCGAGCCGGATGCCCGCCCTCTCATCGTGACCGAGGACTGCAAGAATGTCGTAGAACGCTGATGAGGTTCGTCCGTTTACTGTGCCTTTGCGCCCTCCTTACTGCCTGCTCCGCCCCTTATGAGCATGCGGAAGACGTCTTCGCGCTGCTGGACCTGGACCGGCCGGGGCTGGAAGAAGTAAAATCCAACTGCGACAAAGGCCGGTGGAAACAGGCATCCGAAGCGCTTCTGGAGTACTACCGGGGCAGACAGGGAGTTTATATCCCCGGCCAGGAGGACTGTACCGCATCTTCAAAGGACAGCCTTTGGGCGGACGATGCTCTGAAACACACTTTCCATGTACTGGAAGACCCGGTCTGGAACTACGGACGCGACATCGACTGGGAATACTGGCCGGTAAAGGATATAGAAATGCGCGTGCAACTGCACCGCCAGGGCTGGTGGACTTCGCTGGGGAAAGTCTACAGGACAACCGGCAACACGAAGTACGCCCGTGAATATGTGCACGAGTTCCGCGATTGGGTGCGCAAGAACCCCTACAAGCCCTTCGGCATTGACCAGCAGGGCACCGTGAGCAGCGGCAGCATCCCCGTCGACGCTCCCAACGAGTGTTTCGCATGGAGGCCGCTGGAAGTGGGAATCCGTCTTCTGCGCTGGCCCCGTCAGTTTTCCCTTTTCCTGGACTCCGGGTATTTTACTCCTGGGTTTCTGCTGGAGTTCCTTCAGGCGTACCATCAAAACGCATCGGTCCTGATGGAGTCTTTCAGTCCTTCAGGAAACCACCTTATCCATCAGTCTTCCGGCATCCTGCGTGCAGGCATCTGCTTCCCGGAATTCAAGGACGCGGAGTCCTGGATAAAGGCAGGGGTGGATAACCTCAACGCGGAAATCACCCGTCAGTCTTGTCCCGACGGCTGCCATTTCGAGCTCGATCCGGGCTATCACATCGGCTTCGTGGAGTCTTACAACGACGCCATCCAGGTGGCCCTGCGCAATGGCCGCCGGGACCTTTTTCCACGGGAGCTTCTGGAGCAGCTGGTGCGCATGACCAATTATTACCTCGACTACCGCTATCCCGACGGCACGCATCCGTGTTTCTCCGACGCCCGGCGGCACGACGACCTTGCGGACGACGAACTGCTGAACGATATCGACAGCCTCTGCGATTCCCGCGTGGAAGCATCGTCCAAATCCTCCGGCCATCCGGCCAGCGGCTTCTATACTTTCCGCAGCGGCCGGACCGATGACAGCATCATAATGCCGGTTAAGGCCACCGAACGCGGCATGTGGCACGCGCAGCCCGATTTCGGCACTTTCGAGCTATGGGCGTACGGCAAGGTACTCATGCCCGACGCCGGTGCCTACACCTACTCCGGCGACGAGGAAATCGAGCGCCAGAGAGCATATTTCAAGGCCACTGCCAGGCACAATGCCCTTACGCTTGACGACAGGGATTACGACGATCCGCATCCTGCGGTCCTGGAATGGAATCCTGCTGCCGGACGCCTTGTCGTTGAACATGAGGCCTACAATGGCCTGACGCGCCGCCGCACCGTGGAGTTCAAAGACGGACAATATTTTGTAATTACCGACGAAGTCCGGGGGCCCGCATCCGGCCGCCTCACGCTCCGGAACGGTCTTGGACGCGGTTTGCTGGAGGAAATCGGCCCCGGCGAATTCCTATACCGCGATGGCGGCGCAGGGCTCCGGATCCAAGTCTCCGGCCCCGCTGGCTCGAAGGTCAGCATAGACAAGGACTGGTTCAGCGAGGCCATGCACGAAAAGCAGGAGCGCCCGGTCATCCGTGCAGATGCGGAACGCGCCCCCGGCTCCGGCAGCCAGCGTTTCGTCACCGTCCTCCGTCCTTTCGCAATCGACACGGAATAAACCATTATAATATGAAGAAGATCATGATTACACTCGCTTCCCTTGCGGCTCTGTTCGGCTGCAACAGGGCCAACGATGAGCTCATCAACCCTGACGGCTACGTCCTGGAGCACCCTGCCATCGACGTTGCAGACCCCATTGCCGTCGCCGACTGGTGGTGCAAGAACCTGGGATTCACCATCACAAAGCAGAAGGACGACGAGACCCACACCACTTTCATCGTCGATGCCAGCGGACGCGTAGCCATCGAGCTGTACCGCGCCAGGACGCAACCCGTCGCGCCCGACTACGCCTCGATGGATCCCCTCACCCTGCACTTCGGATTCACATCCAAGGACGTGGATGCCGATATCGAGAAATTCACAGCAGCGGGCGCCACGCTCGTGGTGCATGAAAAGGCTCCTGGCTTCGACGGTGCCATGATGAAAGATCCCTTCGGGATTTCCATACAGTTTGTCAAACGGGATAAAAGCGTACTTCTCAAGTAATGAAAAGGATTGTCACTTTTGCTGCGGCGCTCCTTTGCGCCATAAGCTTGTCGGCGCAGATTACAGTGTCGCCCGACTCCCCCATCGGCCCTGTCAAGCGTATGAACGCCGTCAACAACGGCCCGCGCATCAACAATGCAGAGCAGGTATATACAGGCACCACCGGCTACTTCAAAGCCGCCAACGTCGGCTATTCCCGCAACCACGACGCCGCGGGTTACAGCGCATACGGCGAGCACGTGGTGGACATATCCATCATCTTCCCCGATTTCTCCAAGAATCCCTGCAAACCGGAGTCCTATGACTTCACGCTGACGGACAGATACGTAAAGAGCATCCAGGACGCCGGCGTCGAGGTCTTCTACCGTCTGGGGCAGACCATCGAGAACCAGCCTCTCAAGAAGTACAACATTTATCCGCCCAAGGACAACAAGAAGTGGGCGCAGATCTGCGAGCATATCATCCGCCATTACAACGAAGGCTGGGCCGACGGCTTCCATTATAACATCCAGTACTGGGAAATCTGGAACGAGCCAAATCTGGAGTGGGATAACGACAGGTGGAAGGTTGACCCCCGCTGCTGGGCCGGCTCTCCGGAGCAGTTCTACGACTTCTTCGAGGTGGCGGTAAAACACCTGAAAGGCTGTTTCCCCAATCTGCGCATCGGTGGCCCCGCCATGTCCGGCACAGATCCCGGCATAAGGACAGTGCCGGTCTGGTATGAGCTGCTCCTTTCAGAAATGCAGCGCAGGAACGTACCCCTCGACTTCTTCGCATGGCACATCTATGAGAGCGACCCCACTGTTTATGTGGATTATTCATATCAGGTGCGCGCCCTTCTTGACAAGTACGGCTACAAGAATGCGGAGTCGTTCCTCAACGAGTGGAACTACATCAAGAGCTGGACGGACGACTACCCTTATTCCGTACGCACAATGTCCAGCCCCAAGGCCGGAGCCTTTGTCTGTGCGGCGATGCAGCTGAACCAGGAATGTCCCACCGATATGATGATGTATTATGTCTGGACGCCCGGCACCCGCTTCAACGGCCTCTTCGACCCGCTCAGCGATACTCCCATCTGGAGCTACTGGGCCATCTACGCCTGGGGCAAACTCAAGACGCTGGGCACACAGGTCAAGGCCACATGTGAGATTCCCGACGTTCGCGTAACCGCAGCCCGCGGAGCGGATGGCCACCTGGGAATTCTGGTTAGCCGCTACGTTATGGATGACAACATCACCGCTGTCAAGAACGTAACGGTTCAGCTTGCCGACGGCGCCAGGTTCGACTCCCGCGTCCGCTGCCACATCACAGACGAGTTCAGCATGTACACCGAGTACCCCGTCGCCCTACAACCCGACGGCACCCTGCTGCTGGAGCTGCAACCGGATTCCTTTGTGTACATAGAGTTTTAGTTTTTTACTCCACCACTTTTATCAACGGCTCCCCTAAAGCACAGGAAAGTTCGGCTATAGAGCGCAATGTCAGGTTCGGGAAGCCAGTGGTCCAACGGGAGATCACAGCATCGCTCCTGCCCATTAAGCGTGCGAGGTCGCGCTGGGTCATATTCTTTTCTTTAAGGATACTATCGATCCTGGCAATAATCCCGGCGGATAGCTGTACCTCAGTTTGTGTTTCCTGAGGTATTGCTGCCATTATCTCGTTGAGCCACTGTTCCTTGTTACGCATATCATTTATATTTCAAAAGTGTAGTCATCTATTCCGGTCAACTCTCTTTCCTCTATGCTTACCAATCCGGTCCTCAAACAGTCGTATAACACCTTTTCAAACCGTTTCAAATCCATTACATAGCCATAAAGCTTCGAGTCCTCCTCATAAGCCCTTGTGGTCTTAACTCCACCATTGCCAAGAATCACAATCTCTTCTGAGATACGGAGGCAGTATAACCTAAGCATTCCACCTTCTATAGGTACGGCTGCAAGGTTGTCTTTCATCTTCCCTTCCGGGCGGAAGAAGCGTTCCAGCGCACCAAAACGTAAAATTGCCTGCAGTGCGGCAATAATCCTCTGATAGTCGCCATTGTAAGTGGCACTATGCTCAAATTCAGCCACAAACTTCTTAAACTCTGTCGTCCCATCCATCTCAAAACTAATGGAATAAAGGCTGACCAACTCCGACCGGCCAATGATTTCCAGTGTAGTTTTCTTTTTCATACTGCAAAAATAATAAAAAGTTTAACATAAAAGCTAAAAGTCGCATTCCCGTCCTGAGAAATGCAAAAAGCGAGTCAGGTACGATATAACCTAACTCGCTTTGTAGACTCAAGGTACTACGGTGTGCAGACTTATTGCAAGCCTCACGGAGAAATCGGAAGGCTTGCTTATTAGATACCCCGGGCGCCGGTCATGGCGCCTGGGGTAAAGAGGGTTAGTCAATCGAACCTACTGAAGGAAGGCTGCTTCCTTCTGACAGGACTGAATCATCCCAACCTGTGCAATAGGGTAGCGTGAGATTGTCAGCCGTGATATTGGTCTTGGTATTAGATCTCCAGTAAAGGCCGCTGTTTGTCATGACAACACAATCTGTAAAGGAGTAAGTATGTCCGCTGTTCTCTCTGCAGAACAGGGCCGCACCGCCATCTTTGCTGCCGGCAGCACGGAACATGTTTCCACCGACTTTACAACCGGTAAAATCCACATTACAAGTATTGTATCCGACAATTCCTGCGGTATAACTGAATGGACTGGAAGTCCTTGTATCAATCGTACCTTTAAATTTAAGATTTGTCAAAGTGCTCGATTTATTAATACCTATCACACCTCCACAAGCTCCTCGATGGTAGTTCCCATCTACGGTGGCTATACCTGAGTTCTTGATGACTTTAACATTGCCGGTATTAACGCATCCGGATGGATCTGCATCAACCCATGAAATGACGCCACCAACGCAGGTGCGAAGTGCCGCATAGATTGTTATAGCACCGGAATTGGAACAATTCAGGAATGTTTTCCCGGTAATCGTGCACTGATTACCGCCAAGGGATTCATTCGTGCTTCCGCCGACACCCGAAATACCGCCTATAAAGGTCCAATAAGGAGATTTGTCAGAAGATTTCAAATCCGTATTGTTGGAAGTGGTATTCGTTTTAATGACGCCGGAGTTGACACATCCGATAATTGTTTGCGTTCCTGCCTTTGTCCATGCGCCGTGAACACCTCCAGCGAAAACCTGTCCGGAAATATCCAATCCGTCAAAGACGATATCTCCGGCATTGCTTGCATAATCGAACCCAACTGCCGCTGTTGTGCAGCCAATGACACCTCCCACATAAATGTCGGTACGCTTATTACCCTTAATAGTAATATCTCCATTATCAAGGTTCTTACAATAGGACAAATCTGTCGTTGCATTGTCAGCATAGCCGCAAATACCACCAACGGCAAGGTCAGAAGACGCTGAATTCTCCAGGATCGTACCATTGTTGCTATTATACTCTGAAGCCGTGCCAGTGAGCGTATTGGCTCCACCTGCAACGCCGACTATGCCGCCAACGCAGGCAGTGCCGCTTGCAGCGGTGGTGTTGGTAATAGCAGCCAGGTTCTGACAGGCGGTAAGGGTACAGCCGGAGATGCTTCCAACCAGACCGCCCAGGGCGAGATCACCATTAACCTCAGCTACGGATGATGCTACGGATCCCTGGGAAATACAAGCTTTCAGTGTCGCACCGGAGGCAGTCTGTGCAAGAATACCAACATTGTTCATCGCCTCGGCAATACTCAGCGTTGAATTCAGGGTGAGGTCATTGACCGCACCACTGAGTTCAGCGAATAGAGGTTTGGCAAGACCGGAAATGGTATGATTGTTACCATTGAGCGTCCCGTCGAACTCTGCAACAGGATAAAGGGCGTCAATCTCTTCCACCTGAGAGGCCGTGAGATCGATATCAGCAGTCACATTGCCCTGGATTGTCTTTCCGGGTTCGCAGGCGGCAAGGAAGGCCTTAAAGGTGATGAAATCGCTGATTTCTATAACCGCGTCGATAGCTCCCTTGTCTTTCAGGCTTACAACGGTGACAACTACGTCGTCGATGTAGAAACGGGTCTTGTCCGCATTGAGGGAGCCGATGACAAGCTGGCTTTCAGAATCAACCTTGGAAATGGTCACGGTCTTGGTTTCCCATGCCTTGACGGAAGTGATGCCCAGGGCATAACCGTTTTCAAGTGAAGCTCCCGTATATTTCTTGTAGGAGGGTTCAGAAGAACTCGTCTGGGAATTCATCGTGAGACCGTTTTCCACAAAGACGGCAACGTCATTTGTGCTCGACTCATACTTGGAGGCCGTTACCTTGACCTCGATGGTGGCCTGTTTTCCAGCGGGAATACATGAAAGGACAGGAGTAACGATATGAGTGCGGCCGGAAGAAGAGGATACACGAAGGTAACCGTTCCTTGAGAAGCAGGAACTGTTCCCGAAAAATCCCCAGCCATTGTCCATGCGGCTGCCGCTGATGTTCCAGCCGCTTCCGAAGACACGGTTGCCGGTGTTGCTGTATTCAACGAAACCTCCTTCCGGATTGACGCCGGAAGGAACAATCGTCAAAGTATGCGTGGACGGAACGAAGCCTGCCGCCCCGGCCAATTCATCCGGTCCGTGAGCGATTTCGCTGAAGTCCTCGGCAAGGATGACGTCGCCGGCTGCGGCGGTTGTCAGGTTTGTAACATCCACGACCGTGAAGGCCTCGGTGGTGACGCTGACGGCGGCAGAGGTGTTGCCGGTTGAAGCGTCACAGGCAATGAACCAATACTCCGTGGAAGGGGCGAGGCCGCCGAATACGAAGCAAGGGGTACTGCCGTTCCAGCATTCGCTGTCTGCAGGGATATCGAAGATTACGAACGGATCCGAGCAGGCGGCATCCTTGTACAGGGCTATCTTATAAGGCTTGGCAATGTCTGCATCGGCAGAACCGCCATACGTCCAGGTGAACGCGGCGGTGCTGGAGGAAATGCCCTTGACTGAGGCGGTCAGGCTAGGGGCCTCGAGCGACTTGAGCGTGACAGTAATGTCGCTGATGTTCATTCGGGCGTTGTTTCCGGTGACGTCAGAAGCGGCGCCGAATGCCAGGCGGGCGCCCTTGCCTACGCCGGAGAGAGTGACCGTATACTCATTCCATGCCGATTCCTCCTTGAGCGTGATGGGCGCGACGTTGGTCGTCAGGTCCAGAGTATTGGTATTGGGATCGTCAACCAGTTCGTTGTAAGATCCTGCCGGCTGCACGGCAACGATTGCGCTCGTGGTTGCGAATGAAGAACTGGACTCGCTGTAGTATGCGCTGGCCGTTACCTTGACCTCAAGGGTGGCAAGCATTCCGTCGGGAATGTTATCGAGCGCAGGAGTAACAAGGTGTGTAACCTTACTCTGCCCGACAAGTTTGATATAGCCGGGATGGACATACATGTGAGGGTTCGCTCCCTGTGCCCAGTGTGCAAGACGGCTGGCAGCCACGGCAGTAGTCTGTGCCGAAATCTGCTTCTCGTTGGAAGTGGCCGCGGCCTGGAAGGATGCAACCTCGGTATTGGCAAACGAATCCTGGGACGTCGGGAAATAACCGGCGCCGTTGCCTATCATGTCGCAGTCCCAACGCAGTTCGCCGAAGTCCTCGGCCAGAATCACTTCGTCAAGTGCGGCGGGAGTGGGAGACGGCTCCACGATGATGAAATCGGCGGTGGTGACTGTCAGCGCATCGCTTTCCGCACCGCTGGTAACGTCGGTGACCTTCACGTAGTAAGGAGTACCGGCGTCAAGGCCGCTGATGCAGAACCTCGGTGAGGCTGAACCCCAGCAGGCATTGCCGGCATCTACGGCATAGGAATCGACCAGCGTGGAGCAGGTGGCGTCGGAATAGACGTTGAACGTATATGCGTCTGCCGGATCGCCGGTAACACATATGACTGCCGTGGAGCTGGTGATGCCCTCGGCTGTGATGGCAAGGGCGGAAGCAGAAGACGCAGAATACGGAAGTTCGGGAGCGAGGTACATCTGGCCGGGCGCAAGGGCCGACTTAAGGGTGGCGGTCTTGCTCATCGAGCCGGATGCGGAATCGAAGATGTCGACCTGAAGCTGTCCGACCAGGCCGGCAGGCACGCAGATGAAGAAGTCGGCCGGGAGCGCCACCGGGGAGGCGGCGACCATCTCGACCTCGTTGGAGACCGTGACTGGAGTGAGTGTGCTGAAATCAGTGGTGAACGTGCCGCTCAGGGCAGTCCCCGTCTCTCCGGTAAGCTTGATACTGCTTATGGAGGCGGAACCGGCAAGCTTGAGGTGAATCACGCTCACGAGGGGATCGAGGTCTATCGTGCCTTCGGTGGAACTCTGGCCGCACATCACAAAGGCATCGGGGTCGTAGGAGCCTTCGACATATCTCTGGGAAGCGGGCATGGTGATGGTGGCGCTGGCGGAGGTGCTGCCGATTCCAACGTCAGAAACCGCCGAAACAGGATATGCGGCGTAATAAGGAGTCGCCACTGCAACCGGGAAGGTGAAATCGGCTTTGGCTTTGCCGTTGGCCTCCGAATCCAGGGATTCGGAAAAGACGCCGTTGACGATGATCTGATCGCCGGCCGTCCAATAGTTGGGCCAGGAAGTGCCTTCCTTGGCGCCAAGGGCTGTTTTGGTGGATGCTGTACTGACGCTGATGACGGTACGGACCCCTTCAGGTCCGGCCAGTTCCTTCTCGCAGGAAACGGCAGCGAAGATGCTGAATAATGCAGCAGAAAGGAGTAAATACTTTTTCATAAGCCGATACAGTTAATTCCAAATGATTACTTCGCCGTTTTCGTCCAAGGGGTCGAGGTCGCCGCTTGCACAAACAACTGCAGCATACACGGAAAGCTCATACTCGCAATCCGGCACAGTGTAAGTGTGTTTTGTTGTCATATGATATTGATTGTTAAAATTCATCCACAAGTACAGGAGGATTGGTCACGGAAGAAGCGTGATTACGCCCGATAACGGCTTCGGCCATGTTCTCATCGGTAATCTCGATCTTCTGAACCTTGGTTCCTTTCTTGACTTTGCAACCGGTGAAATCGTAAGGTGATACAGTAACCTTGGTAGACCTGCTGGCAAACAGACCCGCGCCAGTAGAGGCGAACGAGCCGGAGCTGGCGCCTACGATATTGACAGGAGCGTAAATCTTGCAATCGTTGAAAGCTGAGCATTTACTGCCGATCTGACCGATAAGGCCACCGGTATAGCTGTTGGGAGAAGAACCTGTAGTCTGCAGCCTTCCGATGAAGGTAAGGTCGTGAACCGTTTCGACATCCATATAACCTACGATACCGCCGACAACGCCGTTACTGTCGCTAAGTCCTGCAGGATTGTAACGATAGTAAATGATTGTGGCATCATCTACCGAGCATCCGGTAGGATTATTGGTCAGATAACCGGCTATTCCGCCTAAGCGAACCCTGAGCTGGTTCTGGAAGGTGATGTCTCCTGAATTATGGCAGTCGATAAACTTCTTGGTCCCACAGTCACCGACACCGGAAATACCGCCTACATAGCTGAAAGCCGTAGGTTTCTTGTCCATATCTATAGCCATGTGATAGCCATAGTACTTAGTTTTCCCGTCAGAACCAAGCGTATACTTTTCTCCCTGAGGGCAGTCAATATTACCGGAATTGGTCAGGCCAGTCAAAGTCACTTCTGCACCCTTTACGTCACTATTGTACGCATTGAAGGCGCCCAAAACACCGCCGACCCAAATCTGATGGGAAATGGTCAAGTCGCGGAAGACAAGATTGCCTTCATTGGACGCATAATCCATCGTGCAGATCGCATCACCCATACCGAGCACGCCGCCCACATAGCTCTCGTAGCGGACATTGCCGGAATAGTTGATTTCGCCCGAGTTCCTGGCATAAGCCATATCCATATCGGCACCCTGATTCGCACCTACGACGCCGCCAATAGCGAGATTGGAGGTTTCGGAAGTCTCGGAGACCGCTCCGGCATTATAATTATAGGACGATGCAGTTCCGGTAAGCACTGCGCTGCCTGTAATGCGGCCGATACAGCCGCCGATATAGGCGAAGGTCCCTGCAGTTCCCGCGTTAGAAACCGCACCGGCGTTGTAGCATGCAGATACCGTCTGTCCGCCTATTGTACCGGCAATACCTCCGGCACAGAGATAACGGGTAATATTGGCATCGGAAGCAATGACGACATCGCCTGAATTGGTGGCACCGGCTATGGAACCGTTGTTCAGCGCGCCCACGAAGCCGCCGATGTAGGCATCCTGGCTTGTTGTCAGGCCACCTACGGTTATAGTACCGGAATTATCCGATCCGCTCTCTACAGGTCCGTTGGCATATCCGGTAAGGCCGCCGATATGCAACTGGGTGCAGGTGAGACTGGTGACGGTTACGGGGCCGCTGTTGGTGACGCTCATGCTGCCGTTGGTATGCAAACGGCCTGCGACACCGCCCACGCGGACATATTTTTTGGACTGTTTGTCCGTATTGATGACCACGGAACCGTAGTTAGTTGCACTGGCCGAAGGATACATGCCGGTGATGGAATGCTCGTTCTTGCTGTCCGTAGAACCTACGACACCGCCGAAGAACGGATCCTGGGCGTTGTTGCAGCCGGTCACAGTAACTGTACCGCCGTTGCTGCAATCAACAATGCTGCCGGCTGTATGACCTACGACACCGCCGAGGAAAGTATACCCGTTGGAGCCGGAAATCTGCTGGCTGTAGGTAATATCGCCTGTATTAAGACAGTTGGAAATGGGCTGGTTGCCACTTCCCTTTCCTACAACGCCGCCGACGCAGTAGTACTGGTTTGACGTAGCTTCAAACTCGCCGCCGATTTCCAGTGTCATGGCGTTGATGCAGCCCGAGACGGGACGGGTGGAATAACCGACCACGCCGCCGATGTAGAGCGGTCCCTTGGCAGTTTTTCCGGTATAGCTTATAACTCCACCGATAGAACGACAGTTCTCAAGACTGAGTTCTGCAGTGGTATTGCTGGCCACAACGCCGCCGATATACGTAGGCAGGGCTTCTGTTGAAGAATAATTGATGGAACCGTTGTTGGTGAGGTCCTCAATGGCAGCACCTTCATTACAACGGCCTACGACACCGCCGATCAACCTGCCGACGCTGCTGTCCGAACCTTCACCTCCAAATGCATCGACGTTTACGATACCGTAGTTGGTCAATCCGGTATATGTAATGTCTGCAGCATCGCGGTTGAGACGGCCGACAACACCGCCCTGGCAGAGGTAAGTGCCGGCGGAACTTCCATAAGCAGTGGTGACGACACCGCTGCTGAGGTTGTGGCAGGACTCGATCATACCCTTGCCAAGACCGATTACGCCGCCTATATGGAGCGCCTTGGTAGTCGAGAAAGAGCTGCCGGCCTCGACGAGACCGCCGTTTTCGCATCCGCTGATCAGTTCTTTCTTCTCCACCTGGTAACCTACGACACCGCCGAGGTACAGATTCTCACTGAGAGCAGCGGCGCAGGATACGCTGCCGCTGTTGGAGCAATCGGAAATCGATCCCTGGGTACTGCCTCCCTTCTGGGTACGTCCGACCACGCCGCCGACGGAAGCCTGGCTGGAGTTGGTCTGCCCGTTGGAGCCCAGGGAAACGGAAGCCTTGTTGGTACAGCCGGAAATCGAGCCGCCCTTGTTGTTGCCTACGAGGCCGCCGATCTGGCAATCCTTTTCAAGCGCCGAAGCGGGAGTATAGGTAACCGAACCCTGCGCCTCGCAATTATGCAGGCTTGCAACGGCGTCACCGGATAAGAGAACCTTGGCGAACATTCCCCAGTTGGTGTCTTCCGCATCAGTAGCTTTGATGGTCGAGTTGAGGGTGAGGTCCTTGACGGTACCCATGAGAGTGGCGAACATAGGCTTGGTAAGGCCGGAGATGGTCTTTCCGTTGCCGTCGAAGGTTCCCTCGAAGTCCTCTATGGACTCAAAGGAATTGACGGTGGAGGACGAGAGGTTCAGCGTGGTGCCGCTCAGGGCGAGAGTCGCGTTGACAGCCTTGTTGCCGCCGGCCACTGCGTTCACGAACTTCTGGAAGGTGGCGTCGTCTTTAATGTTGATGTTTGTGGCGTCTTCCTCGATGTCCTTGATGGTGACCTTGATGTCGCTGAGGTTCATGCGGGCATCGTTCTTGGTAACGTCCTTGGCAGCGCCGAAGGCGAGGCGGGAGCCCTTGGCAACGCCGGAAAGCGTAACCTTGTAGGTATTCCATGCCGTTTCTTCAATGAGAGTGATGGGCGCGACCTTTGTCTCGAGGTCGAGAGTGTTCGTCTTGGATTCTCCGGTAAGCTCATTCAAGTCGCCGGGAGCCTGGACGGCAACGATCGCATTCTTGGTGCAGAATGTGCCGCTGGATTCGCTGTAGTAGGCGCTGGCGGTAAGCTCAACCTCAAGGGTAGCAAACATGCCTGCGGGGATGTTGTCCAATGCAGGGGTCACTATATGGGTGACTTTATTGCTGCCGACAAGCTTGAGGTATCCGGGGTGGATGTAAAGGTTGGGATTCGCACCCTGCGCCCAATGTGCAAGACGGCTTCCGGCCAGTGCCGAGGCCTGTGAGGAGAGCTGTAGCTCGCCGGAAGTTGCCACTGCCCGGAAAGATGAAACCTCGGTATTGGCAAACGAATCCTGGGATGCAGGGAACCAGCCGGCACCTGCGCCAATCATGTCGCAGTCCCAGCGGAGTTCGCTGAAGTCTTCGGCGAGAATCACGTCGCCGACGGATGCGGGAGCCTGGCCGGGTTCCACGATTATGAACTGCGTAGTCGTGACAGGCAGGACATTGCTCTGCTTGAATGCGGTATCGTCGGACACTCTCACATAGTATGTGGTGCCGGACTCAAGGCCGCTGATGCAGAACCTGGGCGATTTGTCGCTCCAGCATGAGCTGCCTGCAGGTACGGCAAAACTGTCCACAAGAGAAGTACAATCCTGGTCGGAGTAAACATTGAACGTGTATGCGTCCGACGGGACAGAGGCGACGCAGATGACGGCCGTGGAGCTGGTGATACCCTCTGCGGTGATCTGCAGATCCGAAGACACATTGTAGGACAGGGCCGCCGGAGAGTAAACGACGCCTGCGGCAAGAGGGGTCTTGATGGTGGCTTTCGCGCTCTTGGAACCGCCGTTGGGGTCGGACAGCTCAACCTGAACGGATCCGCTCAGGCCGGCAGGTACGCAGATGAAGAAATCTGCGGGAAGGGCCACAGGAGACTCAGGGGTCATCTCGACCGTATTGGAAACGGATGCGGGGCTGCAGGCGCTGAAGTCGGTAGTGAAGGAGCCGCTCAGGGCTGCGTCGGCCGCGCCGGTCAGTTTGACCTTGCTGACGAAACCGTTGCCGGTAACGCTCAGGTGGAACACACTCACTGCGGGCGAAAGCGCTACGGAGCCTTCCTTGGCGCTCTGGCCGATCATCACGAATGCCTCGGGATCGTATGAACCCTGGACATATTTCTGTTGTGCGGGAATCGCGAGGCTTGCGCTGCCGCTGCCATAGCCGGAGACTGCCGATGCGGGATATGCGGCATAGTAGGGAGTGGTAATCACCCCGTTTAAAACAAACTCGGCCGTAGATTGACCTTCGGCCTGGGAGCCGAGAGCTTCGGAAGCGACGCCGTTGACGCTGATGCAGTCACCGGCTTTCCAGTAATTGTGCCAGGCATTGCCTTCCAACTCGCCGAGGGCTGTTTTGGAATCGGGCATGCTGACGCTGATGACGGTACGGATGTCTTCGGGAGCAGCTATTTCCTTTTCACAGGAAGCGGCCGCAAGGATGCAGAGTACTGCAGCAGAAAGGAATTGGATCTTTTTCATAAGGCAATACTTTTTAGACATCCCACTCAATGTTGTCGGAATCGTTCACAAGGTCGTCGAGCTGGACGCCGACCTCGGTACTGACGCACAAGAGAGCGACTTCCCGGAACAATCCGGCATCGCATTCGGGTGATGAGTAAGTGTGTTTAGTAATCATATGGGTAATATTTTTAATTGATCTTGAGAGGCAAGTCCAGGCTGATGTCGGCGGAAGAGTCGCCGACGAGAATGCGGTAGGAGCCCTTGTCCATCACCCATTCATGCCGGGTGGCGTCGTAATGGCTGAACGCATCGTCCATGAGCAACATGCTTACGGTTGCGGTTTCACCTTTCTTGAGCAGGACCTTGTCGTAGCCCTTGAGCTCATGGTGCGGACGGGGCACGGAAGGATCGACCTGGGCCACATAGACCTGAGGAACAGCGGCCGCGGGAAGCTTTCCGGTATTCTTTACCGTGAAGGTAAGCTTATAACCGGCGGGAGTTTTCTGCAGTTTTCCCTTTCCGTATTCAAAAGTGGAATAGGTAAGGCCGAATCCGAACGGGAACATGGGCCTGGCGCCGAAGCGCTCCACGCCGCGGTATCCGACGAATATGCCTTCCTTGTATTCGGCGAAAGGAAGAGGGTCCCTGTTACTCTTTTCCTTCTTGACTACAGGCTCATTGGCATGATAGTACTTTGACACCGGGTTGGCGCCCTCGGAGCCCCAGAAGGTAAACGGCAGACGGCCGGACGGGGAAGCTTCTCCGGAGATGAACGCGGCAATCGCGCGTCCGCCCTCCTGCCCGCTGTACCAGGCAAGCAGCAGGCCCTTGACGCTGTCTATCCATGGAGCGATGTCGAACTCGCCGCCGCTGTTGACGACCACCAGAACGTTGGGATTGATGGAAGCGACGCGCGCGATGAGTTCGTTCTGCCCGTCAGGCAGGGTGTATGTACGGTCCGAACCTTCTTTTTCCGTCTCGAAGTTGAAGCCTGCGCCGATGACCACCAGGGTGGCCTTGGCCAGCTCTTCCTCGTTTATGTTCTGCCAGTCCATAAGAGTTGCCGGATACTTTTTGCCAAGCGCGGCAATTCCCTGGTACAAAGTGGTGGTGGTCCCTTCTATGGGATGCATTTTGCCGGAACCGCCGCCGTAAGGGATGTTGTCGGCGTTGGGGCCAAGCACTATGATATTGTTCTTCTTCGACGCCTTGACGGGCAGGATGCCGTCGTTCTTGAGCAGCACCGGGCCCTCGAGGGCGGCCGCATACGCATTGTCGCGCGAGGGCTGGTTGTTCTCGGGGATGGTGGTATCCTGCATCGGTTTGTCCAGAAGCCCGTATGCGATGAACGACGCCAGAATATGGATGCACTTCTCGTCCACTACGGACTCATCAACCAGACCGTTCCTGACGATATCGCATACGGCTTCGTAATTCATCACGTAACCCTTGGGCATCTCCAGGTCAAGTCCGCCGGTAAGGCAGCCCAACGTCGTATATGTAGATACCCAGTCGGACATCACTATGCCCTCATGCCCCCAGCCTCGCAGGTTGCCGATGAGGCGCGCACTCTCTGCCGCGTGCTCTCCGTTCACCGGATTGTAGCTGGTCATGACGGCGCCCACGTGTGCCTGCTCCACCGCCTTGCGGAAAGCGGGGAAATAAATCTCGTTCATAGTGCGCTCGTCGGCGTACGAGCCAGTCCAGTGGCGGTCATATTCCTGATTGTTGAGGGCGAAATGCTTGATGGTGGCCATAACCCTCTGCTGCTGGATGCCGGTAATATACTGAAGCGCCGTCTCGCTGGCGAGGTACGGGTCTTCTCCGTAATACTCGAAATTGCGGCCGCAAAGGGGCGAACGGTAGATGTTCACTCCGGGGCAGAGCATGATGCGCACGCCCCTGGCGGAGGCGTCCCAGCCGATGCCGGTGCCGACCCCGCGGGCAATTTCCCGGTTGAAGGAAGCGGCAAGGCTGATGCCGCAGGGATAATAAGTACTGGTAGTCTTGTTGCGGACGCCCTGGGGGCCGTCGGCCATACGCACGGAAGGTATGCCGAGGCGCTCGACGGCGGCGGTGTGGAAGCCGTCGTCCTGTCCGGTGATAAGGGCGCACTTTTCCTCAAGGGTCATCTTCTCGACAAGGGCGGCGGCTCTGGCACGGTCCTCCGCCGAGATGACATACTGGGCGCGGCCCGCCATGCAGGCGAGCAGCAGGATTGCAACAACAGAAACAAGTTTTCTCATATAATCGATTTTGTAAATTTACATTTTTTATTTGTCAATCCACTCTCCGACCTTTGAATAAATATAATCTGCCATATTTGACATGCCGGTGGCATTGGGATGAGGGTTGCTGTACTTGGGAATGGAAACGCCTCCTTCAATGAGGTCGGCGACGCGCACCTTGTCGTCGCCGAAGTGGGCGGCGATGAGCTTGATGGCATCCTGCTGACCGCCCCTGAGATAATCACCGATTACGCAGACCACCTTGGCTGACGGGTGCCTTGTCTGAATCATCCTTATAAGGCGTGTGTAGGCGGAGCAGAAGGTGGTGCCGTCAAGGGCGTCGGCTGCGTCGACGGTCGTTGCAGCATCGGCAGCCGCGAAGATGCCGTCGAGTGCATCCTGGGACGACGAGGGAAAACTGGATTCCGACATTGCGACGCCGTCGATAAGTTCCTCCGACGTGCCGTACCAGCTTGTGTGGCCGTAGTCGTTGGTGCCACCGTGGATAAGGACCACGTCAGGATTGCCTATGCCAAGCTGCTGCAGCCTGGTGCCGAAGTCCCAGCCGTACCAGTAGGCGCTTGAATCACCGGTGGTATTCTGCACCACTGTGGTATTGCCTGCGGAAATGTTTTTCTCAAATTTGCCGGTGGCCATTTTGGTATAAATGAGCCTGTACCACCATGTATCCGACACGGAAGAGACGTCTCCGTCGCTTTTGGGATAGTAGGCGCCGCCCTTGGTGGTGTCGCACCAGCCGGCGAAAGTGGAGATGGAATCGCCTATGACGCTGACCTTGGTAGTGCGGGTGGAAGCCTCATCGTCTTCAATCGAGAGAACCTCAACAGTCATATCGCTGATAAAGACACGGCCCTTCTTGGCGTCGCCTCCGTATCTTCCGCCAAATGCAATCCTGTCTCCCGGGCGAAGCTCAAGGCCGGAAATACTCTTGGTCGCCCATGAGTTGTTATTGGTGAAGGAAATCTCCTGATACAGGGTCGGATCCGTTGTATCCGGCCAGTCAAATGAGGCTGTGTGGGCGGAGGGATTGGCTTTGGCCAGCTCCGGCGTAAGGACAACCACTCCCCAGCTGCCGTCCTGGCTGGAGTTGAGGCGGCCACCTGTAATGGAAACCTTGACTGTGACCTTCTTGCCTTCCTGAACGGTGAATTCGGGGGTAAGGATCCATCCTCGCTCACTGCTGATCCCCAGCTTGAGATAACCAGGGTGAAGATATGCATAGGTGTCGGACAGCCAGCCCGCAAGGCGGCTGTTGTTCAGGGCCGTCGTGGGGCCCTTGAATGTCATTTCTCCTCCGCCGGAGTAATGATAACCGTCGTAGATGTAGTTGCTGGAATTGTTTTCACTTGTCTTGACCCCTGTATTGGCAAAACTTGAATTGTCACTGGGACGGAATCCTATGGCGGTGGTGATATGGTCGAATTCCCAGCGGATTTCTCCGAAGTCTTCGGCGAGGACTACGCCCGTCGTCGTGATGGATGCAGGCATTTCCACAACGGTAAAGTCATCTGTCGTAGCTTTAACGGCGTCGGATTCCAGATTGTTGGTGGTATCCTTGACTTTGAGCCAATAATCGGTGGAGGGCTCCAGTCCGCCGAATATGTAACAAGGTTGCTTCCCTCTCCAAGCGCCCAAGCCGGCCGGGAAGTCAAACGACTGGTCTACAACCGTGCAGGATGCATCCTTGTACAGGGTGGCGGTATAGGCGTTGGCGACATCGGCCGATGCGCCGTTACCTTCCGTCCAGGTAAATACAAGGGTAGAAGATGTGGTCGCTGTACATTCGGCCTCGATGGGAGCCGCTTCAGGTATGTCTTCCAGACTCACAATCCGAACCTTCACATCATCAAGGAAGAAGCGATTCTTCTTGTCAATATTTTCGGCCGAGCCGATAATCAGGCAACTGAGGTTGTTTACACCTGCAATACGAACTGTCTTTGTAGTCCACTTCTTGGTCTCGGTATCAAGGGTGTAGCCATTGGTTAGCAAAGCACCGGTATATTTTCCGCCCTTGCCTGAGAAGTTGCTGTCCTCCTTCTGGTCCGGGGCCAGAGCCAGCGTCAGGGCGGAGAAGTCATTGACAAACACTGCCACATCGTTTTCGCTGTTGTATCTGCTGGATGTAACGGTAACATCTATTGTCGCCGTTTTCCCTTCCGGGATTCCGGACAGAGGAGGGGAAACGATGTGAGTACGGGCGCCAGAAGAAGATGAACATACGCGAAGGTAACCAGCATAGCTGTACACCGCACTGTTTCCGAAGAATCCCCATCGGAACAGCCTCTTGTCGGAAGGCACCCTGGCTTCTCCATAGATACGTCCTGCAGTGTTGTCGTATGTCTGGAATTTGCCATCGTCAGTCGTATAATTCCCGCTCATCGGATCCAGGGGTTTACCAGACGGAATGAAGCCTGCCGCGCTTGCCAGCATGTCCGCACCCCAGCCGATTTCGCTGAAGTCTTCGGCGAGGATCACATCCCCCGCAGCGGCATTGCTGACGGAAGCAGGGTCCACCACCGTGAAGGCTTCTGTCGTGCCGGCAACGGGATCTGAAGATTCGCCGCTCTGGGTGTTGGTTACGACAAAGTAATATGTCGTCGACGGGGCCAGACTGCCGAAGCAGAAGCGGAGAGCCAGACCCTTCCAGCAGGCATCGCCGGCAGGGACATCGAATGAGAGCGCCAGGTCCGTGCAGCCGGCATCCTTGTAGAGAGCCAGATGGTATGGAACATCGGCATCCTCGGCCGCCGTTCCGCCGCAAGCCCAGCCGAATACGAGCGTAGACGAGGAAGCGGAGACCAGTTCGGCCTCGGGCTTGGTAAGTTCCGCCTCGTTCTTATAGTCGCTGACGGAGAAAGCCTTCGGACGTGTCATGGTCTCGGTATAGACCTTGCCATAACGATCGGTAACCTTGACGGTAACGGGTGAATCGGCGGCAGATGCCGTGGCCTGGAAGAAGTGGCGCCACTTGGCAGTGCTGAAGGTAGTAGTGTTATACTTGTTCAGACGGGGGATGGTCATCGCATAGATGTGGAGAGGATCATATACACCGACTTCGGACACCTGCAGGGGGGTGCCGTTTTCGGATATCTCGACCTTCCAGTCATCATCGTAGTCCCAGACATTCACCAGGATGACGTTGTTTCCGTAGCTCTGTATATGATTGTAGTACTTGGGATAGCCGTCGTGGGACGATAAGTCTTCGGTGATGGTTGCCTTCACCTGGTTCATATCGTAAGCCCTGAACTGGTATTCCGGACTCTGGCAGGCCGCCTGATAATAATGGGTACAGTCGGTGCCGTTGACGTTCCATATCGTGAAGCCGCCGGGAGCGCCGTCCTGAGCGATGTGTATACCAGGAGTGATATAGCCGCTCCACCACCAGCTGGCGCATACGGCGCCGCTGTTGTGCTCGGTGAAGGTTGAAGTCCAGTTGCGGTTGAAAATATTGTGCGTATGCCCGCTGAGGAACTGCACGTTGTAGCCGTCGAAGATGCTGATGAAGGCGTTCAGGTCGGCATCCTTGCCGTCGAGCTGTTCGCCCCAGCTGAGGCCGGAAGGACGTGCCAGCGGCTCATGGGCGGTGACGAATATGGGAGTGGACTTGCTCACGTAGGAAAGGTCCTTGCGGAGCCACTCAAGCTGCTCCGCGGTGAAGTTCTTGGCGTATTTGCTCCGGTTGCTCTCGCCTGCCTCCACGCCCGTGAAGTCCATGTCGTCCAACACGATGTAGTGTATCTGGCCAAGGTTGAAGGAGTAGTAATCCGGAGCGAGGTTCTGGGTGTACTTGAACGACTTCTCCCAGTCGCCGCCGACCTCCATCTCGTTGTCGTGGTTGCCCATCGTGTGGAAGAACGGTATGCCGGAGAAATAGCCGTTGACCGTCTGCAGATAGTCTGCGAATCCGTAATTGTTGGCAATCCAGTACATGTCCCAGGTCATGTCGCCGAGGGTGAGGACATATACGTTGCCGGACGCCTCGTTCATGTGTCTGCGGATGTCTCCGGCCACTTTTTCAAACTGGGCGAGGTCGCCGGTGCGGCGTGCCAGGTGCATGTCGCCGAAGACGAAGAGGGTATAGTTGTCGTTGCTGGTCTTGGTGAGCTGGAAGTCAACCTGCTCGGCGGTTTCGGTATCGCCGGATATCGGCTTCCAGATCTGCGGCAGCACGCCGTCCATCGCCGGGTTGTATCCGGAAGGAAGGGTGATGAACACGTAGCGCCACTTCTTGTCGGACTGAATGCTGTAATTGCCCTGGGCATCGGTCTGCACTATCTGGATTCCGTCGGACACGAGCACTCCGGGGACGCCGGCGCCCGCGCAGGTTACCGTGCCGTATATATTGCCTGGTACCGTTCCCTCGGGGACGTAATCAAGCTCGGTGCTGTACATCTTTCCTGCAACATAGGCCTTGGAGGGTGTTGCCGTGCGGGTCATGGTGCCGCCGTCGGTGTCGGTAATCACTATGCGGAGGCCGTCCGCGGTCATGTCGGCGGGGGCGATGGCAAGGATGAACGGTTCGCCTGCGGGAACACCGTCCGAGCAGGTCATGGTGACAGACGCAGTTCCGGACGGGCCCGGGGAGAGGGAGGAAAAGTCCGTGCTGAAAGTACCGCAAAGCTTCACGTCAGTTCCGAGAGCCTCAAGCTTGACCGTACGGATCTTTATGCCGTCTGCGGCCTTGGGAGTAATCTTGAAAAGGGCTACGGCAGGGTCGAAACTGATTCTGTCGGTATCGGAGGAACCGAGCATGATGTATGCCGCCGGAACATAGGAGCCGGAGCGCCACATCTGGGCCGACGGGATGGTAATGGCAGCGGAGCCGTTGCCGTATGCAGAAACGGCGGAAGCAGGAACGGCGGCAAAATAAGGCGCGACAACGCCCGCCACCTCTATGCTGGCGCTCGAAGCGCCGGCGAATTCCGATGCAATGGGTGATGAGGACTCGCCGTTGACGGAAACGACGTCGCCCTGGGACCAGTAGTTGGGGTACTCGTCGCCCGATTTGGGTCCGAGGGAGGTCTTGGTCTCCGGGATGACGGCGGTAAGGGTGACCTTTTCAAACTCCGGTTCGCGTTCGCAGGAAATCAGAACGGCTGCGACGAATGCGGCAAAAACAATCTTTCTCATACCCGTGTCACCAATTTAAGCCTTCATTCGTCCATGTCAAACCGGCATCCTCTTCTTCAACGCCGGTCAAATCTCCTGAAGCTTCGCAGAGGGCAGTGCGAAGCGGCAACTCCGCAATTTCCGCATACGGAGCCCTGTAAGTCAGCTGCTTTTCGTCAAACGTAAATCTGTTCCTCATTATCGTTCTGTGTTAATTGATTACAATGGTTGTAACGACCGGCAGGTGGTCGGAGGGGCACCAGACCTTTCCGTCGTACGAGAACGTCGTACGTACGGTGGTGTAAGTCGTGGCCTCCAAAGCTCCGCGGGTCATTATATGGTCTATCCTCCGGTCGGGACGGTTTTTGGTAAAAGTCTGCCAGGTGTAATAGTAGGACTCCGATGAACCGCTCAGGGTGCCGATATATTTGTCGCAGTCCCCTATGCCGCCGGCCTTCGCAGCGGAGTCGTAGGTGTCGGTCCATTGCTGCAGCAGGATGCTTATCGGACCGGTGTTGGCGCCGTCGACCTCGCTGACGGCACTGTTCATGTCGCCCGCAAGTATGCTTGGAGCGTCGCCGGCCATTTCTTCCGTAAAGGCATTCACGCCGCCGGCCATATTCTCCGCTCCTCCCTGGCTTGCCGTGGGAAGATGGGTTACGAAAAACCAGAATCCGGTGCCGCTCGTTATGTGCGTGAAGCGCGCCCACACGACGGTACGCTCCGGACTTCCGGCTTTTTCGTACGCGCTTCTGGCACTGCTGTAATAGTCGGTGCCGCCCTTTTGCAGCCACACGTAGCCGCTGTCATCGAGCCTGAGCACCGAGGGGTTGTAAGCGAAGCCGTTGGAATAGGCGCAGGTGGCCGAGTAGTTCCAGCCCCAGTGGTACGAACGGGAGATGTCGTTGGGCCAATCGAGCATCCAGGTGTATCCGGACTGGGAGGCGACTGCGCTCAAGTCTGCGTCGCCGCCCGGAAGAGTGCTGGAATCCAGTTCCCCGAAGCCGATAAGGTCGGCGCCGGTGGCGAGGATGGATCGTCCGAGCGCGTTGCAGGTCGCGTCATTGGACAGCAGCAGGGCCTCCTCCGTGCGTTTTTCCGGCCTCAGGACGTTGTAGTATGCAACTTTGATTGTGGCGGATTCGGCAGGGGCGGCGGGTTTGACGGATGTGGAGTACATCGTTCCGGCCTTGTATGCCTTTGAAGGTGTTGCGCTGCGGACCATCTTGCTGCCGTCGGAGAAGATGATTTCGAGGTTGAGACCGGAGATGGAGAAGTCGCAGGGGGCGATGGCGAAGGTGATTGGCTTGCCACCGGGTATTCCTTCCTGCGAGCTGACCGTCACGTAGTTGCGATAGCCTCCGGTAGGCTTGAGCGTGCTGAAATCGGTGGTGAAAGTTCCGGATACGGCCACGTTGGAGTTGATGCTGCTGAGCTTGACGGACCTGATTGTGGCGGAAGGCTCGCAATCGACCGTCAGCCGGAACAATGCCACGGCGGGGGTAAAGCTGACGATGTCGCCGGAGCCCGTGCCGGTCATGACGAATGCCGCGGGGTCGTAACTGCCGGGGACGTAATCCTGCTCGGGAGAGATGCGCACCGTGACGCTGCCGTCGGAGTAATTGCTGAAGGCCTTGGCTGGGTAGCCGGCATGATACGGAGCCTGCACGCCGCCGACGGTGAAGCGGGCCCTGGGCATGCCGTCCTGAGCTTCGTCGAGCGGTTCGGACGCGACGCCGTTGACGCAGATGACGTCGCCTTCGCTCCAGCAGTTGGCCCATGCCGAGCCATTCTTCGAGCCCAGCGCCGTGCGTGTCACCGGCAGCTCCGCC
>JAFZZW010000026.1 GCA_017615615.1 Bacteroidales bacterium
ACAATCGTGTGTCCCTTGGAGGCGAAGAAGTCCAGGAACTTCTTGCGAATTTCTTTCGATGTTAGCATAGCCTGCAAAGTTAGGTATTTTTTGATGATAAAAAAAGGCATCCCGACCTGAGCGGGATGCCTTTTGCTTACAGCTTTAACCTCAATGCTGAAGTTGCCTGGTCTACAAGCCCTTTCGCACAGTTACGCAGCAAGAGCAGAAAACGAAGCAACCGCTCGCGCCCCCGTCGGCCGACGGTCACACGTTCTGGGGTTGCTTCTGGAGCATTGTGGTGTCGGGCCCCTGGCTATTGAAAGGCCATCGGCCGACACTCACCCTTCTCTGAACCAGTTCTGTTAATGCCGCCCGTCGGCCGACGCCCCGTTAAGTGCCGTGATGCACTATCGTCGATAAGGGATATGGCTAATGGCGAGCAGATTTCTCGGCAAACGCGAAATGACGACAGAAGTCTCAGCCCCTTCTTCCGCGGGAGGGGCGTTCTGCGAATGGATATATATATTTGCAAAGAAGATATATATTTACTAACTTTGCGTCGTATGGAAACTGTGCAAAGAAAACTTATAGACCTTCGGACACCGGTGGTGATGGCCATCAGCGCCAAGGCAAAGGCTAAGTCTATGTCATTCAAAAGGTACGTTGAGCAGCTTGTGGAGCAGGATGCCGCTTCAGACAACGGATTCGCCCTCATACCGGAAGACGTCACAGACCCTGTTCTCCTGGGTATGGTCGGCATTGCCGCCGGCAAAGCGGACACCTCCAAGCCCGACGACAGGCTTGACTATATCCTATCCAAACTGCACGACCGATGAAGGCTTTTCTGGACACCAACATCTTCCTCAACCCGCTCCTTGCGGAAAGCGAGTGTCACGACTGCCTCAGGGTGCTCAACGGCCACAATCAATTCGAGGCTGTGACCAGCTACCTGTCCATGGCCAACATAGCTTATGTCCTCCGCAAACGCGCAGGCAAAGAAAAAGTCGCCCCCACAGTCCGGAACCTGCTGTCTTACATCAGTTCCATCGCTAACAGCACGGGCGCGGAATACGAATACGCCTGCTTCCTGCGCGGCCCCGACTTCGAAGACATCCTCCAGTTCGTCAACGCCACACTCAACTCCTGCACCCTTCTTGTAACCTGTAACAAGTACGACTTCATGAAAATCTCCGACCCGGACAACATCCTCGGCGCTCCAGGGCCGGAGATAATCACCCCCGCCGAATTTATCACCCGGTATCTTTAATTTTACCGTCGTTAAAGGTGCTCACTCCGGCACCTTCGGCGACGTTTAGGGCAGATTTCGTCGTTAAGGGTGCTCGTTCTGGCACCTTTAGCGACAGGTTTGGAGCAAATGAGGCTGTCGCTGCAGATACGCGCCCTCATCCGCGGATGATGGCAGCGTCGGCGCGCAGCTGGGCTCGAAGGGCGTCGAGGGACGGGAAGCGGCGTTCGTCGCGGATGCGCTCATGGAAGCAGACAGTGATGCGTTCGCCGTAAATCTCCCGGTCGAAATCGAATAAATGGGTTTCGACGGTAAGTTTGTCGGAGCCTCCCACGGTGGGGCGCGTGCCGACGTTGGTCATCGCTTTGAAGGAAACGACGTTTTCTTCCGGAGCAGTCCATTCAGAAAGCGTCGCTTCGCTCCCCCTCCCACTCCGTGGGCCCCTCCCGTTCCAAGCCACGGGCGGCAATGCTTTCTGAATGGACTGCTCCTCTCGAAAACATTGCTTCATAAAGACCGTCGAACTGTAGACTCCGCTCCTGGGGATCAGCAACAGGGGCTCTTCTATGGCCATATTGGCTGTGGGGAAACCCAGGGTGCGGCCCAGGTGGTTGCCGCTTACGACGGTGCCCTCGATACTGTAGGGCCTTCCAAGATAGCTGGCGGCCAGCAGGGTGTCGCCTTCCTCCAGGGCGGCACGGATGAGGGTGGACGAGATGGGTGCCGACGAGTCGGGGGCGCAGACCGGAGGCACGATGACGGAAGCCAGGCCCTCGGAGAGGGCGAGGTCGGCAATAGCCTGGGGGCCGAGCTGCTCGGAGCCGAAGCGGGTGTCGTATCCGAGCACCAGCGTGGTACAGCCGTAGCCGTCGCGCAGCATCCTTATATAATCCAGCGCCGACAGCGAGGCGAAATCCATGCTGAATTCGATGGTCTCCAGCCGGTCCACGCCCATACGGCGCAGCATGGCCTCCTTGACCGGCCTGGAAGTCAGCAGCTTAAGAGACTCGGCGTCCTTCTGCAAAGTAACCCGCGGATGGGGCCAGAATGTCACGACGACACTCTCCTCCCCTCTGGCGCGGGCCTCGGAAAGAAGAGTGTCTATGACAAGACGGTGCCCGGAATGGACACCGTCGAAAAAACCGGTGGCTATTACAGCCATTTGACCAGAGGGAAGTCCTGGCGGTGAGGCAGGGCGGGGTTGCAGGCATACATGCGGATGCCTACCTGATACATACCCGTATGCTCAGGCTCCACGGACACCTTGTAAGTGGCGATATTATCCTGGCTTCCGGCCAGCTCGTACTGGTAGGTCTCCTGGATGTGGTAATTGCCCTTTATGTCCGTAGTGGCGAGGAGCATCTCGACGCCGATATCCTCCGGACGCAGACGCCCGAGGTCCAGCACAACCTCTCCGTTGAGCGGATCGTTCTTGGACACCACGTAGGAAGCGTCCGGCTGCTGGCAGGACACCACGCGGATGTGGTCCCACTCCTCGAGCATGCGGCGCTTCCAGGAGGCGATGGACTTGGCCTTGGCGTTGCCGTTAACGGTCAGCTCCTCGTAACGCTTGCTCTGGGGGATGTAGTACTGGTTGCAGTAGTCCGTGAGCATCCTGTTTGTGGTGAAGTTGCTGGCGACCTTGGCGATGGTGTTCTTGATGTAGCCGACCCACTCCTTGGAGATGTGCGTGCGGTCATTGAAGTTGTAGTATGCCGGAGCGATCTCGTTCTCTATGGTGGCGTAGATGGTAGCGGCATCGAGCTCGTTCTGGTAATTCTGGTCTTCGTACGTACGCTCCTGGGGAAGGGCCCATCCGGCGTCTTCCTGGTAGCCCTCGACCCACCAGCCGTCAAGCACGGAGAAATGCATCACGCCGTTCATGGCGGCCTTCTCTCCGGAAGTGCCGGAAGCCTCGAGGGGACGGGTAGGGTTGTTGAGCCAGACGTCGACGCCCTGCACGAGCCTCTTGGCCAGACGGATGTCGTATCCGGAGACGAACACTATCTTGCCGAGGAACCTGTCCTGCTTGGAGATGTCGATTATCTGCTTGATGAGTTCCTGGCCCTGGGTGTCGGCGGGATGCGCCTTGCCCGCGAACACGAACTGCACCGGACGATCGGGGTTGTTGACGATGGAGTCGAGGCGGTCCAGGTCGTTGAACAGGAGCGTTGCTCGCTTGTAGGTGGCGAAACGCCTTGCGAAACCGATGGTAAGCACCTCGGGGCTGAAGGTCTCGGTAATCTTGACAATCTGGCTCGGGGTATAATGGCTGGTCTGGGCAGGGTCGGACAGGCGCTCGGTGAGGATTTCTACAAGCGTCTGCTTGAGGCCCTTGCGGACCTGCCATATCTCGTCGTCGCTGACCTTGTAGATGCGGTCGAAGCAGCTCTTGTCGTAGCGGCTGGTACGGAATTCGGGACCGAAGACCCTGTAGTGGAGCTGTTTCCACTCCTTGGCGGCCCAGGTGCCGTAGTGAACGCCGTTGGTGACGTAGCTGATGTGGAGTTCCTCGGGCAGGTAGCCCTTGTACATATCCTTGAAGATGTCCTGGCTGACCTTGCCGTGGAGCATGGAGACGCCGTTGACGTTCTGGCTCATGTTGGCGGCGAGGACGCTCATGCTGAACTTCTCGTCACGGTTCTCGGGGTGGATCTTGCCGAGCGACAGCAGGTAATCCCATGCTATGCCGTAACGGCCGGGATAATGGCCCAGATACTTGCTCAGCAGGCCTTCGTCGAAGGAGTCGTGGCCGGCGGGAACGGGAGTGTGGGTGGTGAACAGGCCGCTGGCGCGGATCAGTTCCAGGGACTCGTTGAAATCGAGCTTCTGCTCCTGCATGCACTCGCGCAGCCTCTCCAGGCAGGCAAATGCGGCATGACCCTCGTTGAGATGGAAGATGGTGGGATGGAGGCCGAGCTCGCGCAGGGCCCTCACGCCGCCGATGCCGAGCAGGATTTCCTGCTTCATGCGGTTCTCCCAGTCGCCGCCGTAGAGCTGGTGCGTGACCTGACGGTCCTCGGGAGAATTGGCCTCGAAGTCGGTATCCAGAAGATAGAGATCAGTACGTCCGACTGCGACTTTCCAGATACGGGCGAACATCTCGCGGCCTGGCATGGCCATGCGGACGGTACGCCAGTTGCCCTTCTCGTCAAGCACGGGCTCGGCGGGAATCTTGAGGAAGTCGGCGGCGTCGTATTCGGCCACCTGGTTGCCCTGGGGGGTGATTCTCTGGGTGAAATAACCGTAACGATAGAGAAGGCCGACGGCGACGAGGTTGACGTTCATGTCGGAGGTCTCCTTGAGGTAGTCGCCTGCGAGGATGCCAAGGCCGCCGGAGTAGATCTTGAGGGAGGTCTCCAGGCCGTACTCCATGCTGAAGTAGGCCACGGAAGGCTCCGTGCGCTCGGCCTTGCGGGCCATGTAATCGTTGAACTCCTTCATCACGGCGGCAAGCTGCTGGAGGAAGGAAATATCCTTCGCAAGCTCGTTATAACGCTTGAGACTTACGGAGTCGAGTATGACCATGGGGTTGTGGCCGGACTTGTGCCAGAGGTCCCTGTCTATGGTTTTGAAGAGGGCCTTGGCGCTTTCGTTCCAGCACCACCAAAGATTCTTGCAAAGTGTTTCAAGTCCTGACAGTTCCTCCGGAAGATGGCGTGTAACCATCACGCTCTTCCACAGAGGATCACTCGCTTCAATTCTGTTGTTCTGCATAATTAACACGTATAATGAAATCACTGAGGACGTTCATGTAGTTGATGAACGCCTCGTAGGGAGTTGCATAAGGGCTGAACCGCTTGTGGATTTCGCCGTCGGAGAAGAACTTGGTGCACATGTAGTACAGGTGGTCGCTCTCCTGAAGGTGGCCGAAGTCGGCCCAGAGGTCGGCGTCGCCCACGAGGGCGAGCTTCTCGGAAAGGCGGTACAGCTTGTTGAAGGCCTCCTGCTGGAGCTCGTTGCCGAGCCAGGCGCTGAGGTCGCGCTCTTCGTCCGCCCAGGAGATGGGGTCGGGGACCTCGAGCTCCGCGACGGGCTTGATCTTGCGGACGGCCTGGGAAGGAGTCACGAACTCCATGTCCTTCGCGAGGACGGCTGCGGGAAGGGCCTGCATGAAATCGAAGATGCCGCTGTCGGCGGGCTGGTGCTCGCCGAAGGTCTCGTAGTCCATGAAAAGGTTGACGATCTCACCTTCTGCGTCGGCAAGCCACTGGGCGAACTTGTCTGCCGTAAGGGGCCACTCGTTCCAGCCCTTGTCGGAGAAGCGGAAGGCTATGTCGTCGGAGAGGCCGTAGTTGCGCAGCAGCAGGCGGACGGCGCTCTTGGAGGCGGCGGAGTAGATATAATTGGCACTCTGCCATGCCATGATGTGACGCGCGCCCTCGGTGAGGATGGTCTTGAAACCAAGGTCATAGACCTGGCGGGCGATGTCGTCGGAATAGATGAGCTCGGTGTTGCGGAACGTTACCGGGGTAACGCCGAAATACTTCTCGATCGCAGCCTTGTGCTTGAGCACCTGATGCTGGAATTCGGAGGGGGAAGCCAGCGAGGAAAGGCTGTGGTAATAGGTCTCGCAGAGGAACTCGACCTTGCCGGTGGCTGCGAGGGCCTTGAAGCTCTCGATTATCTCGGGGGCGTAACGGTCGAACTGCTCGAGGGCGGAACCGGATATGGAGAAAGCCAGCCGGAGTTTGCCCTTGCTTGCCTTGATTGCCTTGAGAAGCAATTCATTCATGGGGAGATAGCAGTTCTTCGCAATGCGCTTGAGGATGGTGCGGTTGGCAAAGTCGTCGTAGTAGTGGGAGTCCTTGCCTATATCGAAGAAACGGTAGGTGCGGAGCCTTGTGGGCTGGTGGACCTGGAAGTAAAGACAGACTGACTTATTCATAACAGTGATTCGTAAACTTTCTTTAATTTGGCGGTGGCGCCGTTCCATTTGAGGTCGTTGACCTCGTCGTAACCCTGCTTGGAAGCGAAGGAAGTGAGAGCGGGATAAGAGACAAGCGCGTAGATGTCGTCGGCGAGGGCGTCGACATCCCAGAAGTCGACCTTGAGGGCGTATTTGAGGACCTCGGCGGCTCCGGACTGATGGGAAATGATGGACGGGACGCCGGTGCGCATGGCCTCCAGCGGCGAGATGCCGAAAGGCTCCGAGACGCTTGGCATGATGTAGACGTCGGACAGGGCGAACATCTTCTGGACCTCGGCTCCGCGGAGGAAGCCGGTGAAGTGGAAGCGGTCGGCAATGCCCAGGCGGGCGACCTGGCGGATGGCGCGGTTCATCATGTCACCGCTGCCGGCCATGACGAAGCGGACGTTTTTGGTACGCTTGAGGACCTTGGCGGCGGCGTCGATGAAATACTCCGGCCCCTTCTGGAAGGTAATGCGGCCAAGGAAAGTGACGACCTTGTCCTTGACTCCCCTCTCCACCTCGATGTTCTCGCGGCCGGAGAAGTCCACGGCGTTGTGGACCGTGACTACCTTGGCAGGGTCGATGCCGTATTTGTTGATGACTATGTTGCGGGTGAGGTCGCTGACGGTGACCACACGGTCGGCCGCCTGCATGCCGCGGGTCTCGATGTCCAGGACGCGGGTGTCGATGTGCTTTTCGTCGCCGCGGTCGTAGGAAGTGGCGTGAACGTGGACCACCAGCGGCTTGCCGGTGAGCTCCTTGGCGGCGATGCCCGCCAGATAGGTGAGCCAGTCGTGGGCGTGGATGAGGTCGAACTCGTCCTGATGCTGCATGGCGATGGTGCCGCCGACCTGGGCGTAACGGGAAACCTCCTCCATGAGGTTGGCCCCGTACTTGCCGGAGAAGTTGAACTTCTGGCCGAAGCCGACGGTGGTCTGGGTGAGCCCCTCGCGGCGCATCTTCTCGATGGCGTCGAAGTACTCGTCAGGATCGACGTAGGGGACGATGTTGGAGTCCACGTACATGAACTTGACCTTGTTGATGAATTCCTCGACGGTGTTGCTTACGTTGGCAACGGCGACGTCGCTGGCGTCGAGGATGGTGGTGGCGCTCTGGTCTTCGTCACCGGAGGCGTGAGGCATCACGAACAGCGTCTGGACGCCGTTGTGGGCCAGGCCCTTGACTATGCCTTCGCAGGCGGTACCGAGTCCGCCGGCGATGTGGGGAGGAAACTCCCAGCCGAACATTAATACTCTCATGTCTTATGCCTCCTTGTATTTTTCCAACATTGCATAAACGCTGAGCAGCGCCGCGGTGCTGAGCGCGGACGAAATGGTTCCGTGCGGCTCGTGGGGCGGATCGCCGTCGTAGATTTCGGAGAAGGCTCCGACGCCGTGCTTGCTGAGGTCGGCCCAGAAGCCTTCCACCAGCCATTCGGCCCTCTTCCAGAAGGACTGTCCCTTCACCTTGAAACTCATGTCGATGTACGGCTCGAGCAGGAAAGGATGGCAGCAGCCCTGGTGATAGGCGAGGTCGCGCTCGATCTGGGAGCCCTCGTAAACGCCCTTGTAGCGGACGTCGCGGGGGGACAGGGAGCGGATGCCCCTGGAGGTGATGAGCTCGTTGTCTATGGCCCTGAGGACAAGCGGGAAGAGTTCTTCGTCCAGGGGGGAATTCTTGACCCAGATGGCGTAGATCTGGTTGGGACGGACGTCCATGTTGCGGCCGTTGCCGTCGACGTAGTCGGCCAGGCGGCCGGCCTCGTCGTCCCAGAAGGTGGCGCGGAAGCTCTCGCGGACCTGCTCGCGGACGGGGGTCCAGCGGGTGACGAACGAACCGCGGCGGTTGCCGTAGCGCTTCTCCATATCGAGTGCGAAGCAGATGGCATTGTACCAGAAGGAATTGATTTCAACCTGGTAGCCGGCGCGCTCAGTGACGGCGCGTCCGTCGACGTAAGCGTTCATCCATGTAAGGGCGACGCCGTCCATCTGTGCCCAGAGAAGGCCGTTGGGCTGCATGGCGACCTCCTTGCGGCGGCCGGGGAGATAGCTGTCCAGGACCATCTTGACGGTGGGGCCGTATTTCTTCCAGACCTTTGCGGGATCTGCGCCCCAGTCGATGTACTGCTGCAGGGTGCAGGCGAGGTACAGGGGGGCGTCCACCTGGGTGGTGCGAACTGCGAGGCGCTCCTGCTCGGCGGCGATCAGGTTGTCCAGGATTTCCTCGAAGAGGGCGGGGTCCTGAAGGCCGTGGAGCGTCATGCCGGGAAGGGCGATGAGGGTTTCGCGCAGGAGGCCGGTCTTGAGCCAGCTGAGGCCTGCGTTGATCATGGCCACTCCGTTATGCTTGGTTATGAGCCAGTCGGCGCAGCGGACAAGCTGGTCGTGATAACCTGTGACGGGGGGCAGCTTGGCAAGATAGCCGGCAAACTGGCGCTTTAGGCCGGCGGGATTGGCTTCCGAGAGCGATGCGGAGAACACCACGGAACCGCTCTTGGAAAGCTTCATGCTGAAGATGCCGGGGGTGAAGAGATCCTCGGTGCAGTCGAAACCGCGGCGGTATTCGTCGGAATAGGTGATGCGGTTGTTCCAGCAGGGGATGTATTTCCACTCGGCCTTGGCGTCGCTGACCTGGAGATAAAGGTCCGGGAAATTGGGGTACATACGGAACGACGCGCCGCCGGGAACCGGAGTGGCAGCGGTGTTGGCCTGGTCGTTCTGGTGCGTGAGGTCGTGGACCTTGCGGAACGCGAGGAAAGGCTTGACGAGGAGCGTCACGGGCGCCGGGGACTTGACCAGTTCGTAGCTGATGAGTATCTGGTCCTTGTCCGGGACGAGGATGAGCCTCTTGCGGAAGGTGACCTCGCCTACCTGGTAAGTGATGGTGGGGGCGGGATCCTCGTTGAAATCGACGACGTACTTATGCCCGCGGGGCTCGTAGATATCGCCGTAGCAGTGGATGCCGAGATTGAACTGCTTGCCGTTCACTATGAGGCTTTCATCCAGGGACGACAGCAGCATGTAGTGGTCGCCGCCGAAGCGGTCCAGGGTTACGGCGAGCAGTCCGTGGTAGCGGCGCGTATTGCAGCTCACGATGGTCGTGTTGCTGTACGCGCCGGTCTTGCCTGCACAGATGACCTCGCGTTTGAGGGAGTAGGCCAGGTTGACCAGCTCGTTCTTGTTGAATTTTAAGAATTCTGCCATTGCATTATAGCTTTTTCAGCACGATGGCGCACCGGCTTGGCAGGTACAGGTACATCGTGTGGTCGTAATTCTGATTGCCGTTCGGGCAGCGCTGCGGAAGGCTCTGGTGCTTCTCCCCTTCAGGGAGACGCCCGAAACCGCCGAAACGGGGCTCGTCCGAGTCGAAAATCTTCCCGTACTCTCCGGCGGGGGCGCTGAAGCCGTAGTCCGCAAATGAGCCGTTCGGGTTGAAATTCAGCGCAAAGATACAGTTTTGTCGGCGGAAAATCAAGATTTGTTTCTGTTCGTCCGCGACAAGCAGCTCGGGGGCACCCATGAGCACCCTTTCACGGCGCAGCGCGTGTATCATCTCGGAGTCGAATTCCTCGAGTCCGTGGTAGCGGAGCTCGGGGTTGTCGGCTATGCTCCAGAGGCGCCGGGCGTGGGAATAGCTCCAGCCGTTGCCCTCCCGGGGGAAGTCGATCCATTCGGGGTGTCCGAACTCGTTTCCCATGAAGTCCAGGTAGCCTCCGCCGCAGGTGGCCGCAGTGACGAGGCGGATCAGTTTGTGCAAGGCCACTCCCCTGTCGACCAGTGAGTTGGGCTGGTCCTTGCGCATGCTGAAATACATCTCTTTGTCGATGAGGCGGAAGATTATCGTCTTGTCTCCCACCAGCGCCTGGTCGTGGCATTCCGCGTAGCTGACGGTCTTTTCGTCGGCGCGCTTGTTGGTGAGTTCCCACCATATTTCGCCGGCGCTCCACTGCTCGTCGGACTTTTCCTTGATCCATTTGATCCAGTGGTCTGCAATGCCCATCGCCATGCGGAAGTCGAATCCGACGCCGCCGGCCTCGAAAGGCGCTGCAAGCCCGGCCATACCGCTTACATCCTCTGCGATGGTGATGGCGTCGGGGTTGATTTCGTGGATGAGCTGGTTGGCGAGGGCCAGATAGCTCACTGCGTTCTCGTCGACTCCGGAGTTGAAGTAGATGTCGTAGTTGCCGAAGTCGATGCCCAGGCCGTGGTTCCAGTAGAGCATGCTTGTGACTCCGTCGAAGCGGAAACCGTCCAGATGGTATTCCTCCATCCAGTACTTGCAGTTGGACAGGAGGAAGTATTTGACTTCGTCTTTGCCGTAGTCGAAGCAGCGGGTGCCCCAGGCGGGGTGATATCCGGCGTCGCCTTTGTAGAAGTACAGGTCTTCGCTGCCGTCGATGCGACCCAGGCCCTCGACCTCGTTGCCCACGGCATGGGAATGCACGATGTCCATGATGACGGCGATACCGGCGGCGTGGGCCTCGTCCACGAGCCGTTTGAAATCGTCCTGCGGGCCGAAGCGGGAGCTGAGGGCGAAGAAACTGGAAACCTGATAACCGAAGGAGCCGTAATACGGATGCTCCTGCAGGGCCATTATCTGAAGCACGTTGTATCCCAGGCGCTTGACGCGGGGCAGAACGGTACGGCGGAAGTCGTCGAAAGTGGCCACTCCCTCCTGCTCTCCGCTCATGCCTATATGGCATTCGTAAATGAGTGGATGGGGGCGAGGGCCCGGCTTGCGGTGGCGCCATTTGTAACCGGAAGGCTCGGGCACGACGGCGCAGAAGGCCTTGGTCTCCGGATCCTGGAGGACGCGGGTAGCATATGCCGGAATACGCTCTCCGCCGCCTCCGGGCCATTCCACCCAGAGTTTGAACAGGGTGCCGGGAGAAAGGAACAACTCCGGAAGACGCAGCTCCCAGTTGCCCTGGCCCACAGGCTTGAAGGCATAGTCGGGGGTACGCTTCCAGTTGTTGCAGTCTCCGGTAAGATAGATGCGGGTGGCGCCGGGGGCCCATTCACGGATCACCCAGCCGCCGGAATCACGGTGGATGCCGTAGTAGAGATGGTTGTTGGCGACGTCCGACAGAGGCTTGTCGCCGGCAAGCTTGCGGCGGTCGGCGAGTATGCGTTCGTGGCGGGCGTCGATGGCGGGCTTGAAAGGCTCAAGCCACGGGTCTGTTTGGTATATCTTTTTCATTTTCCGAGGTTTTCCACTTTTGTACGGGCGGTGCGGAGCCACTCGCGGCAGGCTTCGATAAGTTCTTCCGAACGCTTGATGGTGGCGTCCAGGTCGTCGAGCGTGGTGGCGGGATCCTCCGCCTTACGGGCTATGGATTCCAGCTCTTCAAGGGCTTTTCTGTAGTCAAACTTTTCCATTCACTGTACTGTTAACTGTGCCGTCGGAGAAACGGATCTGAAGGTTGTCGCCGGGGCTGACGGATGCGGCGCTCTTGACGAGGGTGCCATGTTCATCAGCGACCAGGGCGAAGCCGCGGGCGAGGATGGAGCGCGGGTCTGCCGACCGGATGCGGGCCTGGAGCGCGGACAGGCGGGCGTCGGCGATGCTCAGCCTGGAGGTGAAAGCCAGGGCGGTGCGGTGCGCCAGGCGCTGGCAGGATGCCTCCATGGCCGATATCTTGGTGCCGAATGCAATGCGCAGGCGGCTGACGAAAGCGCTGATGCGCTCGTCCTCCGCGGCGACGGC
>JAFZZW010000027.1 GCA_017615615.1 Bacteroidales bacterium
CGGATGTCGTGAGCCATATATTTGCCCCCGAACTGCGCTCCAAGGCCGATTCTATGGGCTTCTTCGAGCAGCTGCGCCTCAAGAGCGGTGTCGCGGAATGCGCGCCCGGTCTCGTCGCCGCTGGTGGGGAGGCTGTCGTAATAATGCGTACTGGCGAGCTTGACCGTGAGCAGGTTCTTTTCTGCGGAAGTACCGCCGATGACGAACGCAATGTGATAAGGAGGGCAGGCCGCGGTGCCCAGGGTCTTCATCTTTTCCACCAGGAAAGGAATCAGGGTGCCGGGGTTCTGTATGCGGGCCTTGGTTTCCTGGTACAGGTATGTCTTGTTGGCGCTTCCGCCGCCCTTGGTGACGCAGAGGAAACGGTATTCGGCACCTTCGGCAGCCTCTATATCAATCTGCGCGGGCAGGTTGCACTTGGTGTTGACCTCGTTGTACATATCCAGGGGGGCGTTCTGGCTGTATCGCAAGTTTTCCTCGGTATAAGTCTGGAACACGCCCAGGCTGAGGGCCTCCTCGTCGCAGAAGCCCGTCCACACCTGCTGGCCCTTCTCGCCGTGGATGATGGCCGTGCCGGTGTCCTGGCACAGGGGGAGCTTGCCCTTGCACGAGACCTCGGCGTTGCGCAGGAAAGTGAGCGCTACGTATTTGTCGTTGGCGCTTGCCTCGGGATCCTTAAGTATTCCGGCCACTTGCTCGTTGTGGCTGCGGCGCAGCAGGAAGCTGACGTCGCGGAAAGTTGTACGCGAGAGGAGCGTAAGGGCCTCCGGGCTGACCTTCAGCATCTTGTGTCCCTCGAATTCGCCGGTGGAGACCAGCTTCTCAGAGCCGGGGATCTTATAGTACTCAGTGGTATCGGGGCCGAGTTGGAACATCGGCGCGTATTTGAATTCAGCCATGCTATTGGTTCATTAGAAATTCTTTCATGAAGGCGTTGAGGTCGCCGTCAAGGACGCCCTGGGTGTCGGCGGTCTCGAGGCCGGTGCGGAGGTCTTTGACCATCCTGTACGGGTGCAGGACGTAGGAGCGTATCTGGCTTCCCCACTCGATGCGCTTCTTCTGGCCCTCAAGCTCGGCCTGCTTTTCCTGGCGTTTCTTGAGCTCGATGTCGTACAGGCGCGATTTGAGGATGAGGAGGGCCCGCTGGCGGTTGTCCTGCTGGGAGCGGGTTTCGGTGTTCTCCACCGTTATGCCCGTGGGGATGTGGCGCACGCGGACGCCGGTTTCGACCTTGTTGACGTTCTGGCCGCCGTGCCCCCCGCTGCGGAAGGTATCCCATTCGATGTCGGACGGGTTGATCTCTATGTTGATGCTGTCGTCAACGAGCGGATAGACGAATACGCTGCTGAAGGTGGTCTGGCGCTTTCCCTGGGCGTTGAAGGGGGAAAGGCGCACCAGACGGTGGACGCCGGACTCGGCCTTGAGGTAGCCGTAGGCGAAATCGCCCTCGAACTGGATGGTGCAGGACTTGATGCCGGCCTCGTCGCCCTCTATGAGCTCCGTGGTGGTCATCCTGTAGCCGTTGCGCTCGCCCCAGCGGACGTACATTCGCATGAGCATTGCACTCCAGTCGTTGGCCTCGGTACCGCCGGCTCCGGAATTGATGGTGAGCACGGCGCCGAGGTTGTCGCCTTCCGCGCCGAGCATGTTCTTGAATTCCAGGTCTTCAAGGGACTTTACGGTGTCGGCGTAGGCGGCGTCGGTATCGGGGCCTTCGGGGTCGAGTTCGGCCAGCACGCCGAGGTCTTCGAGTTTGGAGACGATGGCGTCGTAGGCGGTGAGCCAGAACTTGACCGAGCTGGTCTGGCGCATGAAGGCCTCTGCGGTTTTGGGGTCGTCCCAGAAGCCGGGCGCCAGGCTGGCGGCCTCCCGCTCGGCGACCTCGGAACGTTTTGCATCTATCTTGAGGTATCCGCCGAGCGCCTGCACACGGGCGGAGAGTTCTTTTATCTGGTCTTGGCTTATCATATCGAACTTACAAATATAGTCAATCGGGCGGAATAATAAGAATTTATTTTGGCCTGCGGCGGGCACATTTTTTGCAGACAAAACTCGCGCACATAATGCACACGAAACAACTACTCTTTATATGGAAAGCGTAAACATCAAAGAACTCAACGACCGCATCCAGCGCGAAAGCGGCTTCGTAGACATCCTCGGCCTGGAAATGGGCAAGGTTATAGTCGGACAGAAGCACTTAGTGGAAAACCTCCTTATCGCCCTGCTGGCAGACGGCCACATTCTCCTCGAAGGCATGCCGGGACTGGCAAAAACATTGGCGATCAGCACATTGTCCAAAGCCGTAGGCGGCAAATTCAGCCGCATCCAATTCACCCCCGACCTTCTCCCCGCCGACGTGACGGGCACCCTGATATACTCCCAGAAGAAGGAGGAATTCGAGGTCCACAAGGGCCCCGTCTTCGCCAACTTTGTACTCGCGGACGAAATCAACCGCGCACCGGCGAAGGTGCAGTCAGCGCTGTTGGAGGCCATGCAGGAACGTCAGGTCACCCTGGGGGACAAGACCTACGACCTTCCCCAGCCGTTCCTCGTGATGGCCACCCAGAATCCGGTCGAGCAGGAGGGCACCTATCCCCTGCCCGAGGCCCAGGTGGACCGTTTCATGCTCAAGGTCATAGTCAATTACCCCGGCAAGGAGGAAGAGAAACTCATAGTCCGCATGAACAACAGCGGCGAGTTCCCCCAGCCCAACCCCGTAGTGACTCCGGAAGAGATAATCCGCGCCCGCAAGATAGTACGCGAGGTCTATATGGACGAAAAAATCGAGCGCTACATAGTCGATATCGTTTACGCCACGCGCACCCCCAGGGATTACGGCCTGCAGGAGCTTGAGGGCCTCATCGCCTACGGCGCCTCGCCGCGTGCGAGCATCTCCCTCAGCCTCGCCGCCAAGGCTTATGCGTTCATCAAGCGCCGCGGCTACGTCATCCCCGAGGACGTGCGCGCCGTATGCTACGAGGTAATGCGCCACCGCATCGGGCTCACCTACGAGGCCGAAGCCGAGAACGTCACGACGGAACAGATCATCGAAAAAGTAATCAACGCTGTTATCGTACCCTGATGACACCCGAAGAATTAATAAAGAAGGTCCGCAAGATCGAGATAAAGACCAAGGCGCTCAGCCACCAGATATTCGCCGGCGAGTACCACTCGGCCTTCAAGGGCCGCGGCATGGCGTTCAGCGAGGTGCGCGAGTACCAGTGGGGCGACGACGTCCGCAGCATGGACTGGAACGTCACGGCACGCCTGAGGGTGCCGTACGTGAAGGTCTTCGAAGAAGAACGCGAGCTTACCGTGGTGCTGCTGGTGGACGTAAGCCGCTCCGGCCTGTTCGGCACGCAGGGGCAGACCAAGCGCGAACGGCTGGCGGAAATCGCCGCCGTGCTCAGCTTCAGCGCCATCCTCAACAACGACAAGGTGGGAGCCCTGTTCTTCAGCGACCGCATCGAGAAATTCATCCCGCCCGGAAAGGGCC
Organism: Bacteroidales bacterium; assembly: GCA_017615615.1. GTDB lineage: Bacteria > Bacteroidota > Bacteroidia > Bacteroidales > UBA932 > Cryptobacteroides. The sequence goes on from JAFZZW010000027.1 coordinate 3,497, forward strand.
GCAGCCACCTGCTGCACATCATCCGTGAGATGCTCCAGCTTGAGCCGCAGTCGGACGGAACCGACATCGGCGGAGCCCTGCGTTTCCTCACCGGAGCCATCAAGAAAAAATGCACCGCATTCATCCTCAGCGACATGATCGATGTAGACGGACAGGGCAGCCCCCGTTACGAGGAGGCCCTCAAGGTTGCGGCAGGCCGGCACGACGTTTCCGTAATCAAGGTCCGCGACCCACGCGAGCGCACCCTGGTGCCCGTCGGCCTCGTGCATATCAAGGACGCAGAGAGCGGCCGCTGCTCCTGGGTCGACACCGACTCGCCAAAGATGCGCAGGGCCTACTCGGAATGGTTCGAAAAGCTGGACCGCGAAGAAGAGAAACTCCTGAGAAAGTATCAGATTGACAGTGTAGAAATAGCCACGGACTCCGACTACGTTAAGGGTCTGATGGCGTTGTTCGCCCACAAATGAAACTTCTTGCAATCATACTCGCTGCGCTGCTGGACGTGGTTCCGGCAGGGGACGCCGCGCTTGTGCAGCTCCAGAAGCGGGATTCGATACTCATAGCCGACCAGCTGCGCTACGGCATCAGGCTGGAAGGCCTCCGGGAAGGCGACGTGTTCGCCCTTCCGGACATATCGGCCATGTCCAACGACACACTCACCGTGCTCGGCTCCTGGCAGCTCGACACCCTCGTACGCGGCCGCGTCATCCATTCCAGAAGTGCAAAAGCCGCACGAAAGGCCGCCGCTAAGGGTTTCGACCTCGACGCCGGAATAGTCATCGCCCCGTTCGAAGAAGGCACATACCTTCTTCCGGACATACCTGTCATACGCTCCCGGGACGGGAAGAACGACACCCTGGTTTTCAAGGGAGTGGAGATGGAAGTAAAGACGATGCCCGTCGACACAGCCACCTTCGAGATACATGACATCAAAGGACAGATCCAGTATCCCGTCACCTTCGCGGAGGTTCTGCCCTGGATACTCGGGGGCCTGGGAGCCGCAGCGGCGATCGCCCTTCTTGTGTGGCTCGGAGTGCGCGCAAGCCGCCGCAAACACGAGGCTGAAAAGCCAAAGGACCCTGCGTACATAGTCGCCCTGCGCGAGCTGGACAAATACCGTTCGGACAAATACTGGGCGCCCGAAAAGCAGAAAGCCTTCTACTCCGGCATAACCGACGCCCTCAAATTCTACATCGACGACCGCTTCGGCGTGGACGCCCCGGAGATGACCACCGCCGAACTCTTCGACGCGCTGAAGGGCGACAAAGACATCACGCCCCAAATGTACAACTCCCTCAAGGAGCTTTTCGAGCGGGCCGATTTCGTCAAATTCGCCAAATTCATAGCCGCCGACGAAGACAATGCAGGCGCGCTGCCTCTTGCGGTCAGCTTCGTCACGTCCACCTACCAGACTGAGCTGGAGAGGGAAACAGCCGGAGGGGAGGCCGGAGAAGACTGATGTACTTCGAATATCCCAGACTCCTGTGGCTCCTTGCCGTTCCGGCGCTGCTCCTTCTGCATTACCTGTGGATGGAACTCCGCGAACGCAGGCCGCACCTCCGCGTATCGACCGGCGCCCCCTGGATGAAGGGCGGGACTCCCCTGCCCGCCATCCTGCGGCACCTGCCGTTCGCGCTCCGCACCGCAGCCCTCGTGCTTCTCGTCGTCGCAATCGCCAGGCCGCGCTCCAGCACTGAGGTTGAGCGCATCGACACCGAGGGCATCGACATCACCTTCGCGATGGACGTCTCCACCAGTATGCTGGCGCGGGACTTCAATCCCGACCGTATAAGCGCCGCCAAAGACATCGCCATAGAATTCATCGCCCAGAGACCCTCGGACCGCATGGCCATAGTGGTCTTCGCAGGCGAGAGCTACACCCAGTGTCCCCTCACCACGGACCGGGCCACCCTCATCAACCTCATGAAGGAGGTGCAGACGGGACTGATCGAAGACGGCACGGCCATAGGCAACGGACTCGCCACGGCGGTGGCCCGGATGAAGGATTCCGACGCCAAGAGCCGCGTGGTGATACTGCTTACGGACGGCGTCAACAATTCCGGCGAAATCGCCCCCCGGACGGCTGCAGAAATCGCCAAGACATACGGCATACGCGTTTATACGATAGGCGTGGGAGCCAACGGTATGGCCCCGTATCCCGTAATGACACCATGGGGCGTGGACATACAGAAGATGAAGGTCGAGATCGACGAAGACCTGCTTAAAGGCATCGCCGACGCCACCGGAGGCCGGTATTTCCGCGCCACCGACAACACCAAGCTCTCCGAGATCTATTCGGAAATCAACAAGATGGAGAAGGCCCGCACCACCGTGGACAGCTTCCCCGTGTATAAAGAACTCTTCGGACGGTATGCCATAGCGGCGCTCGTATGCCTGCTGCTCGAGCTTCTCGTCCGTCTGCTTATAAGGAGGATGCCATAATGCTGTACTTCGCTTCTCCCGCTTTTCTGTGGCTCCTGCTGATCGTACCGCTCATCCCGCTCGTTTACGGGATACTCCGGGCGCTTAGGGCCCGCCGCATACGCCGCTTCGGCGACCCCGCCCTCGTACGGGAGCTCATGCCTTCATGGTCCGGGGCAAAGGGCTGGGTGCGCGCCATCCTGCTCAGCCTCGCATGGCTGGCGTTCACCGTCGGCCTGGCGCGTCCGCAGATGGGCGCCAAACTCAAGGAGCACGAAGCCAAGGGTGCGGAAATAATGATCTGCCTGGACGTGTCCAATTCCATGCTCGCCCAGGACTATTCCCCGTCGCGCCTGGACAGGGCCAAGCTTGCGATTTCCCGCGTTGTGGACAAGCTCGCCGGAGACCGCATCGGCCTGATAATCTTCGCAGGAACGTCATTCGTACAGCTTCCCATCACCACCGACTATGTGTCGGCCAAAATGTTCCTGGGCAATATAGACACCGGTTCCGTGCCCGTGCAGGGTACGGCCATCGGCGAGGCCGTCAAGACGGCGATGAAGAGCTTCAGCGCCCAGAGCGACAAGAGCCGAGCCATCATTGTGATCACCGACGGCGAAAACCATGAAGACGACGCCGTGGATGCCGCGAGGCAGGCCGGCGAGCTCGGGATAAAGGTCTATACCATAGGCGTGGGTTCCGTTCAGGGACAGCCCATTCCCGTGGAAGGCGGCCTGCTGAAGGACAAGGACGGCAACATAGTCGTCACCAGGCTCGACGAGGGCACGCTGCGCAAGATGGCCGAGGTGAGCGGCGGGGCGTACGTCCACGCCGGCAACGAGGAATTCGGCCTCGGGCCCATAGTTGACGACATTAAGAAGATGGAGGCGGAACGCTACAATTCCGTCGTCTTCGAGGAATATGACGAATTGTTTATGTACTTCTTCGCCGCGGCTCTGGCGCTCTTCGCGCTGGAAATGCTGATTGGCGAACGCAAACACCGCAGGAGCCTTTTCCAATGAAAATAAACACTCTGATATATGTACTTCTGACCGCCTCGGCGCTGCTTGCAGGCGGGCCGCTGCAGGCCCAGGCCGACAAGCGGGAGGTCCGTGCCGGAAACCGCAGGTTCGGCAAGGGAGAATTCAAGGAAGCGGAGATTGATTACCGCAAGGCGGTGCTCAAGGATTCGCTGTCCGTGGCCGGGGAGTACAACCTTGCCTCGTCGCTTTACCGCCAGCAGGACTGGGACGGCGCCGGGAAGGCCCTCCAGACCGTCAAGGACATAGCTCCTGCAACGGAGAACGCCGCCAGATGGCATTACAACAACGGCGACGTCGCCCTGCAGAAGAAGGATTACGCGGCGGCCGTGAAGGCCTTCCGCGAGTCCCTGCTTCTCGATCCCGGCGACCTGGACGCAAAAGAGAATTACATCTACGCCAAGCTGATGCTCCAGAACCAGCAGAACGGCGGAGGCGGAGGGTCCGACAATCAGGATCAGCAGGACAATCAGGACCGGCAGCAGAACCAGGATCAGCAGGACCAGCAGGACCAGCAGCAGGATCAGGACGAACAGGACAACAGCGATCAGCAGGAGCAGCCCCAGCAGCAGATTTCGCCCCAGCAGGCCCAGCAGATGCTCCAGGCCATCCAGGCCAAGGAGAAGGACACCCAGGACAAGGTCAACAAGGAGAAAGCCGCGGCTCTCAAGTCCCGGCAGAAAGACAAGAATTGGTAATGAGACGCATTTTCACAGCACTGGCAGCTTTGCTCGCGTGCGCGCAGGCATTCGCGCAGACCTCCATCGGGGTCAGCGTTCAGAATCTTGTGGCGGCGGACGAGCAGTTCAACATAACATTCACCATCGAGGGCGAGCACAAGCCTTCTTCCTTCGACTGGGAACCATCCGCCGACTTCCAGCTGGTGTGGGGGCCTCAGAAGGGGACGTCCACATCCATCAGCATCGTAAACGGCAAGAAGACGCAGACCTCGCAGACCACGTACACCTACGTGCTCATGCCCCGTTCCACCGGCACATTCCAGCTGCCTGCGGCTACGGCCACGGTGAAGGGTGAAACCATCCGTTCGCGCAGCGTAAGCATACAGGTGGTGTCCAACGGCGCATCCGCCCAGGGCGGCAACCAGTCCGTCCAGGGCAATTCCGGCAATTCGCAGGCGGTAAGCGGCACCCAGGCTCCGACGGGCGAAGACATCTTCATGCGTCTTTCCGTGAGCAAGACCAGGGCGGTGGTGGGAGAAACGATCAACGCCACGCTCAAACTTTATCACCGGGTAAACATAGCCGGGTTCGAGGACGCCCGTTTCCCTTCTTTCAACGGTTTCTGGAGCCAGGAGGTCCAGGCGCCTTCCAACATCGAATTCCACCGGGAAAACGTGGGCGACCGCATCTACGACGCCGCGGTGCTCCGCAGCTGGACGCTCATCCCCCAGCAGGCCGGGGAAATCACCATCGACCCCGCGGAACTCGTGTGCCTCGTGAACGTACGCGACCGCAGGTCATCGTCGGGGAGCATCTTCGACAGCTTCTTCCAGGACGAATACCGCACCGTGCGCAAGCGGGTAAGCACTCCGGCCGTCAAAGTCAACGTCTCCCGCATTCCGGCGGGCGCTCCGGCATCGTTCGGCGGCGGCGTGGGCACGTTCCGCATGAACGCTTCGCTCACCCGCGATTCCCTGCGCACGCACGACGCCGGCACGCTCAGGATAACCGTCAGCGGGAAAGGCAACATTTCGCTCCTGGAGGCCCCCAAAGTAGATTTCCCTCCGGACTTTGAGGTTTACGACATCAAGACCAGCACCGACGGCGGCAGCAAGACTTTCGAATATCCCTTCATCCCCAGAAGCCACGGCGACTTCGTGCTTGGGCCGGTCGAATACAGCTATTACGACGCCGGCAGCGGCAAATTCGTCACGCTGCGCAGCGAGGCCATGCCGCTCAAGGTCAGCAAGAGCGCGGAGAGCGCCCAGCAGGTTTCCGGCGGCGGGCAGCTCGTCGTCAATCCGAACAGAAAAGACGTCCGCGACCTCGGCAACGACATCCGTTATATCGTCACCCGGCAGCCGGCGTTCGCCCGCAAGGGTTATTTCTTCGTGGGAAGCGGGCTGTTCTGGCTGATCGCGGCGCTGCTCGCGCTGGCTGCGGCGGCCGTGTACCTGGTGGTGCGCAAAC
>JAFZZW010000028.1 GCA_017615615.1 Bacteroidales bacterium
ACTCGCTCCCATTACAAAAATGCTTCGACTACGCTCGCATTTTCAAGGTCGCTCGACCCCTCTCCGGCTCCCGGCACTGCATGCATCGTCCTTTTCGTACTCGCGAAGACAACGTGGAGGCTCCCACATCGTCCTCACGAACGGTTTTGACGGCAATCCGGTTGTTTCCAGCATGCGAAGACAACGTGGAGGCTCCCACATCGTCCTCGCGAACGGTTTTGACGCTGTTCCGGCCGTTTCATGCACGCGAAGACAACGTGGAGGGGCTCACATCGTCCTCACGAACGGTTTTGACGCAGTTCCGGCCGTTTTATGCACGCGAAGACAACGTGAAGGGACTCACATCGTCCTCGCGAACGGTTTTGACGCAGTTCCGGCCGTTTCATGCACGCGAAGACAACGTGGAGGCTCTCACATCGTCCTCGCGAACGGTTTTGACGCAGTTTCGGCCAGTTCAGGCACGCGAAGACAACGTGAAGGCTCCCACATCGTCTTCGCGAAAGGCTGTTCCTGCGACCTTACTCCCCTTCGAGGGAAAGGCCGCGGGTGATGATTTCGCCGGAGCCGGCTATGTGCTGGGAGAGGGTGCGGGCGGTGCCCTTGAGGGTGACGCGGCCGCTGCCGGCGATGTCTGCGCTGATATTGCCGGCGTCACGGCAGCCGATTTCTGCGGAGCCGCTGCCGGCGATGCCGACGGTCAGGTCGCCGCTGGTGAGGGCTTCAACCTCGATGTCGCCGCTGCCGGCAACTTTGATGGTGGCGGATTCGGCTACGATGGAACCGGCATTGAGGTCGCCGGAGCCGCTTACCTGGGCGGTGAGTTTCTTGCAGTTGATGGAGTATGCGTAAAGGTCGCCGCTGCCGGCAAGGGAGAAGGTGAAGTCTTCCGGGGAATCAAGGCCGTCGGGAATGTTGCAGTCGCCGCTGCCGGCAATCTTTATCGATTTGACCAGAGGGGCGGTGACTGTCACCTGGGAGCCCTTGGTGGGCAAAGGGGAAACGCCCTTGCGGGGGCTGATGACCAGCGTGCCTTCTTCTACCTCGATCTTATATTCGTCAAGGAGGTTTTCGTCGGTGCGGAGGAGGGCGCCGGCAGCGCCTTCTTTCTGAAGGTAAACGACGTCCAGGGCCCCTGCGACGCGGATTGCGTCGAAGGATTCGAGCTCGAAAGCTTTTTCGCCGATATTGCCGTCTCCCTTGATGGGGGTGCCCCCGAAACTGATGTTGAATGTACAGGAGAACGATGCGACCGTTGCCGCGAGAATTACAAGTAAACGTTTCATAACTATTTTTCTAACCTTACTACTATTGACAATGGTAATACTTTTCCGAAGGAATCGCACAGCGCCAGCTCCCCGGAGGTGATCCTTGCACCAGGAGATTTCTCGACTACGGCTCCGCCTTCGCTCGAAATGACAGAGAAGCAGCCTCCCCGACCAAGCGAAGCGACTGCATGGCCAGAGACGCCACTGTCATTTCGACCAAGCGAAGCGCGTGGAGAAATCTCCTGAATACCGAAGGCCTGGCGGACGAGGGTTTCGCCGAGGGCGGCGCTGTAGCCGTTGGAATAGAGGTTCAGGACTACGAATCCGTGAGGGGCGAGGATCTGGGCGACGGTGCGGAGCATCTCGAAGAGGCATTCGTCGAGCTTCCATTTTTCGCCGTCGGGCCCGTGGCCGTATGCCGGCGGATCCAGTATGATGCCGTCGTACATATTGCCCCTGCGGGCTTCACGACGTGCAAATTTCATAGCATCCTCGATTATCCAACGGATACCGTCCAGACCACTTTGCTCCATATTCTGCCGGGCCCAGGTGACGACCTGCTTCACGGAGTCAAGGTGCGTAACCTCCGCCCCTGCAGCCCGGGCCGCAAGCGACGCCGCGCCTGTATAGGCGAAGAGATTCAACACCTTGGGGTGATCCATCCCGCGGCATTTGCGGTAAATGTACTCCCAGTTCGGAGCCTGCTCCGGAAACACGCCTACATGTTTGAACGATGTCAGACCAAGCCGAAGGGCGAGAGGTTCAGCGGGCGTTGTTTCGGATGGCACTGCTTTGGGAGACCTTTGGTCGCCCGTGACCATGAACGGGAGGGACCCGCCGCTTGCGGTGGGAGGGACGGAGCGAAGCGGAGGGTTTCCCAAAGCAGCGCCATCCGAACATCCCAGCGGATACTTGATCCACCATTGGTCGTCCATCTTGTGGAGGCGCTCCCAGGTTCCGCTGTCCTCCTTGCCGGCCTTGCCGAAGCCGGCGCCGGGGCGGAAGCGCGTATGCGCCAGGCGGTCCCATTCGGCCTGGGGCAGACTCTTATCCCAAAGCGCCTTGGGCTCAGGACGCGCGAGCACGAAGGAGCCGAAGCGCTCCAGCTTCTCGCCGGCGCCGGAGTCCAGGAGCTCGTAATCCTTCCAGCTTATGTCGGGAAACTCTATCATTCCATAACCGGCCGTACCGGATATCCAAGATACCTTGAGTTGTAATTGCTGTTGCGCTTAAGGGGGCCGACCTCCTTGTACATGTTGAGATAATAGCTGTACTGGCTGTTTTTCTGCCAGTCATCGTGATACGAGGACGTCCAGAGGAAGCCGTACTCCCCTTCGGAAGACAGCCAGGAACTGAACGTGCCGCTGAGCCCCAGGAAGATGGAATTGCCGTTGGTCTTGCTCTTGATGGTAAAGCCGTCGACTCCGTTGAGGGAGCCCCATTCCCAATCGCAATTATCTTCAAGTTCCTTCAGTTCTTCAATCGTTGGCATGCGCCATTTGCCCTTCCAGGCTACATGGGCGACGTCGTCCTCCGGGTCGAGGACCGTCTTGGCGTCTCCGTCCGGGCCGGTGTATTTGGAGATCTGGTTGTCTTTCATCCATTTGTAATTGTCCCAGGAGTAGGAGTCCTTCGGTTCGGTTTCTCCCCAGGCGAAATAGTCGCCGTTCTCCTCCGGCTTCTCCGCGCCGACGTTCCAGCTGGCCCATTTGACGGACAGGCCAAGGTCTACGGGCGTGCCCACTTTGCCGTGTCTGGCGGTAGTGCCGCCTCCGCCGTTGCCGTTGGGATTGTCGGGGTCGATGGTGTTGCCGCCGCAGGACGCAGCAAGTATAATTGCTGCTGCAGCAAAAAAGTAGCGCATGTTTTTCATATCCGGTAACAATGTTAACGATAAAACAAAGGTATGGATTTTTTTGCTAAATTTGCGCCGGACAATACGACAAACACAATATTATCATGCAACAGCACATCGATTCATACGATTTCACCGGCAAGAAGGCGATCGTACGCGTTGATTTCAACGTCCCTCTCAACGACAAATTCGAAATTACAGACGACACCCGCATCCGCGCTGCCATCCCCACCCTCAAGAAGGTTCTCGCAGGCGGCGGCTCGCTCATCATCATGTCGCACCTCGGCCGTCCCAAGGGCGTCGCCGACAAGTTCTCCCTGCGCCACATCCTCGCACACGTTTCCGAGTGCCTCGGAGTTCCCGTGAAGTTCGCCCCCGACTGCCAGAAGGCCCAGGCCGAGGTCGCTGCCCTGAAGCCCGGTGAGGCCCTCCTGCTGGAGAACCTCCGCTTCTACGCCGAGGAAGAATGCAAGCCCCGCGGACTCGCCGAAGACGCCACCGACGAAGAGAAGAAGGCCGCCAAGGCCGTCGTCAAGGCCTCCCAGAAGGAATTCGTAAAGACCCTTGCATCATACGCCGACTGCTACATCAACGACGCGTTCGGCACCGCGCACCGCGCACACGCTTCCACCGCCCTCATCGCAGACTACTTCCCCAACGACAAGATGTTCGGCTACCTCATGGAAGGCGAAATCAAGGCCATCGACAACGTCCTCAGCAACGCCAAGCACCCCTTCACCGCAATCATCGGCGGCAGCAAGGTGTCCAGCAAGCTCGCAGTCCTGGAGAACATGCTCGAGAAGGTCGACAACCTCATCATCGGCGGCGGCATGGGATACACCTTCATCAAGGCCGAGGGCGGCAGGATCGGCAACTCCCTCCACGAGGACGACCTCATCCCTCAGGCTCAGGAAATCATGGCCAAGGCCAAGGAGAAAGGCGTAAACATCTACCTCTCCGTCCAGACACTCGTCGCCGACGACTTCAGCGCCGACGCCCACACCAAGCTCGTCCCCTCGCATGAGATTCCCGACGGTTTCGAGGGTGTCGATGCAGGTCCCGAGTCCCTCGAACGCTGGGGCAAGGTCATCCTCGACTCCAAGACCGTCCTCTGGAACGGCCCCGTCGGAGTCTTCGAGATCGCTCCGTTCGCAAGCGGAACCCTCAAGATCGCCGAGCTCCTCGCCCAGGCCACCGAAAAGGGCGCCTACACCCTCGTGGGCGGCGGCGACTCCGTGGCGGCAGTCACCCAGATGGGCTTCGCAAAGAAGGTCAGCTACGTCTCCACCGGCGGCGGCGCCATGCTCGAGGCCCTCGAAGGCAAAGAACTCCCGGGCATCGCAGCGGTAAGGAAATAGCGTCCAGCCGCATACAGATATTATTAACCCCGAAAGTTGCTACTACACGGCTTTCGGGGTTTTTTGTGCCGATGGTTATATGGTTTAACCTGATGCGTTTAGCAATACTGTCCGCAATTAATCAATAAGAGACGGGGCGGATGGAACGGCCTTCGTATCGGCTGGAATTCCCCCTGCCGGGACTACTACTGCCGGAATTAAAGTAGACTGTCCACGCACTGTCTGGGTAGCCCGTATAGAGGGAAGAAGACCAGTAGTAGCCACTGTAAACCGCATAGCTTACATACGTACCGTTCATACTACCTGCGGCTGGAAAGAAAATCGATTTGTCTGTGAAACCATCTTTTTTGCTTGTTGCTATTATTCCGGATACTCCTGTTCCATTGTAATCGTTCGTCCATATCCACGTGCAATTATTTCTTAACTCCGTCCACTCAGCATCTCTGGGCGTGCGCCAATTGCCATCCAAACAGGCTCGGGCAGCATCGTCTTCAAGGACCAACTCCGTCTTGTTGTCTGGAGAACCGGATCCCCCCCAAAAATCAGTCTTGTTAGTAGGGCAATACTTGATGAGCATTTTATAAGCACCATTACTCCATTTGTATGACGACCATGAATAATCAGTTTTGGGCTCTGTCTCTCCCCATGCGAAGTAATCACCGTACTCTTCAGGTTTGGAGGCCCCCAGGTTTGCAGATGCCCATTTGACACCTGACGGCAGGCCCAAATCTATCGCATCCGGAAGAGGATACTCGTGCACGGTTAAAGTACATGAGTCAGTTTTTCTCCCATCTCGGGAGGTAACTGAGATTATAGTTTGCCCTGTAGCCTGAGCGTGAACAACCCCGTCTTTAGAGACAGTAGCTACAGCAGGATTGCTGCTAGTCCAAAAAACATCCTTGAATGTGGAATTAAGCGGATAAACTACGCTGTAAAGTGTAATACCATCTCCAACTTTCAAATCGATATTGGATCTGCCATAATCGTCAGAAATAACAACACTTTCCACCTGAACAATATTCTTGTACACAGGACGCACGGTTAAACCATAACAACGGGCAGATGCTGTTAAACCTATACTTCCATTATAAAAAACCAAACAAGTTGCCGAAGCCGGATCATCTTCAGAGTAAAGGCAATCATACCAATAAAAACTCCGGGTATCATAAGAGCCTTGTGATTTTACTAACGGGAGGAATAATTCATTGCCAGCGTATTGAGTTTTCTTGCTTGTCACGATGTAACCCTTTATTCCCGTGCCTTGATAATCATTTGTCCACGTCCATACACAATTGCGCGTACTCGTTAACTCTGCCCAATCTGAATACGATGGAGTATACCAATTATCACCAAGTTGCTTATGTGCCGGATCGTCACTAAAACCATACTCATAAAAGCTTAGTTTGTTGTCAACCGCTCCATAAGAAGAATCAGTGTTGTACTTATTCAAAGCGTTCTCATTACCATTGCTCCATTTATAGTTGTCCCATAGATATTCAGATTTTGGTTCTGTCTCTCCCCATGCGAAGTAATCACCATATTCCTCTGGCTTGCTGGCGCCGAGGTTGAACGAGGCCCACTTGACTGAGAGGCCAAGGTCGACGGCTTCAGGGGTGGGGTAAGAGGGCTCATCTTGTGTGGAAGGCTTGATTATGAAATGCTCTTCATTACTTTCATATAAGATTTCTTGCCCATTGTCTAAAGTAAGCCGTGCAATTATTTTGCATGTATAATCGTCCGGCAACATTATACTGAAAGAAGTAGATCGGTAAGGATTATCAACGGTCTTAATGCAACTATCGCCCACATAGATGTCGAAAGAAACAGTTTGAAGATAATCCCGCTTTTCGTTAACTGTCCATTGTCTTTCGGAATACTCAACATATTGGGCTTTTTCTATAAAAGAATGGAGATCGCATGACCATACAATGTTTACCGTTGTTCCATCAGGCTCAGGTTTCTCTAGTATTGGACGAGGGTCGAACAGAAAGCCTTGTGTATCTTTGTTTTTTGGATTCACATCATATTTCCAAGGGGCAAAAAGGACTATTTCTGCATCATTAAGACTCTCTTCGCGTGACATATTGGCAGTCTTTCGATGCCATTCTTCATCTTGATCGATTAAAAAATGCATTTGTGCAATGCTGTTGGCATATAGGGTTTCTGAATTAGCCCAATACTCAAATGCATCTTTATATGAAACTCCGTGAGCCATAAAATTAATGGCATGCTCAAAAATGAATTCAGCACGGATGGGCTCAACATCTGTTTCATATCCTGAAAAATAAGCCGCGCCAGCGTTGAAAAATGCTTCTTTTAAAGAACCAGGCCCGCTCCAAATTTCGGGCGCCGCTGATGAGCAAGAATTAAGCACAACAAATGCATTGTCGAGAGACGCCCCTTTTAGAAGGCTGGGAGTCATGCAAATATGGAACTCTCTGTCATCTTCACTAAGTTTTGCGAGGGCGATATCTTCCCAGTTCAAGATTCCATTTTCTATATAATAAAGAATATCTTTCCGTGTACCTATTGAGGATGTCGCCATTATAAAGACATTATCAATGCTTTTTAAATAATCTTTATCTTCATTCAGAAAGGGTTCTTTATTGACAGCATAGTATCCTGTTCCGCCGTGAGCATAGATAAAAATAAAGTCAAATTGGCTCAAAAAAACACCTTTAAATTTTGTTATGTCAGCATTAACGTCCTCAACAACAACGGGGGTGTTGTCAAAAAAAGGAGCAAGAGTTTCTTTAAACTGTCTAGCAAATTCCCATCTGTAAGGGGCAAGTATCAAAGCCTTTCGTCCTTTGTTAACTATAAAAGGAAAATCTCTGCCATAAGATTTGACAGTGTTTCTTGTTGTCAACCTGGCTCTATTCTTGCCGTATAAGGAAGCACCAGACGTACCTAACTGAGGGGCAGAAGGAAAACTATCTGACACAAAATCAGTATTACGGAAAACATTAAGGACCAAACCGTCTCTCTGGACGATAGCAATATTACCTTCGTCAGTTGCCGTAGCATAGGCGACGCCGTCAATATTACTGTATTCCTCTGCCAACCTCTCTGCTGTATTATTGCCCGATTCGCTAATAACGGCATCTATGATATTTATCTGAGATTCGATAGTAGACAACAGATCTAGAGATTCGCCTATTTCTTCAATTGTTTCAGGGAGTGAAGAGACTATATCTTCAAACTTCACTCCTGCATCCATCTTGCTTAAAGACCCAAATATCTTTCTCTTTATTTGGCATCCCTTCTCCGAAACCACTTTTGCACAAGTATCGTTTTTGAATAACCTCATCTTGAAGCCCTTCTCAAGCGCACACGGGATGGCGGTCATGTAGTACCATGTGTCCGTTGCGAAATATTCCCCGTCCGGAGGTGTCAGGGTGATGAAGATACTGCCGCCCGTGACGCTCTGCACCTTGGGCAATCCGTCTTCAAATCCTATCTTCACGGTTCCGGCAAGCACTTCTCCGCCGAGACCTTCGAAGATGACCTTGGAGACTCCTTCTTCGGTGAGAGTAAACCGGAGTCCGCCTCCTACGTTATAGAACTGGAGGGTTGAGGTGTTGGAATGGGCGATGGCGACATTGGCGCCCTGGGCGAAGGTGCCGGGGCGGGCGACCTGGACGGACGGTATGACGGTAGTGATGCTCTCGCCGTCTAAGGAGGCCTCGTCGCTATAGGGGTAAACGGCCCAGATATCATCCGCGCCGGGGCCGGTACCCTCAAGATGTCCGGTGAAGGTCGTGACAGATTCCAGAGTGCCGGCTCCGGAAGAAAAACGGCCCGTACGGCTTCCGGAAAAGACCTTTATCTCGTCTCCCGGCTCCCAGAACACTTGCGTTCCGCCGTTCTCGACGGCGGTCTTGACATCTGGGGATCCCTCCTGATATGCGGTAAGAACCATCTGGGTTCCGTTAATTTCAACGGATTCCTTTATGTCGTTACAGGCGAAGACGGTCAGCAGTGCGGCTAAACCTATTGCACGGGATGTAATTCTGTCGGATAGCATAGTTCCAAAGATGTATCGACTCCAAAGATAGCATTTTTATTCCAACCGGCCTCCCGACTGCCACCATTATTCTACAGGCGCCAGAGCCATACTGCCGTCGGGACCCGGCCCTCCGGAAGCCCGGCTCCCGACGCCAACCCCTTCCAGAACCACCTCCTGGCCACATAGGTGTCGGGAGGCTGCTGGGCCTGGCTCAGGTCTGCCGTCGGGAGGCCGCAGGGTCAAGTTGACGGGAACCTCTCTTGCAATATCGGAAATAATTACTACCTTTGCAGTCCGCTCTCGGGTAGGGCGGTTACAGTATTAACTTTTTTATAAACAAACAGATTCACAATGGCTGTTAAAATTCGTTTACAGCGCCACGGAAAGAAGAATTTCGCATTCTTCCACATTGTAGTGGCAGACTCACGCTCCCCGCGTGACGGTCGTTACATCGAGCAGCTCGGCTCCTACAACCCCAACACCAATCCTGCAACCATCAACCTCAACTTCGAGCGTACCCTTGCATGGATCAAGGTCGGTGCAGAGCCTACTCTTACCGCTCGCCGCATTCTCTCCTACGAGGGTGTCCTCCTTCGCCACCACCTTGACGGCGGTGTCGCAAAGGGTGCTCTTACCCAGGAAGCCGCGGACAAGAAGTGGAACGACTGGAAGGCAGAAAGGGATTCCAAGATCGAGGCCAAGAAGACCGGCCTGAAGAACGCCGCCATCGAGGCCCGCAAGGCCGCCAAGGCAGAAGAGGCAAAGGTCAATGAGGCCCGTGCCGAGGCCATCGCCAAGAAGGCCGCCGAGCTCGCCGCCGAGCAGGCAGCCGCAAAGGCCGCCGAAGAGGCTGCAGAGGCAGCTGAAGAGGCAGTCGAGGCCCCTGCAGAGGAAGCCGCCGCAGAAGAGGCTCCCGCAGCAGAGTAATGATCCCTGTCGCCAAAATCCTCAAATCCAACGGCATCGACGGCGACCTCCTGGTCGGACTGGTCGATATCGGCATAGAGGAAATAGACACCAAGGAACCGGTGTTCGTCGTATTCGACGGACTGCCGGTTCCCTTTTTCATTGAATCCCTGGAGGCCAAAGGCCGTACCCGCGCCATTCTCCATCTTACGGACATCGACACCCTCGAGGATGCCGAAGAGATAGTCGGGCGCGAGATTCTTCTGGACGCCGAGTACGAAGATTCCGACGAGGAAGATTTCACCGGCTGGACGCTGTTCGACGGCGACAGGCTCGTCGGCACCGTCACAGGACTGGAAGACATCCCCGGCAACCCCTGCCTGGAGGTCGCCGGAACATTGATCCCGCTTCACGAAGACTTTATCGTCTCTGCGGACCCGCAGAAACGTACCCTTGTGATGAATCTCCCGGACGGTCTGTTCGAG
Source organism: Bacteroidales bacterium (assembly GCA_017615615.1). GTDB lineage: Bacteria > Bacteroidota > Bacteroidia > Bacteroidales > UBA932 > Cryptobacteroides. The sequence goes on from JAFZZW010000028.1 coordinate 9,879, forward strand.
GTCCTGTCGCAGAAATAACGCTTATTCGGAGAGCGTCCACTCGGCGCCGTCCTTCGTATCCTTTACCTGGATTCCGATTGCCTTGAGGTTGTCGCGGATGCGGTCCGACGTGGCCCAGTCCTTGGCGGCCTTGGCCGATGCGCGCTGCTCGAGGATCATCTGCATCAGGCCGTCTATCACCTTGCTGGCGCCCTCGGAACCGGTGCCGCCCTCGTCCTTGAGGCCCAGTACACCGAAGACTATGTCGTCGAAAATCTGGCAGAGGGTGGCGATGTCGCCGGTGCCGAGCTTGACGCTGCCGGCCTTGGCGGAATTGATCAGCCTTACGGCTTCTGATATCTGTGCCAGGGCGACCGGGGTATTCATGTCGTCGCAGAGGGCGTCGTAGATGCCGTCGAATATGGCACGGACCTCTGCGGACTCGGCGTTGCAGCTGTCCGGAGCCGTACCGAATGCCTCCTCGCCGTACGGCCAGTCGGGGGCCTTGCGTCCGGCCATCGCATACAGTTCACGCGCCGCCTGCATCAGCCTGCCGAGGCCTTTCTCCGCCGCAAGAAGGGCGTCGTTGGAGAAGTCAAGCGTACCGCGGTAATGTGCCTGGAGGATGAAGAACCGGACCGTCATGGGGCTGTAGGCACGTTCCAGCTTGGGATGGTTGCCGCTGAAGAGCTCGGGCAGGGTGATGAAGTTGCCGAGGCTCTTGCCCATCTTCTGTCCGCCGATAGTGATGAGGTTGTTGTGTACCCAGTAACGTACGCCCTGAGTGCCGCGGGATGCGACATTCTGGGCGATTTCGCATTCGTGGTGCGGGAACATCAGGTCCATGCCGCCGCCGTGGATGTCGAACTCGTGCCCGAGATACTTCTCCCCCATGCAGGAGCACTCAAGGTGCCATCCGGGGAAACCTTCGCCCCAGGGGGAGGGCCAGCGCATGATGTGTTCCGGCTCTGCCTTCTTCCAGAGGGCGAAGTCATACGGGGCGCGCTTGTCGCTCTGGCCGTCGAGGCTGCGGGTGCCTTCCAGGGTGTCGTCCAGGTTGCGGCCGCTGAGGATGCCGTAATGATGCTTTTCGTTATACTTGCGGACGTCGAAGTAGATGCTGCCGTTGGACTCGTAGGCAAGTCCGGCGTCGAGAATCTTTTTGACGGTTTCGATCTGCTCGATTATGTGACCGCTGGCTCTGGGCTCGATGGAAGGAGGGGCGCAGTTAAGAAGGCGCATAGCCTCGTGGTAGCGGAGGGTGTAGGTCTGAACGACCTCCATGGGCTCCAGCTGCTCCAGGCGGGCCTTCTTGGCGATTTTGTCCTCACCTTCGTCGGCGTCGTGCTCGAGGTGGCCGACGTCCGTGATGTTGCGCACGTAGCGGACCTTGTAGCCGAGGTGGCGCAGCAGCTTGCTGAGGACGTCGTACGTGACACCGGGACGTGCGTGCCCGAGGTGGGCCTCGCCATATACTGTGGGACCGCAGACGTACATTCCGACGCGGCCGGGATTGATCGGTGTGAAGAGTTCTTTGCTCCGTGTGAGCGTATTGGTAAGTCTGAGCGGTCTCATAGACTGCAAAGATAAGAAAAAGTGGTATATTTGTACATCATGAAATTCATCAGCTGGAACGTGAACGGACTGCGGGCCGTGGCCGGCAAGGGATTTGCCGATATTTTCGATGGTTTTGACGCCGACTTCGTCTGCCTTCAGGAGACCAAGGTCCAGGCGGGCCAGATAGACCTGGAGTTCCTGGGTTACACCTCATATTGGAACTATGCCGAGAAGAAAGGTTACTCCGGCACCTGCATCTACACCCGCGAGGAGCCTCTTCGCGCCACATACGGGATTGGAGTTGACGGCTTTGACGACGAAGGCCGCGTGGTGACTCTGGAGATGCCCGATTTCTATCTGGTCAACGTTTACACCCCCAATTCCCAGGACGGCCTGAGGCGCCTCCCGTACAGGATGCAGTGGGAAGACGCATTCCGCGATTATCTCTGCGGGCTGAAGGAACGCAAGGGCGTAGTCGTCTGCGGCGACATGAACGTCGCGCACGAAGAGATCGACCTCAAGAACCCCGCCACCAACCACTTCAACGCCGGATTCTCCGACGAAGAGCGAGGCAAGATGACCGAGCTCCTCGGCGCCGGATTCATCGACACCTGGCGCCTCCAGCACCCGGAAGAAGCCAAGTACTCCTGGTGGTCCTACCGCATGGCCGCCCGCGAGCGGAACGTCGGCTGGCGCATCGACTACTTCCTGGTCTCCGAGAAACTCCGGGAGCGCATCGTCTCCACCGATATCTTGAACGACATCTACGGCTCCGACCACTGCCCGGTGGAGCTGGTGATGGAATAGCTATATTGATATGACTCCGGAAAAGAAATCCAAGCCATGGGTGAAGGACCTGCTGGTCGCTTTCGCCGCCACGACTCTGTCCATTATCCTTACATTCGGTACGACAATGGTCGTCAACCGCATCAACCAGATGAAAGAACGCAAGCTCACGGCCCTGATGGTCATGAGCAGCATCGAATCTTTTGCCCGGGGATTTGAAGATGAAGAAAAGGATTTTGCCCATATCGACAGTATCGCCACATGGCTGCTGGGACTCTCCATCGAGGATGTGGTCAAGCTGGGTGATGATTATCTTGCAGACCCGCTGGACGAAGTCATGATGATTGGAACCATCTCCCACGATCAGACTGCGGAAAGCATTTTCAGTTCCAACATAGACACCTGGAAGAATATGGGCATTTTCCAGTTCATCGACAATGTCGGGACCTGTTTCTCCCTGATGAACCGGCAGGAGGACCATCTGAACAGCAACCTCAGGGAATACCATGCCGCCAAGAACGTTATAACCGACAATCCGGGCAATTACCCCGGCAACTCGATGGCGGAAAAGTATCTCCGGAATGAATTGTTCCGGTCGCAGCTGGCCCTGCCAAGAGTCTACCGGAGATGGCTCCTTTACTGCGCAGCGTCCTTGCGTGAATTAAACCGCTACAACATGAGCCTGATCGGAATCACGGAGAAGGAAGTGATGGAGTTTACGGATTCGCGTGGCAGCTCAGATGGATACGAACTGCACGAGGTATCCCTGCTGGACTTCGAGAAACCGGTCATAGACAAGGACTCCCTCGCCATCCGGCTCTCATTCGCCCGCGAAGCCGACAGGATCCTGCATGTGTATTAGTGTTTCCGTCCAGCAGCAGTAGCAATACACGCTTGCAACAAAGCGACAGATTTGCTATTTTTGTATCGGTGTACGTTATTTTTTTATCTATGAGCAAAAGACTTTCATTTTTGGCCGCAGCTGTCCTTACAGCTTTCGCAGTCACCGCCTGTTACAACGACAGCGCAATCAAAACCGACATCGCAGACCTCCAGTCCCGCGTCAAGACCCTCGAGGACCAGATGCTTGCCGCCAACAACAACATCTCCGCCCTGCAGGATCTCGTCAAGGCCCTGAACGGCAAGGTGCTGGTGGAATCCGTCGAGGAGACTGAAGACGGTTGGACCATCAAGTTCAGCAACGGCAAGACGGTCACAGTCAGCAAGGGCTCCGGGCCTAAGATCAGCGCCAAGAAAGACGCCGACGGCATATATTACTGGACTCTCGACGGCGGGTGGCTCCTCGGAGAAGGCGGCGAAAAGCTTGCCGTGACGGGCGCGGCCCCGAAGCTCAAGATTGAGAACGATTACTGGTACATCTCCACCGACGGCGGCGCCACCTGGACGCAGCTCAGCAAGGCCAAGGGCGATCAGGGCGGCCCCGGCGACAGCATCTTCCAGTGGGTAAACCAGAACGAGAGCTACTGGTTCTTCGCCCTCAACAACGGCGACATCATCCAAATAGGCAAGGGCATCCACGGCGCCAAGGCGGTCAACGTCATCCCCTCCTACTCCGACGGCTCCGTGAGGGCC
>JAFZZW010000029.1 GCA_017615615.1 Bacteroidales bacterium
CCGGTCGACTCCAAGGAAATCGCCTTCATCATCGCCGGCCGCAACGCTTTCCGTGAGGCATTCCGCAACGCCGGACCCAAGATCCTCGAGCCTATCTACAACGTAGAGGTCATGACCCCGAGCGAGTACCAGGGCGCCGTCATGAGCGACCTTCAGAACCGCCGCGGCATGCTCGGCGACATGGGTGCCGACAAGGGCTTCGCCATCCTCAAGGCCCGCGTGCCTCTGGCAGAGCTCTACCGCTACTCCACCACCCTCAGTTCCCTCACCGCCGGCAGCGCAACCTTCACCATGGAGTTTGCAGACTACCAGCCGGTTCCCGGCGACGTCCAGACCAAGCTCCTTGCAGAGTACGCCGCCCAGGAGAAGGACGAGGACTAAGATTATCCTTCCGCTCTATAGTGACGCCGGTCATTCCTCCGCTGGAACGACCGGCGTCATTTGTTGTCGCATTTTTTGCTAACTTTGCATTCCGTATGACGCTGATCCTTACAGGAAGCCCGACCAGATACGGGGAAGACCGATTCACCACCGACAATGGTTTCCTTGCCACTGTCAAGGCGGAGTTGCCTCCCAAACCCCGTATCCTGATGATAAGCGCCGCGCCGGACGACAGGGCCTTCACCGACAGCGTTCTGGAAGGGATGACGCTCTGCGTACGGAACTCCGGCATCAAGCCCTCCGGAATCGTCATGCTCGACCGCCGGAATGCCGGCAGGGCGGCGGAACTGATACACCGTGCCGACTGGGTCGTCCTCTGCGGCGGCCACGTTCCCACGCAGAACCGTTTCATCCACGAAATCGGCCTTCGGAGGCTTCTGGAAGGCTTCCAGGGCCTGGTGATGGGATGCAGCGCCGGAAGCATGAATTGCGCCGGAATGGTCTATTCCCATCCGGAACTGCCAGGTGAGGCGGCGGATCCCGGTTACAGCCGCTGGCTCAAGGGGCTCGGTCTGACCGACATCCGCATAATTCCGCATTATCACCAGGTGCGCAACTTCATTATCGACGGACGCAGGCTCTTCGAGGACATTATTTTTCCTGACAGCTTCAACCATTCATTCTACACGTTTCCCGACGGAGGATACATCCTGAGCAAGGACGGCCGCACAAGCCTTTTCGGCACGGCATGGGAGATATCCGGCGGGCAGATGCGTCAGATTTGCAGCGAAAATCAAGTGTATACCTTTATGAACGTAGTTTTCATCTCCCCTCATTTCCCGCAGACGTACAGCCATTTCTGCGCAGGTCTCAAGGCCAACGGCGTCAATGTGCTGGGTATTGCGGACGCGCCCCACGGCGAACTCACCCAGGAGCTCCGCGGCGCTCTTACCGACTATTATCAGGTACGCAACCTGGAAGATTACGACGAGGTCTATCGCGCCGTGGCGTGGTTCGCCCACCGTTACGGGCATATCGACTGGATCGAATCCAACAATGAATACTGGCTTGAGCAGGACGCACGCCTGCGCACCGACTTCAACGTGACCTCCGGCCTGCATACGGACCGCATTGCCGGCATCAAGGAGAAGTCGGAAATGAAGAAGTCGTATGCTGCCGGCCATGTTCCCACCGCCCGCCAGATCAAGGCCTCGGAAGGATTGGACGCCGTCCTCGCATTCGCCCGTAAGACCGGATATCCGATCATCGCCAAGCCCGACAACGGTGTCGGCGCAAGCGGGACGTTCAAGCTCGGCTCCGACGAGGAACTCCGCGGCTGGTTCGGGGCGCACCAGTCCAACTACGGCGCCTTCGTGGTGGAGGAGTTCATCACCGGCCTTCTGACATCTTACGACGCCATTTACAACTCAAAGGGTGAACCCATATTCGAATCGATGGGTGTATATCCCACGCCCATAATGGACATCGTCCACGGCAACCTCGATTCCTGTTACTGGGTCGAGAAAGACGTTCCCGCCGCGCTCTCCAGAATAGGCCGCCGCACCGTCAAGGCTTTCGGCGTCACGAGACGTTTCGTACATCTGGAATTCTTCAAGCTCGACCGCGACCGCGAGGGGCTCGGCAAGAAGGGGGATTTCGTAGGGCTCGAGGTCAATATGCGTCCGGCAGGAGGCTATACGCCCGATATGATGAACTTCGCCCACAGCACCGACGTCTACCAGATATGGGCCGACATGGTAGCTTTTGACGAAAGGCGCAAAGGCATGGGCGAACAGTATTTCTGCGCATACGCCAGCCGCCGCGACTGCTATCGCTATGTGCGTTCCAATGAGGAAATCTTCGCCCGGTACGGTTCCGGCTCCTGGTCTGCCGACGACCCGGCACTCGGTATCTGCATGTGCCGGAGGATGCCCGACGCCCTTTCCGACGCCCTGGGCAACCAGGTCTATGTGGCCCGGTTCGCCTCCCGCAAGGACATCCAGCCCTTCTTCGACTTCGTCTGCGAAAAGGCTTAGAGGACCTGCTTGATTATCCTGGCAAGCTGGTCGGAGCAGGAAGTGCCCCGGCCGGCGCAGTTGATGCCGCTCAGCCGCTCCAGGGCGAACTCCGCCGGCGCGCCCTCGAGCAGGGCTCCGAGCGCCTGGAGGTTGCCGTTGCAGCCGCCCAGATACTTAAGATTGTGAATCTTCCCGTCCACCAGGTCAAAGTCTATCAACTTGGAACAGACCAGCGAACTGGGCGCTGCCGTAATGTGCCGCACCCCGTTCTCCACGGTGTTAACCATTATTCTGTAGTCGTCTCCTGCCATAATTAGGATTATACCTGTGCGGAAGCCCGGGCCGCTTTTTTCTCCTTGACGATGGCGTATACGACCCAGACCAGGGTGAGGACGAGCGACATGGGGACGCCTACGGTGAGCATTTCGCGGAGCATGGTCTGGGCGCCGCCTTCAACGCCCAGGGCGGTGAAGAACGGGAAGCGCCAGGTGAGCTCGCCGTTGATGATGTGATCGACGATCAGCATTACGGAGCCGCCCCAGAGCATCTTTTCCAGGGCCGGGATGTTACGCTTGAGAGGGCCTGAGCCGGGTGCGGAAATGGACTTTCCTGCGGATTTGCGGTATATGCTGGTGGCGACGGCCTGTACCAGCGGGACGATAAAGCAAGCCATATGTTATGATTTATTATTTGGGCAAATGTTCTACTTCCGGACTCAGCGACACGCCGAAGCGTTCGTGGACAGTGGCGACGATACGCCTTTCAAGCTCCAGCACGTCGTCAGGGGTGGCTGAGCCGGTGGCGTTGACAATCACGAGGGGTTGCTTTTCATAAACTGCCGCTCCGCCTTCACGCTCCCCCTTGAATCCGCACTGGTCAATGAGCCATGCGGCGGGGACCTTTATCATGCCGCCGTCCAGGACGAAATGCGGCACGGATACGCCCGTGGCGGCATTGCAGACGCGGACGAAGTCGGAAGCGCTGATGACGGGGTTCTTGAAGAACGACCCGGCGCTGCCGATTTCCGACGGCTCCGGAAGCTTGCTCTTGCGTATGTCGATAACGGCGTTCCTGATGCTCGCCGGGCTCGATGCGTCCACGCCTGAGAGGCCCTTGTATTCCAGCCTGGGACGGGGCGAACGGGTGAGGCGCAGCAGCGCGGAGGTGATGACGTACCTGTCGCCTGCCTCCTTGAACATGGATTCCCGGTAGCCGTAGCGGCACTGGTCGACCGTGAACTTGCAGCTTTTGCGGGTAACGAGGTCGTAGCAGCTGACGCCGGAGATGATGTCTTTGATCTCCACCCCGTAGGCGCCGATGTTCTGCACTGCGGCGGCTCCGACTTCTCCGGGAATGTGCGAGAGGTTCTCCGCGCCCCACAGCCCGTGGCCGCACAGTTCGGCCACGAGGTCGTCCCAGCGGACACCGGCGCCGGCAATCACCGGGACCTCGTCAAGGCCGACGTCGACATACTTCACGTACCGTATGGCCGAATGCAGTATGGTGCCCGGGAAGTCCCCGGTAAACAGGAGGTTGGAGCCCTCCCCGATATGCTTGAGGGGCCGCGGAAGGCTGTCCCAGTCAAGGCCGGCAAGTTCTTCTACGCTGCCGTATTCCGCGAAACAGGCGCACTTGACCTTCATGCGGAAGGTGTTGTGCGCACTGAGGTCGTAATTGCGTTCAACTGTCATACAACGCAAAGATATAAAAAATAATCACTATATTTGTTAGGTTATGATCGTTCTAAAGTTCGGAGGCTCTTCGGTGGAAAACGCGACCGCCATGTCGCGCGTACTCGACATAGTCGAGGCCGCAGCCGCCCGGGACCGCGTCGTCCTCGTCTGTTCCGCCATACGCGGCTGTACCGACGCCCTGATTCAAATCGGCAGCACAGAGGACCCGGAGCACCTTCTGGAAGACCTTCAGCGCCGCCACATCAAGATTATCCACCGGCTTTTCACCGGTCCCGACCGCGAGCTTGCGATCGTCGACTGTAAAGATACCTTCACCGAGATCCGCTGCATTCCCCGTACCATCGAACAGTACGGCGAAATCCTCTCTACCCGTATTCTTGCCCGCAAACTCCATTGCGAGGGCTACAAGACCGTCTGGCTCGATTCCCGTGAACTGGTCCGTACGCTCCCAGGCTCGACCCAGGCCGACCAGGAACCCACGTACGCTGCTATACAAAAGGCTGTTGAAGTCAATCCTGCGGCGCAGATATTTGTCGCCCAGGGCTTTATAGCCAAAGATCCCGACGGTGCACCCACCACCCTGGGCCGCGGAGGCTCCGACTACAGCGCCTCCCTTTACGCTGCGGCCCTGGATGCGTCCGATCTCCAGATCTGGACCGACGTCCCCGGCATCCTCACAGCCAACCCCAAGGACGTCCCGGCTGCCAGCAGCATCCCTTCCATCAGCTACCGTGCCGCCTTCGACCTTGCAAGATACGGCGCCAAGGTGCTGTACGCCCCCGCCGTCGGCCCCGCCAGGGAGAAGGGCATCGCCATCCGCATACTCAATACCTTCGACCCATCCCATCCCGGCACCGTCATCTCTTCCGCAGAATCGGAAATACCGGTGTACATGGGCGTCACTTCCACCGGCGGTGAAGAGCCGCTCGTGGCACTTGTATCCGAAGGCCCCGTATCGCCGGAAGGAACGGTACGCAGGATAAACGGCGCCCTGCTCGAGGCCGGTATCAAGCCTTCCGGCGAAATAACGGTCGAGGACGGCTCCAACTTCCTCATTCCCTTCCGCGGCCGCGTGTGCCGCAGCGCCGTCGCCGCCATCCACCGGGAGTTCTTCGAGAAGAGGGCCCTCACCACGATCGACGTCTACGTGGCAGGCGCCGGAGCCGTCGGTACCGCCCTGAAGGACATCCTGAGCGCCTGCGGAGGCGCATTCCCCGCCGCCGGCAAGCGCATCAACCTCATAGAGATATCATCCGACCGCACCTTTGCCGACCACGTCCTCCAGACTGCCCGCAGCCGCAGCGTCTTCGTCGATTGCACCGACAGCAAAGACATCTGGCGCCGCTTCGTCCCCCTGCTGAACGCCGGCATCAACATAGTCAGTTCCAACCGCCGTTCGCTGGCCATCCCGTACGCCGATTATGCGGCGATCAAGGCCGCCGCCGCGGAGAACGGATGTTTCTTCCGCTACGACACCACCGTCGGCAACGCCCTCCCGGTGCTCCAGTCGGTATCGGCAGGCTCCATAGCGGGAGGCGCCATAACCGGCATCGAGGCCGTCGTTTCCTGTACGCTCAACAATCTCTTTGCGAGCTACCGTGGCAGCGAGGGCGAGAGTTTCGCGTCGATTCTACGCCGTTCCCAGATGGAAGGGCTGACGGAGAAAGACCCCCGCACGGACCTTGCCGGCCGCGACGCCCTCCGCAAGCTGCTCATCCTTGCACGCGAGGCGGGAGTGCCGCTGGAGGCCTCCGAAGTACAGATCACCCCTCTGTTGCCGGAGGAGTTCTTCTCCGGTTCGATAGAAGAGTTCTACGCCCGCCTGGAAGCATATGAGCCGCAGATGGCGGCGCAGGAAGACGACCTGCATCGCAGAGGGCTGAGGCGCCGCTTCGTCGCGTCCCTGCAGCGAGGGGACCGCAGCGGCGTGCGCGCCGCCATCGAGATGCGCGAGGTAGGCATAGAGAGCCCGTATTATTGGATCGACGGTACACAGAACGTCACCGTCATCCATTCTTCGGACGCATATCCCCTCGTCATCAAAGGCTCCGGTGAAGGCGCTCGCCTGGCTGCCACCGGCATACTTAAAGACATACTGATGTAGCTGCCATGGAACTTTTCCGCCAGATACTGTCAATCGATTCAACCTCCGGCCGCGAGAGGCAGATGGGCGAATGGCTCGCCGCCAACCTCCATGCTCCTGACGTGCAGACATTCGAGGTCGGCGACGGCACCGTAAACGTCCTGCTGAGCTGGGGGACTCCGCGTGTGGTCTTCTGCTCCCATATGGACACCGTACCCCCGTACATACCCCCGCAGTTCCTTGAGGACCGTGTCCTCGGGCGCGGCGCATGCGACGCCAAGGGGCAGGTGTACGCCATGTATCAGGCGTGCCTGAGGCTCGCCGCTGCTGGTCGCAGCGGCTTCGCCCTCCTCATCCTCAGCGGCGAGGAAACCGGCTCCTGGGGGGCAAAGGCATTTGCCCGTACCCCCTTCCGGGCCCCCTTGCTGGTGATAGGGGAGCCCACGGAAGGCAAGATGGTCATCGCCTCCAAGGGGACCAAATCCTTCGGGCTTAAGTTTATCGGCGAGCCTTTCCACAGCGGCTATCCGCAATACGGCAGGAGCGCCGTGGACGACTTTGCGGACTTCTTGAACCGTCTGCGCACGGCAGGATTTCCGGAAGACCCCGAGCTTGGCGCCACAACCTGGAACGTCGGCGAACTGTCGAGTCCCAATCCGCAGAACATACTCAGCCCGGAGCTCACTTGCAGGCTGTATTTCCGTACCACTTTCGCCTCCGACGCGCTTGTTCGGGATTGGATGCGTTCGCAGGCAGTCCCCGGCAGGCTCGAGATAAGCGAAAGGGGAGGGGACGCCCCGGCGCGCTACTTCACGATGCCCGGGTTCCCGTCTGCCCCGGCGAGTTTCGGCAGCGACGCCCCGCATCTGACTAACTTCCGCGACAAGATTATCTGCGGGCCCGGCAGCATCCGCACCGCCCATCGCGACGACGAGTTCATCCTCCTGTCCGACATCGAGAAAGCAATAGAAACGTATATCAGAATTTATGAAAATTATAATTAGCGGGTATGGCAGAATGGGCCATATGGTAGAGGCGTCCCTCAAGCGCCACGGGCTCGAACTGGTGTGTGCGTCGGAGGACATCTGCGCCGTGCCGGCGGACGTCGCCCGCGAGTGCGTCTGCATCGACTTCACTACCCCGGACGCCTTCAAGGCCAATTACAGGACGCTGGCGACCCGGTTCAAGGCTGTCGTCGTCGGCACCACCGGCTGGTACGATATCAAGGAAGAAGTATTCTCCGCGTTCGAGGCGGCCGGGACGCCTCTCATCTGGGCCTCCAATTTCTCGCTCGGAGTCAACGCCTTCTTCGCCGCGGTGCAGCGCGCCTGCGAGGTCCTCAAGGGCCGCGGATACACCCCTGAAGTTGAAGAGATCCACCACATACACAAACTGGACGCCCCCAGCGGTACCGCCAAGAGCATAGGGGTTATTATCGAAAACACCCTCGGGGAAACTCCCAAGATCGGCTCGCAGCGTATCGGGGAAGTGCCCGGAATACACACCGCAACTTTTACGTCCGATGTGGACAAGCTGACATTCACCCACGAGGCCTTCTCCCGCGAGGGCCTTGCCGAGGGCGCCGTGGTCGCGGCCCTGATGACCGAAGGCCTGACAGGAGTACACGAATTCAAAGACCTCATATTATGACAGATATGCTATTCAAGGGCTGCGGCACCGCGCTCGTAACCCCCTTCTTCTCCGACGGAGCCGTCGATTATGACACCCTCACCACTCTTGTGGACCGTCAGGTCGAGGCCGGCGTAGATTTCCTCGTTCCGCTCGGGACCACCGCCGAGACCCCCGCTCTGTCCCCTCAGGAGAAGGCCGAAATTTTCAAGCTTGTCAAGCAGCATGCGGGCGGCAAGCCTCTCCTCGCCGGAGTCGGTACAAACAATTATCCCGGGACGATTGCCAATATCGACCTCCTCGCTCCCCTCGGCCCGGATGCCCTGCTTGTGGTAGTTCCTTTCTACAACAAGCCCACGCAGAAAGGTCAGTACGAATACTTCAAGGCTATTGCAGAGTATTCCCCCCTTCCCATCGTCATTTACAACGTTCCCGGCCGTACCGGGGCCAATATGCTGCCGGACACCGTAATACGCCTCGCCACCGAGGTCCCAGGCATCATCGGCATCAAAGAGGCTTCCGGCAAATATGACCAGGTGAGTGAGATCATCGCCCGTGCTCCCAAGGGCTTCGCCGTCCTGAGCGGAGACGACGACCTTACCTTCGCCCTTATGGCCACCGGCGCCCACGGAGTCATCTCCGTTGCGTCCAACATCGCACCAAAGGAAGTTGCCGACATGACGCACGAGATGCTCAGGGGCCATCTTTCCGAGGCCCGCGCCCTGCATCACCGCCTGTTCCCGTTGTTCAAGGCCTGCTTCGTGGAGTCCAATCCCGTTCCGGCCAAGGCGGCACTTTCTGTTCTCGGCCTGGCCGGTTCATCCCTGCGCCTGCCGCTCTCCGACCCTTCCGAGTCCACGTTCGAACTGATGGATAAAGTCCTCGCAGAGCTATGGAAATAACGTTGAGCCGTTTCGAGGAGGTGATGTCCGCGCTCGAGGCGGGAACCCTCCGTGTTGCCGAGAAGATCGGCGGCGAGTGGAAAGTCAACCGCGAGGTCAAGGAGATAATCCTTGCCGGATTCAAGCTCGGAGCCGTCAAGGAAATGAGCCAGGGGCAGTTTTCCTACTTCGACAAGGATACTTTCCCGGTACGCCGGTTCAAGCCGGAGGACGGCGTCCGCATCGTTCCGGGAGGCACCAGCATACGCCGCGGCGCCTTCGTGGCTCCCGGAGCCATCGTTATGCCGCCGGCATACATCAACGTAGGCGCCTATGTGGACACAGGTACGATGGTCGACAGCCACGTCACCATCGGCTCCTGCGCGCAGGTCGGCAAGCATATCCATATTTCGGCTTCTACGCAGATAGGCGGCGTGCTTGAGCCTGCGGGTGCCGTTCCCACCATCATCGAGGACGGCGCGTTCGTGGGCGGCAACTGCGGAATCTACGAGGGTACGATAGTTCAGGAAGGGGCTGTTATAGCGTCCGGCGTCATCATTACCTCTTCTACGGCGTTGTTTGACGCCACCAAGGGCGAGTTCCTTCCCCGCAGCTCCGACGGCCGCATCGTAGTCCCCCGCGGCGCCGTAGTCGTTTCCGGGGCCAGGCCCGTAACCAAGGGTCCCGCCGCCGGCAGCGGAGTTTCGCTTTACTGCCCCGTCATCGTAAAGTACAGGGACGAGAAGACCGCCGGCTCCGTCTCCCTGGAAGAACTGTTGAGGTAGTCTGCCCCCCTCTGTCATTTCGACCGTAGCAAAGCGGAGTGGAGAAATCTCATTGAACAGAACCGAAATGGATTATAAAAAACTTTTTTCGGACGACGTTCCGTCCTTCATGAAGAGCCCCGTACGCGAGATTTTCCGCGTGGTGGACCTTTCTTCGATATACTCTTTTGCCGGAGGGTATCCGGACGCCTCTACCTTCCCGATTGAGGATATCAAGCGCCTGTCTTCCCTGGTACTTGAGAAATACGGCACCAGAGCCCTGCAGTACGGCGCCACCCAGGGCATCCCCGAGCTTCGGGAGCAGATCGCCCGGCGCTACGGCGTCAGCGCGGACAATGTGCTTATTACCACGTCCTCCCAGCAGGGCATCGATGTATCTTCACGCATCATGCTCAACCCCGGCGACACCGTCCTTACCACGGCCCCCACCTACCTCGGCGCCCTTCAGTCATTCAAATCTTACAGGGCCAATGTTGTAACGTTGGACCAGTTTGCCGGCAGCGAGGCGGAGCAGGAAGAGATACCTCAGGGGACGTGCCACCCTCGGCCCGCCCCGAAGGGCAAATTGTCCCTTGGGGGACAACAGGGGGATAGTTTTCCGGCTTGCCGGGGGACCGCTTCAGCGGTGGGGTCGAAAGAAGTCAGTAATTTTTGCGAGCCTGCAAAAATTTCTGACTCTTTCGACTCCCCTGGGGTATCTCTTCCAGCGGGAGCCTCGCTGCCGAAGTTCTGTTACATCATACCGGATTTCCAGAATCCAAGCGGGGAAACCATGACGCTGGAGGAACGACAGAGGCTGGTTGATCTGGCGAGAAAGTGGGATTTTGCGATAGTCGAAGACAGTCCTTACAGGGATCTGCGATACAGCGGCGAACCGGTTCCTACCATCTATTCGCTTGCACCGGAACGCACCCTTCATCTGGGGAGCTTCTCCAAGATTTTTGCCCCCGGGTTCCGTCTGGGATGGATAATCGGCCCTCCGGAATTCCTGGAGCAGATCTACATATGCAAGCAGTGCCTGGACCTTTGCCCGCCCATTTTCAATCAGTATCTCGCAGCAGAATTCATCGCCGGCGGCGCAATGGAAAAGAACCTTGCCCGCAGCATCGGCCTGTATCGCGAAAAACGAGACCTGATGCTCTCGCTGCTGGAAAAATACATGCCGGAAGGAGTCTCCTGGACGCACCCTGAAGGCGGCCTCTTCCTCTTCCTCACCCTGCCGGAACACATCGACACCGTGGCCCTGTACGACAGGGCTCTGAAAGCCGGAGTGGCCTATGTGGCGGGTTCATTCTTCTACCCCGACGGCAGCCACCGCAACACCATGCGCCTCAACTTTTCCTACCTAGACTCCTCCCGCATGGAGCCGGGCATAAAGATCCTGGCGGAGATTATCGGGAGCCGTGTGCAAAACTAGCCTCTTTTGCACACGGCCCCATCATTTTAGCGCATCTCGTGTGCGAAACAGCCCGGTTTTGCACACGGCGGCCAGTTAATCCGCAGCCATCGCTGCCTCGACGTCGTCGGGGGCGATAGGCAGCCTGCGTGAGCCAAGGCGGCGGGCGCCGTCCGGGGTAACGAGGACGTCGTCCTCCAGGCGGATGCCGCCGAAGTCGAGGTACTCCTCGAGCCTCCCGTAGTTTACGCGGCCCTTGTCGGTGCCTTCCGCTTTCCACTGGGCGATGAGCGCCGGGATGAAGTAGATGCCGGGCTCGTCGGTGATGACGTTGCCGGGAGTCAGGCGGCGGGCCATGCGGAGGCTGCCGAGGCCGAGCTGGCCGGAGCGGGTCTGGTCGTCGTCATAGCCGACGAAGTTCTCCCCGAGGTCCTCCATATCGTGGACGTCGAGTCCCATGTTATGGCCGAGTCCGTGGGGCATGAACAGGCCTCCGATGCCGTCTGCAACCATTTCGTCGAGGTCGCCGGAAACGATTCCGAGCTGCCCGAGGCGGTCGAGCATGTGGCGCACGGCGGCGAGGTGGCAGTCGCGGTAGGGCACGCCGGGACGGGTCATGCCGAATGCCAGTTCGTTGCACTCATAGACGATCTGATAGATATCCCTCTGCCGGGGAGTGAACCTGCCTGTGGTTGGGTAGGTGCGGGTGTGGTCCGATGCGTAATGCTCGTTGCTCTCGGCGCCGGCGTCTATCAGCAGGAGCTTGCCCGGCTCGATTGCGTTCTCATGCGAGTGGCAATGGAAAATTTCCCCGTGCTGGGTGAGGATGGTGGCGAACGAAACGCCCCAGCCGGCACCGAGGGTGGAACCCTCCATTTCACCGACTATCTCCTGTTCGATGCGCCCCAGGCGGATGCCCTTGCGCCCTATCGTATGCATATTGTAACCGAGTTCGGCGGCGGCGTCAAGCAGCCTGATTTCTTCGGCATCTTTTACCAGGCGCATCTTCACAACGGCCCGTACCAGCGGCTCGCTCGCCAGCGGACAACCCTTCTTGCCGACGCTGAAAAGTGCCTCCGGCGCCACTCCGAGCAGACCTCCGAGCTTGACGGCGTTGTAATAGCGGCTGACGGGGAGGAAGTGGACGCGTCGTCCGGCGGCAAGCGCGGCGCGGACGGCGTCGTCGAATCCGGCGTAAGGAGCCGAGGCCGTAACCCCGGCGCCGGCGGCGAGCGACGCCACGCTCGGCATGGGCCCCATCCAGATGATGTCGTCGATGCCGAAGTCGTCGGCATATACCGTCTCGCCCCCGGAATCAAGGTCCATGACGGCGGCGAAGCGGGGCTCGTCGATACCGAAATAGTACAGCCAGTTGCTGTCCTGACGCCATTTGTAGCCGTTGTCCCTGTATTGTGCGGCAGACTCCACGTTGCCTACGAAAACTATTATCCCGCTTTCTCCCATAAGGAGCTCGCGCAAGCGGTTGCGCCTTGAAAGGTAAGTGTTCATATCGTCATCTGTATTCTTCATATTCGGGGAGAGCGAGTTCCGACAGGAATTCACCCAGGCTCTGTCCCTCGCGGGGGCAGATAAGCAGCACGTCGTCCTGGTCTATCACCATGAAGTCCTTCAGCCCTTTGACGGCTATTAGCTTGTTCCTGTACGGCGACAGGATTATCGTCCCTTCATCGTCCCTGGCAAGGACCTTTCCGGCGGTGCGTATGGCATTGCCGCGGGCATCGCGGACGGCCAGATATTCGTAGAGCGACTCCCAGTTGCCCAGGTCGGTCCAGTCGAAGAAAGCGGGAATCGCCATAACCCTGTCGGACTTTTCCAGCACGGCGTAGTCGATGGAAGTGCGGGGCATTCCTGGGTAGATTTCTTCCAGATATTCGGCCTCGAGCGGCGTGGAGAGGTATTTGTCGCGTTCCTTCCAGGCGTCGGCGATCTCCGGGGCGTATCGGGCGATTTCATCGGCGATTACAGACGCCTTCCAGAAGAAGATGCCTGCGTTCCAGAGGAATTCTCCGCTGTCGACAAACACCTGCGCCAGCTCTGCGCCAGGCTTTTCGGTAAAGGTCTTGACCTTGATGGGGCGCTCGTCCATCATGGGGCCGTCGGTCTGGATGTAACCGTAGTTGGTGTCGGGCCGGGTGGGGAGGACGCCGAGCGTCATGAGGACGTCGTGCCCTGAGGCGTAGTCGAAAGCCTTGAGGGCCGTGCTGCGGAATGCATCGGCGTCGTCGATTACCTGGTCCGTGGGGGTGACGAGCATGACGGCGTCCGGGTCCCGTTTGAGTATGGTGTATGCGGCGTAGGCGATGCAGGAGGCGGTGTTGCGGTTGAACGGCTCCAGCAGCAGGTTGGTGTCGCGCAGCATGGGGAGCTCGCGCAGGACGTTTTCCCTGTAGCGCTCAAGCGAAACGACTATGATGTTTTCCTCCGGCACGAGGGCTTTCACCCGGCGGTAGGTCATCTTGAGGAAAGACTCCCCGGAAAAGGAATACGAAAGGAACTGCTTGGGACGCTTCTCGCGGCTGATGGGCCAGAAGCGCGAGCCTATCCCGCCCGCCATTATGACGCAGTACTTGTTCATTCGAATCTGACTATGGTGACTCCGGAGCCTCCGATGCGGATGTCTTCGTCGGAGACGGAGGCAATCCCGCGTATGGTCCGCAGGTATTTCTGTATTTCCTGATGCAGTACGCCGGTGCCCTTGCCGTGGATGATGCGGACCTCGCCCATTCCAAGCATGATGGCGTCGTCGATATAGTGGGTGACGGTGTCCAGGGCCTCCGAAAGGCGCTGGCCGCGGATATCTATTTCCGGAGAGAAGTTGAGTTTGCGGGAGCTGATGGAGACATCGACCTTCTGCGTCACCGGGGCGAAGACCTTGCGCGAGAGTTCCCGGAATTCGTTTGAGGATATGCGCTCCAGGCCGTCGGACTTCATGGTGCTGCTGATGTTGCCTACGGCGATGGTGACGTTCTTGCCGCTGACGCGGGTGACTTCTCCTACGAGGCCGTTGCTCTTGACCCGAACCTTCTCGCCCACTTTGAGCGTCTCCGACTTGGGCGCCGGTGCGCCGGGTGCCGGCTGGCGTCCCTTGCGTTTCTCCAGCTTGTCGAGCTTGCGGTCGATGTATTCGTCCCTTTCCTTCTGCTCGCGGCTCTTGCGCTCCTGGAGGGCTCCGATGAATCCCTGAAGTTCGGCCCTGGCGGCTTTCGTCTGCTCCTTGTCGGCCTGGGATTCCTTGATGACGCGAATGGTCTTTTCCACCTGGGCGCCGGCGCCGCGGACTATCTCTTCGGCCTCCTGACGGGCCTGGTCAAGTATGTCCTTGCGCTGGGCCTTTATATCTTCCAGCTCCTTCTGGTACCGTTCCGTGATGCCTTCCAGGGCTTTGTCGGTATGCTTTATCTTCTGCAGACGTTCGTCCAGCTGGCGGCGGTTGCGGGCAATCTTGCGCAGGTTTTTCTCAATGCCTACGAACTCCTCGCCGGCGCGGGTCTCGGCGTCCTTCACTATGGCCTCCGGGAGGCGCATCTTGCGGGCCAGTTCGAAGGCGAAGGAGTTGCCGGGCAGGCCGATTTCCAGCGCGAACATCGGGGCAATCCTGGACGAATCGTACAGCATGGCGCCGTTGACCGCGTGCGTCCCTGCCCCGGATGCGTAAAGCTTGAGGTTGGTGTAATGGGTGGTTATCACGCCCCAGACGCCGCGGCGGTCGATTTCTGCAAGGATGGCTTCCGCAATGGCGCCGCCGGCCGCCGGTTCCGTACCGGAGCCGAATTCGTCTATCAGCACCAGCGTCTTCTCGTCGGCCTCGGAGAGCATGTCGCGCATGTCGGAGAGGAAGGAACTGTAGGTGCTGAGGTCGTTCTCCAGGGACTGGTCGTCTCCGATGCTGACGGCGATGCGGTCGAACACCGGGAGCTCGGAGGTCTCCGACGTGGGAATGAGCATACCCCATTGGAACATGTACTGCAGCAGGCCTACGGTCTTGAGACAGACGGACTTGCCACCGGCGTTGGGGCCGGAAATGAGCAGTATGCGCTTGGCGGGGGTGAGAGTTATGGTGAGGGGGACGATGGACTTGTTTTCCTTGCGCAGGGCCCTTTCAAGAAGGGGATGGCGAGCCTTGCGGAGGCCGATGCTGCCATCCTCGGAAATGACGGGCATGCCTGCGATGAAGTCGAGGGCCGTCTGGGCCTTGGCCATCAGGAAATCTATCTCCCCGATGAACGCGGCGCTGGCCATGACCTCCGGCAGATACGGGCGGAGGAAGTCGGTGAACTCACGGAGGATCCGGGCTATTTCGCGTGCCTGGGCGAACTGCAGCTCGCTTATCTCGTTCTCGATTTCCAATATCTCCGCCGGCTCCACGAAGGTGGTCTTTCCGGTGGCGGATTCGTCATACACGAAGCCCTGCAGCTTGCGCTTGGAACCCGTGGCTACGGGGATGAGGTATTTGCCGTCGCGGATGGTCACGGCGGCGTCCTGTGACACCAGCCCCGCCTCCTGAGCCTGTTTGAGTATTGCGGTGGCGCGGCGGGAAATGGCGCCTTCCTTCTCGCGGAGGCGCTTGCGGATGTCGAACAGTTCCGGCGATGCGGAATCCTTGATGTCGCCGTAGCGGTCCAATATGGTTTCGATGCGCCGGAGGACCTCCGGGAAGACGGAGATGGGGGCGCAGAGACTCTTGAGGTTGGGGTAGATGCCGTCCTTGACGCCGGAGAAGAATGCCGAAATGCGGCGGACGGTGTCCAGGAGCGTCTTGAGCTTGCCGAGACCGAGGGTGTCGATGCTGGAGCCCTCGTGCTGGAGCGGGGTGAGGAACGGCAGACCGTCGATGTATCCGGTGGTGGGGAAGTTCTCCTCGAACAGCAGCACCAGGCGCATTTCCTCGGTAATCTTGAGCCGTTTTTCTATAGTGCTGCGGGAGGTGCTGAAGCGCTCCTGCGCCACCCTTTCGGCGGCGTAGTCGGTCATGCATCTGTCGGAAATAATCGCCCGAACCTTGTCGAATCCCAGCTTGGCTTCGAGCCTGTCGCTTGTCATTTGCCCTGAAGTTTAAGTTTGAGGACGTTTATGGAGTCTATCCTGGTTATCGTGCCGTGTTGCGCTATGCTTATGTTGCCCGTTTCTTCCGATACCACGATGATGTCGGCGTCGCATTGCTCGGAGAGGCCGACGGCGGCGCGGTGGCGCATTCCGTACGAGGCGGGAAGGTCCAGGCGCTCGGTCATGGGGAGGGTGCAGCGGGCTGCGATGATGCGGTTGTCGCCTATTACCATGGCTCCGTCGTGCAGGGGGGAGTTCTTGAAGAAGATGTTCTCGATGAGGCGTTCGCTGATGCGGGCGTCGATGGAGTCGCCGGTGGCGATTGTGCTCTGAAGGTCGTCGCGGCGGCGGATGACTATGAGGGCGCCGACCTTGTGGTTGCCCATGTATTCGACGGCGGATACCAGTCCGGAGAGGACTTCGCTGTCCAGGCCTTCCGCCTGCCGGCGGCGCAGGATGCGCCTTATCAGCGTGTTGTTGCCGGCCGTGCGGCCCAGGTTGTTGAGGAAGCGGCGTATTTCCGGCTGGAATATGATAATTATGGCAAGGGCGCCGACGTCCAGTATGGCGCCGAGCATGGCGGAGGTCATCTTCATGTTGAGGGCCGTGGCGAGCACCCTGACGACCAGAAGTATGATGATTGCGATGAAGATGTTCATCGCCGACGAGCCGCGTATCCACCGGAATATGATGAAAATGACAGCCGCTACGAGCAGGATGTCAATCAAATCGACGAACGAGAAGTGTAAAAAACCCAATGACATATTTATCACCTGCAAATATACGATAATCTCGAATTCTTTTATTACATTTACGTCACTAAACCACAAGTATGAGTTCATTCATAGTAGAAGGAGGCCACCGCCTGAGTGGCAGCATAGCCCCCCAGGGAGCCAAGAACGAGGCCCTGGAAGTCATTAGTGCCGTATTGTTGACATCGGAGAGCGTAACCATCTCAAATATACCGGAAATACTGGATGTCCGCAACCTCATCTCCCTGCTGGAAGGCATGGGGGTAAGGGTGGAACGTCACGCAAAAGGGGAATACACCTTTACGGCAGACCGCATCAACGAGTTCTATGTCTCCAGCGCGGAGTTCGTGGAGAAGTGCGCCAGGCTCCGCGGCTCGGTCATGGTGGTGGGCCCCCTTCTGGCCCGCTTCGGCCTCGCCTATTTCCCAAAACCGGGAGGCGACAAGATCGGCCGCCGCAGGGTGGATACGCATATAGACGGCTTCATCAAGCTCGGCGCAGATTGTTCGTACGATACGTCCAAGAGGGCATACAAACTTTCGTCCGACGGGCGTCTCTCAGGCAGCTATATGCTTTTGGACGAAGCCTCGGTCACCGGTACCGCCAATATTGTTATGGCCGCCACTCTCGCGGAAGGCGTAACCACAATCTACAACGCCGCCTGCGAGCCGTACGTGCAGCAGCTCTGCCGCATGCTTGTAAGCATGGGGGCCAAGATAGATGGCATCGGGTCCAATCTGCTTACGATTACCGGAGTCGATGTTTTGCACGGAACTTCGCACCGCGTCCTTCCCGATATGATCGAGGTCGGGTCTTTCATCGGCATGGCAGCCATCAACCAGAGCGAGATTACAATCAAGGATGTTCATTATCAGGAACTTGGCATCATACCGGAAAGCTTCCGCCGTCTGGGTATCAGGCTGGAGCAGAGGGGGGATGACATCTGGGTCCCGGCGCAGGAAAGCTATGTTATCGAGTCCTTCATCGACGGGTCCATCATGACGCTTGCGGATGCTCCCTGGCCGGGGCTTACGCCTGATTTGCTTTCGGTCATGCTGGTTACGGCCGTTCAGTGCCGCGGCAGCGTGCTCATCCACCAGAAGATGTTCGAAAGCCGCCTGTTCTTCGTGGACAAGCTGATAGACATGGGCGCCCAGATCATCCTTTGCGATCCTCACCGCGCAGTGGTCATCGGACACGACCACCGCGTCACCCTCAAGGCCAACCGCCTGGTTTCTCCGGACATCCGCGCCGGTATCGCCATGCTGCTCGCCGCCATGTCCGCCAAGGGCACCTCGGTAATCGACAACATCGAACAGATCGACCGCGGTTACGAGGATATCGACGGCCGCCTGAATGCGCTGGGGGCGAAGATTACGAGGAAATAAGGGCCCCGGGGGGGCTTTATCGTTCACTTCAGAGGTGAAATGGCATTACGGACTCTGATTCGGAAGGGTTTTGCGGATTCTTTAAGAGGTGTGACGAAAGATTGGCTATATTGCCGGCATGGACAAGAGAATAGCCGGGGCCAGTCTTTCCGTACTGCTGCGCAGCCTTTCCGACCTGCTGATGCCGCAGGTCTGTGCCGTGTGCGGGCGGCAGTTGCTGGCTTGCGAGGAGCATCTTTGCCTCGAGTGCCTTGCCGACTTGCCCTATACCCGCTTCGAGGGTCTGGTGCACAACCCAATGGCCGATAAGTTCAATGCCCTGGTCGAGTCGCCGGAGTATGTGCGCGCCGCGGCGCTGTTTTACTATAAAGAAGGGTACCGCAACATCACCAAGGACCTGAAATATGGCCGGAACTTCAGCCTCGGCCGCCGCTTTGCGCGTATTCTGGGGGAGAGGATGGCGGAGGCGGGGGTGCCGGATTGCCCGGCATCGCCTCCTGCGTCATGCTCGGCGTCTATGGCGTGTCTGGCGTCGCCTCCTGCGTCATTCGCTGCTGCGACCGGGCATCTCCCTCTCTGCTGGCGGGACGTCACCCTGGTCTGCCCGGTGCCGCTCCATTGGACTAGGCGCTGGCGCCGGGGGTACAACCAGGCCGAGGTCATCGGCCGGGAGCTTGCCGTCGCGCTGGGCGCGGCCTTTGCGCCCGGGCTCCTTCGTCGCACCCGCCGCACCCGCACCCAGACACGCCTGTCCGCCTCCGGCCGCCTCGTCAACGTCTCCGGCGCCTTCAATGTGAGCAGCCGTGTGCAAAAGAGCCTCTGTTTGCACACCAACGCCGTTTTTCTGCCCTCCCGTGTGCAAATCGGGCAGGTTTTGCACACGGCCCCGGGCGTGCCCGGTGTTCAGCTTACAGCCCCTGTCATCCTTCTGGTCGATGACGTCTTCACCACCGGAGCCACCCTCGCCGCCTGCTACCAGGCACTACGCCAAGCCTTCGGAGACGGCGTCCGCATCGCCATCGCCACTCTGGCATTTGTGGATTAAAAAAATATACTTATCTTTGCAGTCCCGTTTGACAAAGCGTGGTGTGATTGGAGAGGTGGGTGAGTGGCTGAAACCACCGGTTTGCTAAACCGACGTACGGGTCATTCCGTACCACGAGTTCGAATCTCGTCCTCTCCGCAATAATCCCCTACAGAAGCACCTGTAGGGGATTATTGCA
>JAFZZW010000030.1 GCA_017615615.1 Bacteroidales bacterium
AGTCCAGAGGTCCCAGTCGCGGGCGGGAAGGCGGCTGACGGTGCGCAGGAGCCTGTAGCGCTTGCGCAGGTGGCGGTCCCAGCCGCGGGTGGAGAGGTCCGGGTCGGAGATCCTGGAAAGGATGCCGGCGGCGTCGGCGCAGCCGAAGTGGAACAGGAACAGCCCGGGAATGATCTTGAAGTCGCTGCCGCGGACGCGGTGAAAGCCGCTGCCCCAGGACGCTTTGGCACACAGGATAGACGCTTTTGTATAGCGCGTAGACAGCAGGGCGAAGCTCCGCTGGCCCAGCACCGGCCGCTGCCAGTCAAGCGCCCCTTCGCAGGATGTATTCTGCACCACGTCGCATCCCAGGGGCGAGAACGCCTTGCGGCCGCGGACGTCCAGGGACGACAGGAATCCGGAAAGCGAGACGCCGAGCGACGGGTCCGGCGTGATGAATTCGTCGACGTCCGTGCCGATTACGAAATCGTAGCGGTCCAGAAGGGTGCGGGCGCAGTCGGACAGGATGGCTATACGACCCTTGTCGGCCTTGCTGACCTGGCCCTCCACCCGGGGGACGATGCGGACGTTGCACCCTTCGGTGAACGCAGGAGGAACCTGGTCCTGGCCGTCGAAAAAGATGTACAGATTATCCTTCCCGAACTCGCTTCCGTACCAATCGACCCACTTCCTGAGGAAAAAGCTCCCGTCGCGGACCATGGTTATTGCGCATATTCGCTTTTCCATATTCCAAAGGTACATTTTAATTTCGGAAATTGCCAAAGAAATACTAAATTTGTGGGATTTATGCGTGTAGCCGAATTCCTTGTAAAATGGCGCAGATTCTTTCTCGCCCTTACGATGGTCACTGCCATCGTTTTCGGCTTGTGCATGCCTAAGCTAAACGTAATATACGACATAGCTTACTTTCTCCCTGACGATTCCGTGGTAAAGCAGGGCGTGGATCGCGTGGAGAGGGAATTCCCCGGCCTGCAGCTCCAGAACAACATGCTTTACGTCATGTTCGAGAATCTGGAGGATCCAGGGGAGGCTGAGCGTGAGCTTTCCGCCTTCACCGACGGAATGGCCCTCATGGATACGAGGGAATCGGAACAGTACACCCTGTTCCAGTACCTTCCCGTAACCGGAGTCGATGTACGCGCCGCCAAGGCGGCCATTGAGGAGCACTGGGGGGACGATGCCATAGTAGAGATCGACCTCGACAAGAACATGCCGGCGGACATCGTCCCGATGATCACGCTCGGCGCCATCCTGGTCCTTGTCGTCCTGCTGGTCATGTGCCAGTCGTTCGTGGAGGTATTCCTGTTCCTGCTTTCCATGTTGATCGCCGTCATCATCAACATGGGCACCTGCGTCCTCATGCCAAGCGTGTCATACCTGACGGTTACCATAGCCGGGGTGCTTCAGATGATTCTGTCGATGGACTATTCCATCATCCTCACCAACCGGTACCGCCAGGAAAAGGAGAAGGCAAGCAGCAACGAACAGGCTATGGCGCGGGCGATCCGCGGGGCCTCCCAGACCATATTCAGCAGCGCGCTTACCACAGTCGTCAGCCTTCTGATGCTCATGTTCATGAAGGTCAAGTTCGGCCCGGACCTCGGCTTCGTCCTTTCCAAGGGCGTGGTCTGCAGCCTCATCTGCAACTTCACCGTTCTGCCGTCCTTCATCCTGGCTTGCGACAAGGCCATCGCCGCCACCAGCAAGAAGATTCCCACTCTGCCTTTCGGAGCCCTCGCCCGCCTGCAGATTCGGCTCAAGATTCCCCTTACCATTCTCTTCGTTGCGATATTCGTTACGGCCTGCATCCTCCAGAACCGCACGGAGGTGTCGTTCTCGGCCTTATGGGATACGCCCATTTCCAAGGTGTTCCCTCCCCAGAACCCGGTCATCCTTCTGTATGAGAATGAGGACGAGATGGCTGTCCCGGGCATATTGGACACGCTGGACAGGGATCCTTCAGTCCTTTCTACCCTGAGTTATCCTGCTCTGATGCTCTCCGGTTACACCGCTTCGGAGATGGCCGAACGCTACGGCAGCCTGTCTCCGATGGTCAACGAAGAAATCCTTCGGCTGATCTATTACGCACACGCGCACCCGGAGCGCAACGAGCAGCTTAGTTTCCAGGAGATGGAGTCGATGATAGGCAGGCTGTCTTCCAAGGGGCTGCTGCCCAAGGGCTACGATATGAATTCCATGCTGAAGGACCTTGCTCCTTCGGCCCCTGCCAAGCCTTCTGCCGGGAAAACGCACACCGTGCCGGCGGCCGTAAAGCCGGAGCCGGTACCCGGGCCTGCGGAGATTGCACCCGCGCCCGACAGCACCGCCGTTGCCGTCCCTGCAGACAGCGTCCTCCGTGCCTTCGCTTATCCTGACAGCGCCGCCATGGCCGTTCCCGTGGACAGCACATCCCTTGCTGCCGCGCTTCCCGACAGCACCGCTGCATCCGTCGCCCCTGATGCCCCTGATGACCTTCCCGCCTATCCTGAGATTACATATGAGCTGGCCACACGCCAGATGACCTCCCGCCAGATGGCGGACCTTCTCGGAGTCGATCGCTCCATAGTGAGTACCGGATACCGCATGGCCGGCCGTACGCGCAAGCCTGCCACTATGTCCCCTCACGAGATGAGTTCTTTCATCGTAAGCAAGATTCTTCCGGACAAGCGCTATTCTTCTTTTGTCCCGGCAGAGCAGAAGGAGCAGATACTGGAGATCCACCGCCTTCTGGATTCGGCATTCATAGCAGGACCTTCTCCCGCCCAACTGGCCGACCTCCCCCTGCTGGCATCTGCGGACAGTTCCGGCAGATCTTCCCGTACCGACTCCCTTGCAGTGACGGCGCCGGATACCCCCGTGCAGGAACAGGAGCCTGAGGAGGATGATTATGTTCCTCCCACCCCTCTGGAGAAGCTTGCGATGATGTACATGTCCGGCAACCGCTATTCCGCGGGAAGGATCTATTCCGCCCTGCGTTCGGCAGGTGTAAAGGTCAACAGGGACGACATCGACCTCCTGTTCCTGTATGCCGGCTCCACCCTCAATTACGACAAGAACTTCCGGATGTCGCCTGGAGGCATGATAGAGTTCCTCTACGACAAGATACTTCCTGATCCCATGTTCTCCAGGTTTATCGACGAGGAATCCCGTGAGTCCCTGGACTCCATGCGGGACCTCATAGGAGACGGCATCAACGCATTGCGGGGGAAGAATTGTTCTGTCGCCATGGCCTTCACCGATTACGACTTCGAGTCTCCGGAGACATTCGAGTTCATAGAGCGTTTCCAGGCGCTCGCGGACCGTTCTCTTAAAGAGCCGGGCATACTTATGGGTGAATCCGTCATCTACAAGGAGTTCAAGGACGATTTCCACTGGGAACTGATACTGCTGACCATACTCACCGTCACGGCTATATTCATCATAGTATTGCTGACGTTCCGCTCCTTCATCATTCCGATCCTGCTCATCATAACCGTCATGTCCGGAGTTTACGTGAACGTTATCTTCAGCGGACTGGGCGGACAGACGATGTATTTCCTGTCGTACCTGATAATTCAGTCCATCCTGATGGGTGCGACCATCGACTATTCCATCCTCCTCACCAGTTACTACAGGGAGGAACGTATGGTAAAGGGCATAGTCAAGTCGCTTGCCGACTCGTTCCGCCGCGCGGGCCATTCCATACTCACGTCCGGACTGATCCTGACACTGGCGCCTTATGCCATGAGTCTCATGATCGACGACAAGATTGTGGAGGCGATCCTCAAGCCCCTCGCAGTAGGCGCCCTGGTGGCAATCCTTATCATTCTGCTTATACTTCCCGGTGTCATTGCCGTATGCGACCGTTTCATAGCACCCAAGGGCGCAAAACGGTCTAATAAATCTTACTCTCAAAAGTAGCTTCTCCCGTAACGGTCATATCCACCCGGACAGTGCTGTTGCGGGTTATCGCCGGCAGCGTGACGCGATACTGATGTGTCTCACCCTCTATCTCGCACTCCAGGACGAATCCGGTGGAAGGCGTACCGATAGTCGCTTCCTGCGAATCGTTGGGGTAGCAGAACAGTTCCGTCCCGGGTATCTGGGCGAACACTCCGATGTCGTACGGCAGGCTCCGGACGGGAGGCGACAGTATCATTTCCGACGGGTGGAAACCCTCCGTCCGCAGAACTTCCGCCGCAGCGTTCATGTTCTCCAGATAGATTCTCGGGTCTTCCAGGCGTACGTACCCCTTGAGCTTGTTGGCCACTTCTCCTATCATCACGCGCGACAGCAGCGGCGCAAGCGTAAGATACCCTGCCCGCCCTGCCTCCACGTCCTTCTGGCCGCTCATGACCGGCTGCGTGGGGGAATCCTCCTCAAACCTGTAGGTGAGCAGTTCTATCGAATCGTATCTGTCCAGGGCCGTGGTGTTGAAGCTCCTGGGGGAATTGGCGATGGCAACCACGGTTACGTTCCTTGCCTTGCAGAAGAAAACTGCGCTGTCCGGCAGGAATCCGTAGCTGCGCGTCAGCAGCAACTCCCTCAGTCCGTCTGCATTGTATACGAAGATATCGGTGCGGCGTATGTGGCGTGTAGTGTCCGCCGTGGCGTCATTGATACGGAAGCGTACGGCGAAACGGCTGCTGTCCGCCTGCACATATACGTCGTCGGACGGCCTCGTATCCAGCGGCAGCTTCATCTTGCAAGACGGAGTCAAACAGACCGGTACGAGCAGTAGTAGCAAGTCACAAAAAGATACGATTAGTCGGGGCAGACTGCCCCCCGGCGGGCGCCGTAGAAAGAATAGCCTGTGCCGGCCTGGTTGATTCCGTTGCGATTTCATAGTGCTGCAAAGCTATGCAGAGCCTATGGAACCGCAATGGAATTGAAAAAATCGTAAATAAGGTTTTGCTGATTATTCAGAGTCCCTTTTCCGGACCCCCTTCCAGACCCCTCAGAAGTTCAATGTATCTTTTGATGAAAAGACTTTTGGGGAAATTTTCGGCGGCTATGGCAAGGCTCTCGGCACCATATTCGGCAATGCTGCTGCAGTCCAGCGAAGCAAGCCTCTGCAGGGCCTTGACAATGGAACGTCTGTCGTATGGGTTGAACAGGAAGCCGTTGCGCCCGGGAATGACATAGCGGGCGTTGTCGGAAACGTCGCTGCAGATGGCAGGCATGCCTGTGGTAAGGGCCTCGGCAAGCGAATTGGGGGTGCCTTCATAGAAACTGGGAAGGCAGAATGCATCGAACTTCCCGTACAGATCCGCGGGGTTGTCCGTTGCTGGATGTATGCGGAAACGGCTGCCGATTCCCAGCCGCGCGATCAGTTTCCCGCATCTGCGCGCATAGCGGCTGTCGCCGGCGGCTCCGTACCAGTCGAACTCCAGGCCGGAGAGCGACGGATCGGCGGCGGCCTTTATCAACCGCACGGCGTTCTTGCGCGGGTGCAGGCGCGCCACGGTGAGCACCTTCATCGGCCCGGATCCTCCCTTTGCCGCCGGCGAGGGGCGGAATATATCCGAATCCACGAAGTTTGGAATAGTTTCCAGCCTGAGCCGCAAGCCGGGGCAGTGTCTGCTCACGAAAGCCGTCTGGGCGAAGCTGTTGCATACGACTGCGTCGGCCTCCATGCGGAACAGGGTGAAGCGGAAACGGTCATGGGGGAACATCAGGGTGTTGCAGTTGCGCTCGGACACTATCAGTTTGAACCCCGGATAAACCATATGCGCCAGGCAGGCCTTGATGTTGGCGCCCACAAGGAACGAAATGACTGCCTGGGTGCCGTTTTCCTTAAGGTGTGAAACAATCTGCCGCACAAGCCTGAGGTCGCCTCCTCGGGGCGTTATATGCGTGTGCATGACTCCTGCAGCCTCAAGTTCCGGGGCGTAGAAGTCGCCGTGGCGGTATGTGACCACCTCGACGACGTGACCGGCCTTGCGGAGAAGTGCCGCAAGGCCGACCAGCTGCCGTTCCGCCCCGCCGAGGCGGAGGGAAGATATGATACAACTTATCGTCAAGCGCCGAAGTTGTCGTACAGGATGTTCTCGGGAGCGACTCCCAGCGAATCAAGCAGTTCGTTGACGCACTTGGTCATCATGGGAGGACCGCACATGAAGTACTTGATGTCCTCGGGGGCCTCGTGGTCCTTGAGGTAGGTCTCGTACATCACGTTGTGCACAAAGCCGGCGGTGTAGGGAACTCCGGCCTCGTCTGCGGCGGGGTCGGGCCTGTCGAGGGCCAGGTGGAACTTGAAGTTGGGGAATTCTTTTTCGATTTCCGCGAAATCCTCAAGGTAGAAAGCCTCCACAAGTGCGCGTGCACCGTAGAAGAAGTGGACCTTGCGGCCGGTCTTGAGAGTCTTGAAAAGCTGCATGATGTGGCTGCGGAGAGGGGCCATGCCCGCGCCGCCTCCTACGAAGATGTATTCCATGTCGGCGGGATCGTTCTCCGGGAGGAGGAACTCACCGAAGGGACCGCTGATCCATACTTTGTCGCCGGGTTTGCGGGAGAATACATAAGTGGAAGCGATTCCCGGAGGCACGCCCGGCACGAACTTGAAGACACCCTTGGGCTGGGTCTTGTCGAACGGAGGAGTTGCGATACGGACGTTAAGCTTGATGATGTTCTTCTCGCCGGGATAGGAGGCCATGGAGTATGCACGTACCGTTGGCTCCGTATTCCTGTACTTGAGCGAGGTGATGCCGTACTTCTCCCAGTCGCCCATATAGACGGGGGCCACGCCCATGTCGGAGAAGTCCGCCTCGTACGCGGGGATGTCTATCTGGATGTATTCACCCGACTTGAAGTCGATATGCTCGCCCTCGGGAAGCCTGACGGTGAATTCCTTGATGAAGGTGGCGACGTTGTCGTTGGAAATGACCTCGCACTCGAGTTTCTTGACGCTGAGGGCGCTTTCCGCAACCTGGATCTTGAGGTTGTCCTTGACCTTGACCTGGCATCCCAGGCGCCAGCCCTCCTTGATCTGCTTGCGGTTGAAGAAACCGGTTTCGGTGGGGAGGATCTCTCCGCCGCCCTCGAACACCTGCACCTTGCACTGGCCGCAGTTGGCCTTGCCGCCGCAGGCGGACGGGAGGAAGATCTTCTCTCCTGCCAGAGTTGCCATGAGGTTGTTGCCGGGGGCTACGTCGAGCTCCTTCTTGCCGCCGTTGATGTCTATCTTTACCGTGCCCTTGGGGGTAATCCAGTTCTTGACGACCAGAAGCAGGGCCACGAGGATCAGCGTCACTGTGGCGATGACCGCAATTGCTGCAATAATAGTCTGTGTCATAGCCGCTTAAAGTTGAATTCCCATAAAGATCATGAAAGCCATGCCCATAAGGCCCACGGTGATGAACGTGATGCCAATTCCCTTGAGGGGCCCCGGTACGTTGCAGTAGCTCATCTTCTCGCGGATGGCTGCAAGGGCCACTATGGCGAGATACCAGCCGATGCCGGAGCCGAGTGCGTAAACCAGAGGTTCGCCGATGCCGGTGAAGTCTCTCTGCTGCATGAACAGCGAACCGCCGAGGATTGCGCAGTTGACGGCTATAAGCGGCAGGTAGATGCCGAGCGAAGAATAGAGCGAAGGAAGGAACTTCTCCACTATCATCTCCACAAGCTGGACGAATGCGGCGATGACGGCGATGAAGATGATGAAGCTCAGGAAACTGAGGTCGACCTCGGCAAACTGGGGTCCGAGCCACTTGAGGGCTCCCGGCTGCAGCACGAAGGTGTTGAGCAGCCAGTTGAGGGGAAGCGTGCAGAGAAGCACGAAGATGACGGCGAGGCCGAGGCCGTTGGCCGTCTTGACGTTCTTCGATACTGCCAGGTATGAGCACATACCCAGGAAGTATGCGAAGATCATATTGTCAACGAAGATTGACTTTACGAATAGGCTGATGTATTCCATAGGGCTGTGCTGCTATTTTTCCTGAAGGTCTTTGTCGAATGCCCTGTGAACCCAGATTATGCAACCCAGGAGGATGAGGGCGAACGGAGGAAGGATGACCAGGTTGTTGGGAATGTATCCCGAAGGCAGGACCTGGAATCCGAATAGGGTGCCGCTGCCGAGCAGCTCGCGGAAGAAAGCCACGATCACGAGGATGAGACCGTAGCCGAGTCCGTTTGCAATGCCGTCGAGCAGGGATGGGATGGGTTTGTTGCCGAGAGCGAAGGCCTCGATGCGGCCCATGACTATGCAGTTGGTGATGATGAGGCCGATATAGACGCTCAGCTGCTTGTCGATGGCGTAGGTGCCTTCGCCTGCCTTGAGGATCTGGTCCACCAGGATGACCATCATGGCAACCACCACCAGCTGGACGATGATTCGTACGCGGTTGGGGATGGTATTGCGGAGCAGGGAGCACACGAGGCTGGAAAGGCCGGTAACCGCGATGACTGACAGGGCCATCACCACTGCGCCCTTGAGCTGGACGGTGACGGCCAGCGCCGAGCAGATGCCGAGCACAAGGACGGTAATCGGATTGCCCTTGAGGATCGGATTGAGGATAGTTTCTTTAAGTTTCTGTGCCATAACTTATTCCTCCTCTGCGTTAGGGGTTGTTTCTGCTTCGTGCTCTTCGAGCATGTGGAATAAAGCTCCAACTCCGAAGTGCTTCTCATAAGCGTTGAACCATACGTTCAGTGCCTCGTTGAGGCCCTTGGAAGTCATGGTCGCGCCGGTAATTGCGTCAACCGCGTTGGTGGCGCCGGTTGCCTCGGCGTTCTTCTCAAGCCTGAAGGCGGGGGAGTCGCCCCATTCGACCGTCTTGCCGGTGAACTTTTCGCGGAACCAGGGCTCGTCCTTGATCTTGGCGCCGAGGCCCGGGGTCTCGGACTCATGGTCGAAGAAGGCGCCTGCGATGGTATGGAGGTCGGGTTGCAATGCGATGTAGCCCCATACCGGTCCCCAGAGACCGGCGCCGTAAACAGGTATGACGGCTTTGCCGCTCTTGAAGATATAGACAGGGAGAGTAGCTTCACCTTCTGAGAGAATGGCCTTGTGCTGGGGTTTGAGCTTGCTGACGAGTTCTATCTTGTCTTTGCTGACGGAGAGCTCGCCGTTCTTTTCGCCGTCCAGGCCAATGGTGTAGGCTTCCTGGATGTTGCTTGCATAGAGGTCGAGGATTTCTGCGTTCTTTGCCGCGTAGAGCTCTTCAGTAGGCTTGACGCCTGCCGCGCTCATCATCTGCCGCAGCGTCTCCGCCTTGGCGTTGGCGTCCTGGGCAGGGCCGAGCTTGGCAGCTACGAACGCGAGCAGCGAAGCCACGATGACCACGATGACCGCCGTGTAGATGACTGTATAGACGTTGTTGTTCGTATTCATGGCTATGCGGCGTTAAGTTTCTTGAGTCTGCGGGAGATGTGCGTGCCGGTGACGCAGTGGTCGATGAGAGGTGCGAAGGTGTTCATAAGCAGGATGGCGAGCATCATGCCCTCGGCGTAGCCGGGGTTGAACAGGCGCACCGTGATGCAGAGCATGCCGATGAGGATGCCGTAGATCCACTTGCCGCACTCCGTCTGGCAGGAAGTTACGGGGTCGGTTGCCATGAAGATGGTACCGAAAGCGAAGCCGCCGTACAGGAGCTGCATGTAGAAGGGGATGTCGGTTATGCCGGCGACGTTGCCGATCCAGCCCACGAGGAGGGCGCCGGCGATGCTGCCCGCCATGATCTTCCAGCTGGCGATGCCGGTCCAGAGGAGCAGGGCCGCGCCGAGCAGGATGGCGACAACGGATGTTTCGCCGACGGAACCGGGAACGGTGCCGATGAAAAGGTCCCAGAAGCCGGTGCCGTACTGGGCGGGGCCGTCCAGGGCGAGGGGAGTGGCGCCGGTGAAGGCGTCGGCCACTGCGGTCTCGCCTTTACGGAAGGCTATCCAGCAATCGGAGCCCGACATATAATTAGGGTAGGAGAAGAACAGGAACGCTCGCGTGAGCAGGGCGGGGTTCCAGATGTTCATTCCGGTGCCGCCGAAGACCTCCTTGCCGAATATGACTGCGAAGGCTACGGCGACCGCGAGCATCCACAGGGGGATATCCACCGGGACGATGAGGGGAATGAAGAAGCCGCTCACAAGGTAGCCCTCGCTCACTTCTTCTCCACGTATCTGGCTGGATGCGAACTCGATGGCGAGTCCTACCGCGTAGGAGACTATGTACAGGGGGAGGACCTTGAGGAAACCGAACCAGAAGTACTCCAGTATGTGTACTCCGGTCTGGCCCATCGCGAGTCCGTGCTGGTAGCCGACGTTCCACATGCCGAAGAGCGCGGCGGGAGCGGCGGCGATTACCACTAGGATGAGGAGACGCTTGAGATCGATGGCGTCGCGCACGTGCGAGCCTTTCTTCGTGACCGTTCCGGGAACGTGAAGGAATGTCTCAAAAGCATCGACGGAACTGTGAAGCCAGTAAAGCTTGCCGCCTTTTTCGAATATCTTGTTCATATCTTTCAAGCCATTTCTTTAAGCATGAGGTCGATGCCCCGAGCTATCATGTCCTGTATGTAGTTCTTGCTGGGATCTACGAATTCGCAGAGCGCCAGGTCTTCCGGAAGGACCTCGTAGATGCCGAATTTCTCCATCTTCTCGATGTCCCCTGCAAGGCATGCCTTGGCAAGGAATACGGGATAGATGTCCATCGGGAGAACCTTCTTGTAGTAGTTTTCGTTCATCAGGAACGGGCGGGGGCCGCCGTGGAGGTTGGTGTCCATATCCCACTTGTGGCCTGGCAGAAGCCAGCTGAAGTAGCTGCGGTCGGCGCTGAACTGATTGAACCGCAGGGGGTTGATCCAGCCGAGCAGCTCTTTGTCATAGCCTTCGCGGATAATTGTCACCTGGTCGTCGTCCCTGCCGAGGTAGCCGCATGTTCCGACGCTCTTGCCGGTGAGGATGTCGCCGGAGATGATGCGTACGCCCTCAGTGCCGCCGCCCCAGAAAGCGGTGAGCTCTTTCATAGGGGTGCCGGGGAGGGCCTCGATGTACGAGGGCTCTATGGCGGCGGGGCCTCCTACGGCTATCTTGCGGCGGAGGTTGAGCCTGCCGGTGGCGAAGAGCCTGCCGATTGCCGCCAGGGCCTGAAGCGACAGTGTCCAGACGCATTCGCCTTTGAGAACAGGGCTGATGTGGCTGATCTGTACGCCTACGTTGCCAGCGGGATGCTTGCCCTTGAAGCGGTGGAGGGTGCAGCCGCTGAGCCGCGAGAAGGGAGAGTCGGGCTTGCTGCCGTCCAGACTCAGGTGGACCGGAGCGATGGAGGCGAGGGCGTCGACGCCCTTCTGGAGGGAGGCGATCTCCTGACCGAGTGTGAATGCGGAGTCTGCGGCGAGGGGAGCTGTGCTGAAGGAGGAAATGAAAATGCCCTTGGGAGTGACTGCAGGGTCTGCCATGATGCCGTACGGGCGCTGGACGATGAGGGTCCACAGGCCGCTGGCAAGGAGGGCCTTTTTGACGTCCGAGGTGTCGAAGGATGCATATTCCTGCTTGTCATCCGTTTTGATCAGCACGGCGAGGAGCTTGCGTTTCTCGCCTCTGACTATTTCCTGGACCGTGCCGCTTGCGGGCGCTGTGAGCAGGATGTCAGGGTTCTTCTTGTCTGCGATGACGGGGGAACCGCAGAGTACGCGGTCGCCTTCCTTGACGAGGAGTCGGGGGAGCAGTCCCCTTACGGAAGGCTCGACGGCTATGGTTTGCGGGGTCATCGACTTGCTGACAAGAAGGCCGGGTGTTCCCGAAACCGGGATATCCAGGCCTTGTCGTAAAACGATGATATCAGACATTTTATATAACGTTATAATATTTGCGTCAAACGCTTTGCGAAGATACCACTTTTTTTGTAATTTCGCGCTATTATGGAAGCAAATGTGGGAGCCATTCTGGCAGAATTGAACGAGGAGCAGAAAAAGGCGGTCCAGAGCCTCGACGGGCCGGTGTTGATAGTGGCAGGAGCAGGGTCGGGAAAGACCCGCGTTCTCACCAGCAGGGTCGCGAACCTGCTGGCCCACGGAGTGGAACCGTCCCGGGTACTTGCGCTCACATTCACCAAGAAAGCTGCAGGGGAGATGAAAGAACGCATCGCGCTCATGGTGGGCGCGTGGAAGGCCCGCCGCGTTGTCATGGGCACATTCCATGCTGTTTTCGTACGCTTCCTGCGCGAGTACGCCGCGTCCCTCGGATATCCCGAGAATTTCACCATCTACGACCAGAGCGATTCCACATCCGCCGTCAAGACCGTCGTCAAGGAACTGGGACTGGACGATTCCGTTTACAAGCCCCGCGACGTCCTCGCCCGCATCTCCAGCGCCAAGAACAATCTCATCACGGTTTCCGCATACAGGAACGACCCCAACGCCCTCCGGGCCGACACATACTCCAAAAGGCCCCGCATCTGCGACGTCTACGAGCTCTACCAGAAGCGCCTCAAGCAGTCCGGCGTCATGGACTTCGACGACATCCTCGTCAACATGAACATCCTCCTGCGGGACAACAAGCAGGCCCTGGAAGACATTTCCTCGCGTTTTTCCCATATAATGGTTGACGAGTACCAGGACACCAACCACAGCCAGTACATCATCCTGCGCAAGCTCGCTGCCAGGCATCACAACCTCTGCGTGGTGGGGGACGATTCCCAGTCTATATATGCCTTCCGCGGCGCCCAGATCCAGAATATCCTCAATTTCCGCAAGGATTATCCCGAATGCAAGGTATTCCGTCTGGAGCGCAACTACCGCAGCACCTCCACCATAGTGGACGCCGCCAATTCCATCATCGAACACAATACCGGCCGCATCCCCAAGCGCTGCTGGTCCCAGGCGGAAAAAGGCGAGAAGATTCACCTCATAAAGGCATTCACCGAGCAGGACGAGGCCGTGGACATAGTGTCCGAAATCCAGTCCCGCATGCGCAGGGAAGGCGCCCAGTATCAGGATTTCGCCATCCTGTACCGCACCAATGCCCAGTCGCGCGCGCTTGAGGAGCAGCTCCGCCGCCGCAATATCCCGTATATGGTATATTCGGGCAATTCCTTCTTTGACAGGGCCGAGGTGAAGGACCTTATGGCCTATTTCAAGCTCTGCGTGAACACCAATGACGACGAATCGTTCAAACGCATCGTCAACAAGCCCGCCCGGGCGATAGGGGACACCACGGTCAAGGCGCTGGAAGAATTCGCCCGCGCCGGCGAGGTTCCCCTCTTCAAGGCCGTGTTCATGAAGTCGCTGGAGGCCACCGGCCTTCGCGGGGCAGCCATCCAGAAGCTCCGCGCTTTCGGTGCCATGATAGACGGTTTCGCCCGCAAGGTCCCTGTGACAGGGGCTTTTGACCTTGCAAAGGAAATAGCCGAGGGCAGCGGCCTGATGGCCCTCTACCGGGCCGACCTGTCTATTGAAGGCCAGGCGCGCCTGGCGAACATCGAGGAGCTCGTCAGCTCCGTCGCCGGTTTCGAGGAAGAACGCCGCGACGAGGCCGAGGGTGCCGAGGATACCTTCACCCTGGACGATTTCCTGGAGAACGTATCCCTTCTGAGCAACGTGGACGTCACCGAAGAGGACGACACCAATAATAAAGTAGCCCTGATGACGGCCCATTCGGCCAAGGGCCTGGAGTTTCCGTACGTCTTCGTGGCGGGAATGGAGGAGAACCTGTTCCCCAGCCAGAGCATGACTGCGAGCCTCAAGGATCTGGAAGAGGAGCGGCGCCTGTTCTATGTGGCCGTAACCCGCGCACAGAAGGCGGTGTCCCTGTCATATGCCGGCACGCGCATGCGCAACGGCCGCCACGAGTCCAACTCCCCGTCCCGTTTCCTGCGGGATATCGATTCCAAGTACCTTGACAGGCCTCTGGATGACGAAGATTTCTCCAATGATGGCCTGAGGCATGAGTGGGGCGGCTTCGGCAGCCGCTGGTCCGGCGGACGGCTGGACCGGATGGCAAGCGGCCGTAATAATTCCGGCAGCACTGCCTCTTCGGATCGGTTCGGGTCTTCGACCCTCATCCCCCCCACTGCCCCTCCGGGTCAGCGGGTCCCCCCCGTTCACGAGGCCACGGGCGGCCACGCCGACCGAAGAGGCAGTGCTGCCGGAATTATTACGGCCGCTCCCGCAGACCCGGACTTCGTGCCGTCGCCGATGAAGGACTTCAAGCCCGGAATGCGCATCGAGCACAACAGGTTCGGTCCCGGGGAAATCCTGGAGATAACCGGCAAAGTGCCGGAGCTCAAGGCCCGGGTACGCTTCGATGAACTGGGAGAAAAACTGCTTCTGCTGAAGTACGCCAAAATGCGCCCGGAGAAGCGCTAATCCATCATTTCCATTATATGGTCGAGTGTCCGGCGGTCCTTCTTGGTGGGACGGCCGGCGCCCTTGTCGCGGTGGAAGACTATCGTCTCCTTTGGGGCGTGGAGCTTGGCGCTTTCGCCGGGGGGAGTGAGGTCTTCGAGAAACTCGGGAACCAGTTGCGCGCCCATGCGGTTGCTGCTTACCTGGAGTACTTTGTAGGTAAGTACGGCAGGGCCTTTGTGGATCTCGAGAATCTCGCCGGCCTTGACTGCCTTGCCGGGCTTTGCCGGGGTGCCGTCAATGCGAACTTTGTTGCCGTTGCAGGCGTCGGTGGCCTCCGAGCGGGTCTTGTAGATGCGGACTGCCCAGAGGTATTTGTCTATCCTTACGCTGTCCATAGGTAAAGGGCGTGTTTGACTTCTTCGAGTTTGTCGGGAACCAG
Organism: Bacteroidales bacterium; assembly: GCA_017615615.1. Lineage (GTDB taxonomy): Bacteria > Bacteroidota > Bacteroidia > Bacteroidales > UBA932 > Cryptobacteroides. The sequence continues at coordinate 14,698 of JAFZZW010000030.1, forward strand.
GGCGGCTACGATTTCCAGAGCGAAAGCCACTGCGTGGCCTGCGGAACGTCCGGTTATGATGCGCCCGGAGCGCACAGCGGGCTTGGGTGTGAATACTGCGCCCAGTGAAACGAGCTCCTGCTCGAAGCCGTCGAAGCAGGTGAACTCAACGTCCTTCATGTCGCCGAGCTCTTTCAGCACCAGACCCGGAGCCGCGCAGATGGCGGCCAGCGTACCTCCGGCCTTGTAATGGTCCTTCATGGCCTTAATAAGCGGTTTGCAGCCGGCCAGGTTCCTGGAACCCGGCATGCCGCCGGGGAAGATCATCACGTCCTCCGGGCCTGTGCCGGCGGAACTTGCGTCCATGTCTTCCAGTATCCATTCTGCCTCTATTTCTACGCCGTGGGAGCTGGTGACGGCGAGGTCTTTTTTGATGGAGACGAGCTCTACGGGGAGCCCGGCGCGGCGGAGGACGTCGCATGTGGCGAGGGCTTCCATGTCTTCGAAGCCGTCCGAGAGAAAAATGTTGATGCCTTTCATAATCGGGAAATCTTTCTGCAATATACTTATTTTTCCGTATTTTTGCAGGCAAATGGACGAAAAAAGACTTTACCCCCTGAGTTTCTGCACCCTCGCCGACGAATACGGCTGGGGTACCGACGAATTCCTGCTTGCCGACCTCGGCTACCGCGATTCCCTGATCCGCGAGGGCTGGCTTGCCGGCAATGCCATCAGCGAAATCATGGACACATATCTGGACCGGGTAGTCGGCGACAACGCCTTCTCGTACTGGGGCCGCCAGTTCCCCGTCCAGATCAAGAGGATAGACGTAGGCGGAACGATGCCCCTCCGGGTGCATCCGGATACCGAGACCGCGGAGCAGCGCTACGATTTCCTCGGGCGCCGCAAGGTCTGGTACGTGCTCAAGGCCTCGCCGGACGCCCGTCTTCTCGTCGGCTGGAACCATGATACCGACGCCTCCGAGGTTTATTCCGCCTGTGCGGACGGCTCGGTCAAAGGCATGCTCAAGGAATTCGCGCCCAAGGCGGGACAGTTCATCCATATCCCCGCCGGTACGCCGCACGCGGCATGCGGAAAGGTGGAGCTGCTGGAGGTCAGCGAGTCTTCGCCCCTCGATTTCTGCCTGAGCGGCCTGGGGGAGGACGTCCATCCGGACGAATTCGACGAGTCCCTCAATCTTGTGGACGCGCTGGACTTTATCTCTTACGGCGAATTTACCGGCAATCTTGAGAATCCTTCCGGAACCTTTGCCGATTATCCCGAATTCGAGGTCCGGCATATCGACCTCCATTCACCTGCAAGCGTTGACGGCTCTCCCGACTCGTTCGTCATCTACGTATGCGTCAAGGGATCTGCAGTGCTTCAGCTGGACGTCCTCGGACAGAAGGCCAATTACGCATTGAACGCCTGCAAGGCCCTGCTGGTGCCTGCCGAATGCGAAGGCTTTGCGTTGATTCCCCGGGAGAGGGGGACGGAACTGCTTCAGATTTCCGTGCCTTTCCAGGAACCCCGGGACAGTTACGTATCCGGTAATTAGCCGTTTATCTCCTTCCGGGAGGTGGACGCCAGGGCGATGATGAAGCCTATGGCGGCAACGGCAACCACCGTGAACAGCAGGTCCCAGGGCTTGACCACCACCGGATAGGCATCCACAAGGAAATTCCCCGGCATCTTGACAAGCCCCAGCTTCTGCTGAAGCAGGGCCAGGGCGATGCCGGCAACGAGGCCGACCGCCATTCCGGCAAGCGAGATAAGCCAGCCTTCCAGAACGAATATCCGCCGGACGAGACCGTCGGATGCGCCGAGGGCGTGCAGGGTGCCGATGTCATCCTCCTTCTCGATTATGAGCATCGACAGCGAGCCGTATATGTTCAGGGCGACTATGAGTACCACGAAGATGAGTATCAGGAAGACGGCGGCCTTCTCGTATTTCATCATCTTGAAAAGGGTGCTCTGCTGCTCGTAACGGTCCAGCAGGACGCATTCCTGTCCGGCGTAGTCCTTCTTGAACCGCCTGACCGCACGGCGTGACGGGTCTTTGAGATTAACCTCCACGCCGCTGACCGTTTCCGGGTCCGAGCCTGTGAGGGCCTGCATGGTGTGCAGAGGGATAATCAGGAGGGAGGCGTCGGTGTCGGAACTGATGCTGATAAGCCCCATGGGGAATACCTTCCGGCTGTTTGCCGATGCTGCCGGATTGCCGGGTGAGATGTGTCCGTTCTTGTCCGGATAATACAGGACCATAGGATCGATGAATCTCGGATGGATGCCGAGTGTATGGGCAAGCACCGAGCCTACGACAGCGCCGGGAACATCGCCTTTGCAGAGTGAAAACTCTCCCTCGTAAATGTGGGACGTTATTCCTTCCTGTTCGGAGAAACTTTCCTCCACCCCCTTGGCGCGGGCGATGCCCTGCTTCTCGCCGTACGTGAGAAAGACATTGTCTTCCAGGGTGTAGCGTACGCTCAGGACCCTTGGGTCCGCTGCCAGGCGGTCGACAACCGTGCTGTCGGGGCGGAACTTGCCGGCCCCGGACGGGCTGGCCATCATCAGGTCGGGGGTAAGGTCCCCGATGTTGCCGGTTATGATCGAGTCGAACCCGTTATAGACACTCAGGATGAGCACCAGTGCGGCGGTACCTATGGCAAGGCCGATGGCGCTGATTGCGGAAATGACGTTTATTACGTTGTGGGATTTCCGGGCAAACAGGTACCTGCGCGCTATGAACAGGGGGACGTTCATTTGCGGAGCAGTTCGTCGATGTGCTCGGCGTAATCCAGGGAGGTGTCCAGCAGGAAATCAATTTCCGGGACGATGCGGAGTTGGGAGCCTATCCTGCGGCCGAGTTCCCCGCGAAGGGCCCGCTTGTTTTCTTCCAGGAGGGCCATCACGGCGGCCTGCTTGCCGGAAGGGAATATGCTTACGAAGGCCTTGGCTACGGACAGGTCCGGGCTGATGCGGACCTCGCTGACGGTGACCATCGCCCCGTCCCATGCAGCCATTCCCTTGCTTCGTATGATTTCCGCGAGATCTCTCTGGAGCTCGCGCGCCACTTTGAGCTGGCGGGTTCCTGCGGGTTTGCTATCCATTGATCTTGATGATGTAGTAGTCTTTCTTGCCTTTCTGCGCCAGGATGTACTTGCCGTCTATGATGTCGGCCTCGGTGAGCTGGCCGGCGGGGTCGGTGAACTTTTCCTTGTTGACGCTGAACCCGTTGCCCTGGATCATCTTGCGTGCCTCTCCCTTGGAGGGGAAGATGGAGGTCTCCACCGCGAGGGCTTCAAGCACGGGGATGGGGAGTCTGGAGCGTTCGACCTCGAAGGTGGGGACACCGTCGAATACGTCCAGGAAGGTCTTTTCGTCCAGGCTGCGGAGGTCGTCGGCGGTGGCTTTTCCGAAGAGGATGCCGGAGGCCTTGACGGCGTTCTCGTACTCCTGCTCGCCGTGTACCATTATGGTCACCTCACGCGCCAGCAGTTTCTGGAGTTCGCGCCTTTCGGGGCACGCTGCGTGGGCTGCAATGGCGTCCTCGATGGTCTGGCGGTCGAGCATGGTGAAGATCTTGATGTAGCGCTCGGCGTCGGCGTCGCTCACGTTGAGCCAGAACTGGTAGAACTGGTAAGGGCTGGTGCGGGCGGGATCGAGCCAGACGTTGCCTTTTTCGGTCTTGCCGAACTTGCCGCCGTCGGCCTTGGTGATGAGGGGGCAGGTGAGGGCGAATGCCTCTCCGGCACAGCTGCGGCGGATCATTTCAGTGCCGGTGGTGATGTTGCCCCACTGGTCTGCGCCGCCGAGCTGGAGCTTGACTCCCATGTGCTGGTAGAGATAGAGGAAATCGTATCCCTGGAGCAGCTGGTATGAGAATTCGGTGAACGACATGCCCTCGGAGGAATCGCGGGAAAGGCGCTTCTTGACTGAGTCCTTGCTCATCATGTAGTTGACCGTGATCATTTTGCCGATGTCGCGGGTGAAGTTGATGAAGGTGTAATCTTTCATCCAGTCGTAGTTGTTCACGAGCTCAGCCTTGTTGGGGGCGTCGGAATTGAAGTCGAGGAACCTGCCGAGCTGTTCCTTGATGCATTTGACGTTGTGAGATAGTGTGGCTTCGTCCAGCAGATTGCGCTCCGCGCTCTTCATGGAAGGGTCTCCGATCATTCCGGTGGCGCCGCCTACGAGGGCGTACGGCTTGTGGCCGCATGCCTGGAAGTGCTTGAGTATCATTATGCTGACGAGGTGCCCTATATGCAGTGAATCACCTGTGGGGTCGATTCCTACGTATGCGGAAGCGGGGCCCTTGAGCAATTCTTCTTCCGTTCCCGGCGTGATATCGTGGATCATTCCTCTCCACTTGAGCTCTTCGACAAAATTTTTCATATATCAATCAATTGAGAGCACAAAGTTGGACAAAATGTAGTAAATTTGCAATCCCAATCGCAACTTTAATTAATATGAGAAAGAAAATAGTAGCGGGCAACTGGAAAATGAACACCACAGTTCCCGAGGGCGTAGAACTCGCCAAGGCAGTAGTAGCGAAGTCCGCCGAAGTCCCCTCTGACGTCAAGCTTATCGTCGCAACCCCTTTCACCCACCTTGTACCCGTGGCGGCAGTCACTGCCGGCACCCGCGTCGGCCTCTCCGCCGAGAACTGCGCAGACAAGGAGAAGGGCGCCTACACAGGCGAGGTTTCCGCCGCCATGCTTGCATCCGCAGGCTGCCAGTACACCATCCTCGGCCATTCCGAGCGCCGTCAGTACTACGGTGAGACCGATGAGAAACTCGTCGAGAAAACACGCCTCGCCCTCGCCCAGGGCCTGGATGTAATCCTCTGCGTAGGCGAGAACCGCGACGAGCGCGAGGCCGGCAGGCATTTCGACGTCTGCAAGACCCAGGTGGAGAACGTCCTCTTCCAGTTCACCGCGGAAGACCTCAAGCATATCATCGTGGCTTATGAGCCCGTATGGGCCATCGGGACCGGACTTACCGCTACCGCAGAGCAGGCGGAGGAGATTCACGCCTACATCCGCGGCATCATCGCCGCCCGGTTCGGTGCGGAGGCTGCTGAAGAGCTTTCCATCCTCTATGGAGGTTCCTGCAAGCCTTCCAATGCGAAGGAACTCTTTGCACAGAAAGACATCGACGGCGGCCTCATCGGCGGCGCCGCCCTCAAAGCGGACGACTTTATCGGGATTGCCCTGTCATTTTAACACGGTCACCACGACGGCGGTATGACGACTGTCGTCGCATAGCCATATCACGTCACCCTTGATGCGTTTTGCTTCAAGGGTGACGTCGTTTCTGGAGCGCTCCCCGCCCGGGGTGGACCATGCTATCGCGGCTGTGGCCTTCTTGCCTTCGCCGGCGGGAATGGCGCTGAGGGTGACGCAGAAGTAGTCGAGCATCGTATCTGTCATCGCGCGGAATTCCTTGCGCTGCTCGTTGTACGAGAGCTGGCAGGTGGCCGGGCTGAAGATGAATACGGGTTCGCCGTCGATTTCCAGCCGGACGGTGGAATCGGACAGGAATGACTCCAGGTGCGTACTCTTCGTGCAGGAGGCGCAAAGCAGTGCGCACAGGATAAATATGATGCCCTTGTACCTCATTTGACGCTTATCTGTTTGACGATTATCTCCATGCTGCCGTCGTCGTACCATACCTCGGCCTTGAGCGTTCCGGATTTTTCGATCTGCCACATGCCGCTGCTCCCGGGGTATATCCTGAATCCGTTGAAATACCAGGTGACGGCGGTTGCGTCGGAAGCGTTGTAAATCCGGAGGGGAATCGAACTGCCGCGTGCGAAGGAGCCGTCGTCGTACCTTTCGGCGGCGTTGAGGAATATGAACGGACGCATACCCTGCGTGCGGACCTTGGTCTTGAAGCTCTCGGTGCGGGAGAACGACGGACCGTCGGAAGATATTGCATGGATTGTCACCTGGTAGTCGGTCTGGGGTTCCAGTCCTTCCAGCGTGACGGCGCAAAGGCCCTCGGAATCGGGGTAAACCCTTCTGGAACCGTACAACGTGTTCCCGTTGTTCCAGCTGATGTTGCACTCGCGGAAGTTTATCCTGTCATCGACCTTCCACGAAATCAGAGCGGCATCCTGGAAGACCTGGATGTCGTTGACCGTTATGGGGACGATCATGTCGAAGCTGACGGAAGAGTCTTCTTCCTTCCGGATGTTGCAGATTGCGACTTCCGACGTGGTGCCGTCCCAGAACCGGAAGGCGGGGTCTGTCTCGGAGCCGAAAGCGTTCCTGCCATCCTGCGGGAAGAAGACTTCCCCGATCTTCTCCGTGTTGGGGACGGCTTCCATGACGCGGGCGCAGGGGTGCTCGGGCCGGCAGTTCACCTGATTGAAGTCCCACCGTTCCCTGGCGCTCAGGTTCCTGCGGTAAAGGTCTGAATACCAGGCGTCCGAGAAGGATCTGTCGATGTGGTATATAACCAGTCCGGAGCCGCCGATGCCGCTGTCCCATCCCTCCGGGGCCCTGCATTCGAGCAGATAATACTCACCGTCGTTGCCTGAATCGATGCGGATATACTCCCTGCCGCGGCTGACGGGCTTGAGGTTGTAATGGCCCAGCTCGGCGGGGATGCGTGTGCCAAGCCCGAGCTGATCCAGTTCGACGGCGCAGAAACAACTGTAGCCGTTGCCGTTGTCCATTATGCTCAGCGTGCCCCAGAGTCCTCTTGAAGTGCCTCCGGAGAGGCGCCCGTCGCTGTCGTACATGTCGCGGAGGCCGAGAACATGGCACATTTCGTGGCAGAAGATTGCGGGAGAGGCGAATTCCGGGCATGCGGTAAAACTGTCGATGGTCTTTCCGCTCAGGACTGTCGTTCCGCCGCGGTCGTGCAGCCAGCCCTGTTGCGGCCAGATATATACGGAGCCGCCGCCCTCGGCTTCGCTGTAACCTGCGGTAATCAGGCAGACGTTGTCTACGCAGCCGTCGCCGTCGTTGTCGTAGCGGAAGAAGGATGCGTTGCTTAGAGTGCAGGCCTGGCGTATGGCCTCTCCCAGCCCGGAGTCTTTCTGGTCGGTAGTGTTCCTGCCATAGCGGGAAAGATTCTCCGGAAGCCGGATGACCGGCTGAATCTCGAAGGAGAATGAGTATAAAGGGCTGAACTGGCTGTCCAGATACTCCTTGGCCTCCGCTACCTTATTGTTGACATAGGTATTCGTATCCGTAAAGCGGACGTCGGAAAACTCAACGGGGATCACAACAAAGCGAAGGTCCGCTGCATGGGAAACGGCCGCGGACAGAAAAGACAGGAACAGGATGGCGTACAGCCTTTTCACACCGTAAAGATAGTGGAAAAGTGGCACAAAAGCAAAAGGCCGGTAACCTCGCGGCTCCCGACCTTTAAACGTGTACTAAAACCTAAACCTACAATATAGATGCAGAAGATTTTAGAAACGTTGCATCAAAATGCAAAAAAATTATTTTTTTGCTGCAGCAACGGAAATCTTGCGGAACTCCTTGAGATCCTTCATGAGGTCGAGGGCGGCCTTGCGGGCGCGTGCGCCAGCGGCTTTGTTACCCTTAACTACCTGTGCCTCAGCGTTTGCCTTGAAGAGTTCGATGTTGGCATTGATTTTTTCAACAAGTGCTTTCATAAGTGATTCTTTTTATTAAAATTGTTTGCTATAAAGTGTCAAAATCTTGCGCAAGTTAGAAAACTTTTTTGAATTAACAATCTTTTTTCAAAACAACTTATTGATTATTTGCGTTTTCCGCTGCGATTTGACGGGTATTCAGTTCGGTCATGGCTTTTTGGGCCCCTGCAAGCGCCCAGGTTTGAACCCCGGACCGTACTTTTTCGGCTATCGAGGGCAGCTGAACCAACTGTTCCGGGAAGAATCCGCCAAGGACGAAATCAATCTGTCCGCCTTCGCCGAACTCGTGTCCTACGCCTACCCTGATACGGGCATAATCGCGGGTCTGGAGCAGCTCTTCAATGTTGCCGAGTCCGTTGTGCCCGCCGTCGCTGCCGCGCGTGCGCATGCGTATCGTACCAAAGGGGAGGTTGATGTCGTCGCAGATGACTATGAGGTTCTCCAGGGGGATGTCGAGTTCGTTAAGCCAGTAGCGGATTGCGTTTCCGCTGAGGTTCATGTATGTTGAAGGTTTGAGCAGATGGAATCTGCGCCCCTTGATGCCCAGTTCGGCCATGTCCCCGTAGCGGACGGTGTCGAATGTAATATTGGACGCCTGAGCCCAGGCGTCCAATATGATGAATCCGATGTTGTGCCTTGTGCCTGCGTACCCGGAACCGATGTTGCCGAGCCCGGCGACAAGGAAACTCTTGTCCGACACGATACTATGCCTCTTCTGTGGTGACTACGGTATTGCGTGTAGTCTTCACGCCGCAGATGATGGCGTCCTTGTCGGTTACGACGCTGATGCCGTCAAGCTTGATGTCGCCGGCCTTGATCCTCTTGTCGAGGCCCAGGGAGGTGATGTCGACGGTGACTTCGTCGGGGAGTTTGGACATGGTTGCGCTGACGCGGAGTTTGCGGGCGTTCTGATAGAACTTACCACCCTGCTGCACACCGACTGCGTGACCGGTAATGACGATGGGGACCTCGATGGAGATGGGCTTTACATCGCCTACTGCGAGGAAATCGACGTGCAGGCAAATGTCGGTGACGGGATGCCACTGAATCTCGTGAAGGACTGCGGTGTATTTCTTGGAACCGTCGAGGACCAGATCGATGATGTGGGCCTTGGGGGTGTCGGTTACAGCCTTGAGAGCCTTTGCGTCAACTGTGAAGAGGACATTGTCCATGCCGAGACCATAGAGGTTGCAGGGGACGAGTCCCTGTGCGCGGAAGGCCTTGATGGCGGCCTTGCCTTCTGCCTTGCGGGTGGTGCCGCTGAGTTCGAAATGTTGCATTCTTTTGTACTTGAAAATGTGTTACTCATCCCGGGTAGGGCCCGGGACCCATTGCACCAAAACCCTGAGGGTTTTCGAAATGCGGGCGCAAAGATAGTCCAAATTACTGATACTTCCAAACCGAAGGCTACAAATTAATTAGCAATTTCCTACCGTCTGCCAGGACTATCTTTGCGCACTACCAGAATTGAGGGGGCGTTCCCCCTCAAACACCCCTGCGTCGCCTGCGGCTCCATCTCTGCCAAAACGCAGGTGCTACCTAAGCAAAGCTTCGCTTCTTGCGATGAAATCGGAGAGGGCCTTGCCCTTGAGCATGCCCTTGCCGAGCAGGGCGAGGTCGACTACCTGGCGGAGCAGGTCGCCGGTGCCTTCGCGGTCGGCCCAGATCTTTGCGACCAGGGGATTCTGCATGTTGACTTTGACGTCGTACGATTCGGGCATTGTGCCGTAGAAGTTCATGCCGCCTCCGAGGGCGCTCATTTCCCTCCAGCGGCGCATGAATTCGCTCTGCGTTATGACCACCGGCGCCGCGGTCTCGCCGAGATTCTCCGGCTCCACCTGGTACTCGTTACCCTCGGGCAAAACGCCTTTCAGCAGTTCCTGAAGGGCCTTCTTGTCGTCGTCGCTCATCTCGGGACGGACTTTCTCCTCCTTGGGGATCAGGCTCTCCGGGGTGTCGCTGTCCACGCGGGCGAAGCGGGTGTCGGGGATGTGCTGCTCAAGCATGTTGACGAAGTGGCTGTCCAGTTCGCAATCCATGAGGAGCACGTCGTATCCGAGGTTTTTCGCGGCCTCTATTTCCGTCCACTGCTTCTCGGGGTCGTTGGCGTAGAGGTACACCACTTTCTTGTCCTTGTCGGTCTGGGTGCCTTCGATTGCCTTGCGGTAGTCCTCCAGCGGGAAGTATTTGCCGTCTGTGTTCTTGAGCAAGGCGAAGGCCATGGCACGTTCGCGGAATTTCTCGTCGGACAGCATTCCGTATTCGATGAACAGCTTGATGTTGTCCCATTTCTGCTCGAACTGCTCCCTCTGCTCCTTGAAGATTTCCTCCAGCCTGTCGGCCACCTTCTTGGTGATGTAGGTGCTGATCTTCTTGACGTTGGCGTCGCTCTGCAGATAGCTGCGGCTTACGTTCAGGGGGATGTCGGGGGAGTCGATTACGCCGTGGAGCAGCGTAAGGAAGTCGGGTACTATGTTATCCACATGGTCGGTGACGAACATCTGGTTGCAGTACAGCTGGATCTTGTTGCGGTCGATGGCCATGCGCTCCTTTATCTTGGGGAAGTACAGCACGCCGGTGAGCGTGAAGGGATAGTCCACGTTGAGGTGTATCCAGAACATCGGCTCCTCTTCCATCGGATATAGCGCCTTGTAGAAGTTGAGGTAGTCTTCGTCCTTCAGGTCGGACGGGGCTTTGGTCCATATGGGCTCGGTGCTGTTGATGACATCGTCCTGATCGGTCTCTACGCTCTTGCCGTCCTTCCACTCGGTCTTTTTGCCGAATGCCACAGGTACGGGCATGAACTTGCAGTATTTGTCCAGCAGGCTGCGGATTTTTCCCTTGCTGCCGAACTCTTCGGCACTCTCGTCGTCCAGGTGCAGGGTGACGGTGGTACCGCGTTCCTTCCTTTTGCCGGCACCCATGGTGAATTCCGGCGTGCCGTCGCAGCTCCATTGGACCGCTTCCGCGCCTTCCTGCCAGCTGAGGGAGTCGATCGTCACCTTCCTGGACACCATGAACGCGGAGTAGAATCCAAGTCCGAAGTGGCCTATGATATTGGTCTGGTCCTTATACTTCTCCAGGAATTCGCCGGCGCTGGAAAACGCTATCTGGTTGATGTAGCGGTCCACTTCGTCGGCTGTCATGCCGATACCGTTGTCGATGATCCTGAGGGTTTTCTTCTTCTCGTCGAGCTCTATTTCAACCTTGAGGTCGCCGGTCTCGCCCTTGAAGGTGCCTGCGGAGGCGAGGGCTTTGAGTTTCTGGGTGGCGTCGACGGCGTTGGCGACGAGCTCGCGCAGGAAGATTTCGTGATCGCTGTAGAGGAACTGCTTGATTACCGGGAAGATGTTCTCGGTGGTTACTCCTATTTGTCCTTTAGTGTTAGCCATAATCTTGTAAAAATTAAACCGGCCCTTTGCAGGAGCCGGTCTTCAATCAATCAATTAGTATTCCAGTGACAAAATGTCATTATTTGTAGAGGAAACGTTTGATGCTCATCTTGGGGGTCTTCTCGAACGGGGTAAGCACAGTCTCGATCTTGGCGATCTGGCTATAGGCCGGGAGCTGGCGGTTGGCTGCGGTGCGTACTTTTTCCGGGATGTCGGAGACGGTCTCGTTGTCCAGTTTGTCGCGCTTGATGGCCTCGGCGTCCAGATAAACAAGGCCGACTATCTTGCCAGCCCGGTCAACGACGACGGACTCGGCGACGTACGGCTGGTTGTTGATTATGGCCTCGAGTTCCTCGGGATATACATTCTGGCCGTTGGCGGTGAGAATCATGCTCTTGGAGCGGCCCTTGATGAAGATGTTGCCGTCCTTGTCGATGATGCCGAGGTCTCCGGTGCGGAGGTATCCGTCCTCGGTGAAGGCGTTGGCGGATGCTTCGGGGTTCTTGAAATAGCCGATGGTGATGTTCTCGCCCTTCGCCTGGATTTCTCCGGCGATGTGCTGGGGATCTTCGGAGTCGATGCGAACGGTGGCGCAGTCGACGGCCTTGCCGCAGGAACCGGGAACATATTTATCCCAACGCTCGTATGCAAGAAGGGGGCAGGCTTCCGTCATGCCGTAGCCGACAAGATAAGGGAGCTTGATGCGGCGGAAGAGCTTTTCCGCCTCGGGGTTGAGGGCGGCGCCGCCCATGATGAAGCGCTCGCATTCGCCTCCGAATGCCGCCATCAGGCCGTCTTTTACCTTCTTGTATATGATGTTGTTGATGCCGGGGATGTGGAGGAGGACCTTTACCAGGGGCTTGTCGAGGGTGGGCTTGACCTTGCTCTTGTAGATCTTCTCCATGACCAGGGGCACGGTGATGAGCTGGTAGGGCTTGACGTCCGCGAACGCCTTGAGAAGCGTGGCGGGAGTGGGGGCCTTGCCGAGCCAGTAGATGGCGGTGCCGTTGCACAGAGGGTAGATGAACTCGATGACGAGGCCGTACATGTGGGCCATGGGGAGCATGGAGACCATTCTCTCACCAGCGGGAACGTTGCGCTGGCTGTAGTCAACGTTGGCGCTGAAGTTACGGTAGGTGAGCATGACTCCCTTGGGGTCTCCCGTGGAACCGGAAGTGTAGCTGATGGTGGAAAGGTCGTCCCAGTTGTCGGTGGGGAACACCACGTCGGAGGGGCCGTAGCCGTCCTGCCATTTGGCCTCGAAGAGGTCGTCCATGGTGTCGTAGGTTTCCTTTGTCTCAGCGTCCTTGGCCCAAAGGCATTTCCAGCTGTCGATGTCGATGACAAGGCGGAGCTGGGGCATCTTGGCGAGGTCCATCCTGGCGAATTTGTCTTCGTTGGTGAAGAGGGCGACGCTCTCGGAGTGGTTCACGAGGAACGAAGCACTGTCGGGGGTGAAATCGGCGAGGAGGGGGACGATGACGGTTTCGTATGTGTTGACGGCCATGTAGCTCATGCCCCAGCGGGCGCCGTTGCGGGCGTAGAGGGCTATTTTTTCGCCTTTCTTGAATCCGAGCTTGCCGAAAACGAGGTGAAATTTCTCAATCTGGGTGGCCATCTGGCCGTAGGTGAAGGAATCGCCGCCTATGCTGTTGAGTGCTGACTTGTCCCAGTACTTGCGGGTGGCATTCTGCAGGCGTTCCAGATAATGGGGATAATTAGCCATACTTTTGGATTTGGGTTTTTGCGGCGGCAAAAGTAGGTGTTGGGACGAGTTTTTGCAATCCCGTGTGCGTGTATGTGGCGAATAATTACGATATTTGTGGCGAAAACGTTAAATCTGTGGTGAATTTTATGAGAAAGAAGCCCATTGTCGCATTGATCTATGACTTCGACGGCACCCTGTCGCCCGGCAATATGCAGGAGTTCGGGTTCATCCAGGCCGTCGGCTCCACACCCGATGAATTCTGGCGCATGTCCGACGCCATCGCAATCGGTCACGACGCTTCCAACGTTCTGGCATATATGAAACTCATGTACGACGAGGCCCATGCCAAGGGTATCCGTCTGCGCAAGTCCGAACTCCGTGCGTTCGGAGCCCATATCCAGCTGTTCGACGGCGTCCGCGAGTGGTTCCGCATGGTCAACGAGTACGGCGCCCGCAAAGGTGTGCGCATCGAGCATTACATCAACTCCAGCGGCCTCAAGGAAATCATCGAAGGAAGTCCCATAGCGGGGGAGTTCAAGCATATTTTCGCCGGTACTTTCATATATAATTCGGAGGGTGAGGCCGAGTGGCCGGGAATAGCGGTGGACTATACCGCCAAGACGCAGTTCCTGTTCAAGATATCAAAGGGAATCTTCAGCTCCCGCGATACCAAGAGGGTCAATTCCTCCATCGCCGACGACGAAAAACGCATCCCGTTCAGCCACATGATATATTTCGGAGACGGTGAAACGGACGTGCCCTGCATGAAGATCGTCGGCATGTTCGGCGGTCACAGCGTCGCCGTGTACAATCCCGACTCCCAGAAAAAGAAGGCCGCCGCCCTCAAGCTCAAACGTCAGGGAAGGGTGGAATTCGCCACCCCGGCCCGCTACACGCAGGATTCCCGCACATTCGAGCTGGTGTGCGCCATCATCGACAAGATCAAAGCCGACTGCGAACTGGCACGTATGTCCAGGATGGTCGTTTAGCTTCCTGTCATTTCGACCGGAGCCGGAACGGCGGAGCGGAGAAATCCCCTACTTTATAAGATTGAGGAATTCGTTCCTCGTACGGGACGAACTTAAAAACACACCGCTGAATGCGGACGTCGTGGTGATGGCATTGGACTTCTGGACGCCGCGAACCTGCATGCAGGTATGATTGGCCTCGATGACGACGGCCACACCAAGAGGCTGCAGGGCATCCTGAATGCAGTCGCGGATCTGGACGGTAAGGCGCTCCTGAACCTGCAGCCGGCGTGCGAAGGTTTCCACTACGCGGGCGATTTTGCTCAGGCCGGTGATTTTGCCGTTTGGAATATAGGCCACGTGGCACTTGCCGATGAACGGCATCATGTGGTGCTCGCAGGTACTGTAGAGTTCGATGTCCTTCACGAGGACCATCTGCCGGTATTTCTCGTCGAAGACGGCCTTGCGGATAATCTCTATGCCGTCCTCCAGATAACCCTTGGTGGTAAACTGCAGAGCCTTTGCGACTCTCTCCGGTGTTTTTATAAGTCCCTCACGCTCAGGGTCTTCGCCCAAGAGCCTTAGAATTTCTCGGACATGTCCGGCAATTTCTTCGGTCGTCCGGGGAGAGTACAATTCTTCTTTTTCGTAAGACATGATGCAAAAATACTCAAAAATATTTGCACTTGAGAATAATTTTATATCTTTGCGGCCTGAAAGCAAAATTGACTGACGCTATGTATTGGACACTAGAATTAGCCAGCAGCCTGGACGATGCTCCGTGGCCGGCAACAAAAGACGAACTCATAGACTACGCCAACCGCTCAGGCGCCCCTGAAGAAGTTATCGAAAACCTCCAGGAACTCGAGGAGGAAGGCGAAATATACGAAACCATCGAGGACATCTGGCCCGATTACCCGACCAAAGAGGATTTCTTCTTTAACGAGGAAGAGTATTAAGACGTTTTCCGCTATTTTGCCAGGCTTAGTAAAATTGGCTAAGTGATTGAAAATAAGCGATTTAACGCATTGAGCGCCCTGTTTTAGGGCGCTTTTTTTTCGCTTATTAGTGCCGTTTTAGGCTTTTTCACCATCGGCCTCCTACGACATTCTACGGCCATCTATGGACAAATAAACTTACTAATAATTTGACTAGTAAGTTTTGAAAAAATGTACAAAAGAAGTATATTTGTAAAAAGTATATGTTATGGGAAAAGTTAAGTCAGATATTCCACGAGGCCGATTTGTATTCAGGAACGGTCCAAATCCAAGCGGTGAAAGGGCGCTGAATATACAGTATGTCCTGGACTCTGTGCCAGTTTACAGATCCACAGGCATCTTCCTTCACCCGGACAATTGGAATGCAGCCAAGCAGGAAGTGAGGGCGAAATGCCCGGACGCAACACGTTTGAACAAGAAGCTCGCGGCATTCAAATCAAAGATAGATAGCGAATTACACGCCTGTGATAACATCATCACGGTTGAAGTCCTCAGGGCTATCGTCAAAGGTGATTACAACAATATGGGTAAAGACACCAATTTCGTTGACTTTGCCGACAAGTACAATGAAATGCGGTATGAGAACGGAAAACTGAGCTATTCCACTTACTACAATGCCCAGCTCAGTATCCGTAATTTCCGGAAGTTCCTCGCGGAAAAGAGAATCCCGGAACCTCGTGTAAGTAACGTGACAGCAGCGCTCATAGAAAAGTATAAGGAGTACAACATGTACGAAAAACACATGACATCCAAAGATGCCATCAATAAGAAGCTAGCCCCCATCATTGTGGCGGCCCGCTATGCTTCCGATAATGGCTTGCTGGATGCGAGAATCGCTACACTTATAGGCCAGGCATATTTCGATATCAATTCCCGACAGTATGACAGTGAAGAAGCACATGAAAGGGTTGTCCGCTATCTGACGGAGGAACAGATTAGCCAGTTCTGTTCATTCTACAACGAGACGACGGATGTCCGCCGGCATCGAATCATGGATATTTTCCTCTTCTCCTATTATACTTGTGGCCTGCGTGTTTCCGACCTGGTGACACTGGAGTGGTCACAGATAGATATGGGAAAGCGTGAATTGGTCAAGAAGATTGTCAAGACGAAGAAACGCCTGCGCGTACCTCTGTGTGATGAGGCGATAGAGATATTGGAAAAATACAAGAAACTAAACAAGAATCCCAGATTTGTTTTCAACTGCCTCCCTGAAGATTTTAACCTTGCAGACGCGGCAAAACTGGATATGACGTTGAAAGCAAAGAACAGAAATTTTCAAACGAGTTTGCGGGCATGGGGCGAAAGAATGAAACTTCCTTTTACACTGACTATGCATGTCGCAAGACATTCGTTTGCCGTGCAGGCCTTGAACAATGGAATGGATGTGCACATGATCAGTACGCTGCTTGGCCATTCGACATCTTCAATTACCGAGAGGGTCTATGCCAAGTTCCTGGACCAGACGCTGGACAACGCCGTGATGGAGAAGATGCCGTTTAAGTTCTCTTCTAAACCGGGATGCGTCAACGATGGCCCTGTTGTTTCCTGAAGGAATCGAAGTGATTGTTCATCAAGAATTCCCTAACATCATCATCTGAGAAAAAATACTTGTCCCCGACTTTGGTATAAGACAGATAACCATCTTCCCTATAACGACGGATTGTACGCTCGCTGACCCCTAAAAGGTCGGCGAGTTTCTCTACTGTATATACCCTGAGCGTAAGGTTGAATGTCGATGTAAGAGCTTTAACCAGCGCAGAAAGATTGGGGCTATGTATTTCTTCACGCTCTTTCATATGCATGTACCTAATGTCATATCCGCTGAATAGCCACGTAAGGCTTCCAGTACCCTGTTCGGCGGGATGTTGTATGATGGGTTTTCAAACATGCCAGTTTTTTTTATTTTTTGCTTGCAAAACCAAAGTTTTTGCCTACATCTGTCAAGTCAAATCTGATAGGTTAGCTTGTTGGCTAACATTACAAAGGAAAAGGATATGCGTAAGATTCGCAAATTTGAAAAGGAAAAGTGTTGGAAAAACCGATGAAAAATGGAGCAGTAAAAAGTACCGCTGAGGCTACTGAGCCCCAGAATTCAGGGCCTGGATTCACATCTTCATTTTCTTTCTCACCTCCCTCAATTCGGGCCGCAGGCCCGCAGCAGGCGACTCCGGAGCCTGTAATGCCCGCTGTAAGGCGTACGAGATGTCCCGCAGGGGCAGCGTTCGTGACACGAACGCACATCTCGCAATTTGGACTAAGGCCCAAATTCCGCGCACCTCTGAAAATCTCGCTTCTGTAGATTGCCAGAACTCGTGATCACGAGAACTATTGATCTCCAGAACACGAGAACACGAGAATGTGAGAATGAGAGAATGAGAGATTCTCAGAATGCCAGAACTATAGGACTGTAGAATGAGAGAACCACAGTTTGAGAGAATGTGATAACTATAAAATGAGAGATTACGAGCAATAAGCTGCCTTTCTTGTCTCCCAGGAAAAAGTTACTCAAAACTTAGGATGGGGTTTGGAAAGTACTCAATTCTTAGGAGAAATCTACTCAAAACTTAGGAAGAAGTTACTCATTTCTTAGGAGATCGTACCTGAAATCTACTCAATTCTTAGGAGATATTGCAGGATAAGCAGCTGTAAACACCTGATAATCAGGCTGTCGCAAAAGGAGAAATGCGCCGTACAAATAGAATCAATACAAGAATAAATAATATATAAACAACGCGCGCGAGGAGATGAGAAGAAAAACCTTGACGTTGGAGAGTTTGCCCACGAAGGAATGCGGGTCTTCGAAATAATAGACTATCAATAGCAGACGATGCAATTTGTTCAGATTTTTAACCTTTTTATTTACTTATTTATAAATTGTTAACAGGTTAATTTGTTTTATTGATTCATTCTTTGTACCTTTGCATTGTGAAGGTAAAGAATCATATAGAGAATGAGTACGCCGCAGGGTGTGCCAGAGTAAGTGGCGGTTGCGTCGCCTACCATGGCGCGCTGCAATACTACGCCTTGCAGACACAGCAGTTCAACACCATATATCTGCATTCCGACAAACGGTTTCGCCCGTTTGTTATTGACGGTGTCGCATATGAGTACCATCCTCTTAAATTCACTTACAATGTAGTCATCAGCAAGGACCCGGATGGAAACCCCATTGCCGTAACATCTCTTTCCCAGACGGTGGTGGACTGCATCCGCCACATTGACTTGGCTGGAGGACTGGAAGAACTTCTCTATGCGCTTTCGTCCATCCCTTACGGGCAGTTAAAGGAGAAGGACCTTATGGTTTGCCTGGAGGCGTATGACAACGCTTCCCTTTGGAGCAGGACTGGGTATCTACTCTCCCTCTTCCAGAGCACCAACGGCATCGGCCAGCGTTTTATCGACATCTGCCGCATAAAAGGCAGTGGCGTTAAGAATAAGATAACAAGCGGAGACAAAGCTCTGGAGTTTGTCCCCAAGTGGAATTTGTTCGTGCCCAAGGATATGGGCAATATGATCACGAAAGGAACGGAATATGGAACAGAAGTCATATACTAAGAAGGAACTCCGCGCATTGATGGAAGCCACCGGGTATCCTATGGCATCCATAGAGAAGACCATGCGCCTTTTGGAACTGCTCAAGGCGATTAACGCAGATACCTTGCTTGGAGAGAACTTGACGCTGAAGGGCGGCACCGCCATCAATATCATCCACTATAGCGAAATCCCCAGGTTGAGTGTTGATCTGGACTTTGACTTAGCCCGCAACACCCCTAAAGAAGAGATGTTGCAGGTGAAGGATGAAGTGTCTTCGCGTATCCGAAATCTGGCAGCATCGATGGGCTACTTCCTGAGCGATCCTCGTCCCAACTATGCGATTCATCAGACAGAACTGTATTACAAGAGTGCAACCGGAAACCGTGACAAAATAAAGCTGGACATCAACTGCCTTTCACGTTGTCATGTGTATGAGCCTGTGGTCAGGGAAGCCCGGAATCCGTTCCTTCCAGGAGATGTCTTCCAGGTGCGGATGCTCTCTGAATATGAATTGTTCGGAGCAAAATTGAAAGCCCTTCTTGAACGGAATACCCCCAGGGATATTTTCGATGCTTATACGCTTGAGCAGAAAGGATTATACCGTGATGAGGAGTCCATTACGCTCATCCGCAAATGCATTGTCTATTACCTTTCACTTTCACGTGGTGTTGACCTTGAACAGGCACTCGAGGCCATCCGCAACCGGCCAATTCAGGACTTCAAGAAGCAACTGTTCCCCATGCTTAAGACAGGATACGGTTTCGTCGACCGTGACCTGATGACTTCTGAGGCAGTCAAATGTGTTTCCAGGTTTTTGGACTTCACGCAGAACGAGGTTCAATACCTCGAAGAAGCGAAAGCAGGAGCATACCATCCCGAGCTGCTTTTTGACGGCGAAGCCGCTGAGCGGATAGCCGAGAATCCCGCTGCCAAGTTCTACATTACAAGCAAAGCTTAACCATATCACTGGTTGTAGGTCCGCCCTCTGGTGCTATTCTGGAACGCCATTTTGGAGAGCAAGCGTATGAATAATCCCTGTGTCAAAATAATCAGATCGGCCATCAAGTTGGATGATGCGGCTTTTTCCCTTCCTCAAAGAAAACAATCAAAACAAGAATAAATCATGGCAACAATAGCAACAAGTTCAAGCTTAAACGAACTTCTTAAAAGCCCCAAACCCGTCATTATTGATTTCTGGGCACCCTGGTGCGGTCCATGCCGCACATTATCTCCGATACTTGAAGAGGTTGAAGCTGAATTGGCCGACAAGATTACCGTTGCAAAATGCAATGTTGATGAAGAAGAAACGCTTGCAACTCAGTTTCGTATTTTAAGCATTCCCACCCTGTTGTTCTTCAAGGACGGAGAGCTTGTTGACAAAAGTGTAGGAGCAGTTTCCAAGAAGGAACTGATTTCCAAAGTGCGCGAGAAGCTACTTTAGGCCCAATAGTTTTAGTGTGCTTTTGTCATATTCACCCTCGAAGAATATGGAAAGCGCTTCGTGAAATACATCGTTTGGGCAAACCACATCGAACAGCGTCATTGAGGAGTGGAATTTCATAGCATCGATTCCACTGCCCATGATTATGACGATGTTATCCTCCTGATGTGCGATAACTTCTTTCGTTATCTCCTTCAACCTGGCGCCAAGAATAGGATGCCCGACATAATCTCTCGCTTCTTCCAAAGACTCTATCCCGTAATACGTAGCGTATGTGCTATAACCAAGCCCTTTCATCTGCGGGAATATATACCATACCCAATGAGAACGTTTCTGTCCGTTCTTTATTTCCTGTAGAGCGGTACTATATGACGGCCATCCTTCCTGAGCCTTGACAAAACGTTCCAGATTATACATAGTTTATTTAACATCTCCTGAAAGCGATTTCAGCCCTTTGTAAATGCCAGGAATCTTCTTAACGAGATCCGGGTCATATTCAATAACACCAGCATCAACACTTTCCAAGCGTTCCCGTGAGGTAATGTCCAGATGTGCGCGTTCTTCCCTCTTATACCTATTCTTAACGTCATCGCCGCCTAAAATAACTTCCCTCTGCTCTGTCTCCAGCAAAGGTCTGTATCTTGTAAGCAATTGCTCCACATTCCATCTTACATGCTCGGTTTTGCCAAGTATATCCACCATATCCTCGGGAATGGTCCCATCCATTGACCCCACACTACGGAGTTTAGTCCACATATGGGAGGCATTATATATGTTTGACCACATATTGGCCGCTGCAGATTTCGATTTGGACGCCTTCTTCAGTTGCTTTCGGGCATCAGCCACAAGCATTTCCTGAAGAGTTGGTGCGCCCTCACTTGAGAGACTGCCCGCTGCAAATACCAGTTTCCGCACAAGAGTCAAGTCGTACGCATCTGTTTTCATTCCAAACGAATGAATCCTTGCATATGGTGCGAAACCCGATATTGAGCTGTTTGAAAGGGTGCTCACGATTGAGTCACCTGTCGGCTGGTAAACTAATACTTGAACAGCTTTCTTATAGACAACGTGCGGCAGATTCAATCCAACAGCAATTGAATGACTGGTATTTGGAACACAGACCGCTATGGTCAATCTGGTATGAACATCTTCGGCTACTTCCTTTATGTAATCCTGAATGGCAGGATTCTCGACATCTCCATTGATAAACTCCCACTCAAGATCTATGAAATCCTTCCCAAGGTGCTCTGTCTTAGTCTTATAAGGCGACTTTGAATCCTTATCTTTTAGAGGATACTTCCAAGGCGTTTCGCTGATTCTTTCCGTGTAGTAACCATAATCGTTCTCTCCAGCATTGACATATCTCCAGGACGCCGTTTGGAACATGGCATCCATACTGCCTTGAAGATGGTACATTTCATCCCTGACCTTCTTGTCTATGAAGGTGATACGTGTCTTGCATTTGGGATTATTTACATAATTGGGATAATGCCCCAGATGTGCGGCCTGCATTCCCATTGCAACCCCCATGCGGGACATTCCTATAACTATAAGATGAACATGGTCTTCCGAATCCGGGCCGACACCAGTTTTACCCTCTAACGGCAGATATGGGGAGGCTTCAGGCATCAGTGAATCATTTACAAACACCTTTCTTGCCCACATCGCGTAGTAATTAAAGGGCATAAAAGCCAACTTGTTCAAAACCTTGTTATTAAGATCAGTATGCTGGAAAACGGCAAATGTTGAGTGATGCTCAAACATCACGTGACACAACACTTTATCTTCATCTATTGCTGGGGCAGGAATACAGTCAACGATGTTTTCCAAGCACTGGAGAACTGCTGTATCGTGAGAGGAATCCACGCCCAACATCATGTCTTCGCCAAGAATAAAGACCTCTCTGGACTTTTGGATGCGCATCATAGGCAAATCCAAAATGGATGAAATATCTCCTTCCTGAAGAATGATCTTATTCATCTGAGGTTTTGTCAAAACGCGAGCCAGTTCATTCCTAGCCTTCTCAACTTTGTTGGTTTGAATTATGAAGTAGCAATCGTATCCGGAAGAGTAAAGCTGTTTAAGGAGGCCCGGCAACATCTCATGGTAGCCAAAGACGGCGACATGATTCTTTACTTTATAATGAGTTTCTCCTGCCAGATATCGCTGGGCCAACTTGTCAAATGAGTTGGTGAATAACGAAGTCAGTACAGCAACCAGCATAACGCCGATAATAGTGATGAGCCATCCTAAATCGGGCATATTGCCCAGTTTGTTCTCCCCACCATTGGTAAACAGATGGTAGAACGCAGCAGATACCGGACCGTCTGCTTGATAGTCAATAATAGCCCATTTGCACTCCTTGGCGAAACTGAACCCCAACGAGATTATACCGAGTAGAAGAACGACTAAAATGGCATAGAAAGCAAATTGATACCAGCCGCCTTTTGCAAGTGCACGGTGCGCTTGTAATTTTATCCAACTCCAAGGGCTTATTGTACTCTTTTTCATATGTAGCAGATTAGAATTCGGGTAAATTTAGCGAATTTTCATCGTTTTTTAGTAAATTTGCTTGATTAATTGACAAATATGCAACCAACTGACACACAAATCATCGACGCCTTGATAGCAAAAGACGAGAAGATGACGCACGATTTCTTTTTTGTGTGGTGTCGCCCACTCTTATATTCCATCATCAGAAAAGTGTTCAATTACGAGGTCGATTATGACGAACTCGTAAACGAATTGTATATCTATCTGCTTGAAAAGGATGGGCGGCGTCTTCGTACCTTCCAAGGGCGCAGCAGCATCTTTCTATGGCTTAAATGTGTAGCCACAAGATTCTTCTTGGAGAAACGAGATGGTGGTGCTGTGATAGAAGACGCATCTTCTGAACCTCTTTATCCCATAGACGAACCCACTTTTGAGCCTTTGGAGAAAGAGACGATAAAACAGGATGTCCGGAGACTGCTTGAATTGATGCATAATCCGCGTAATCGGATGGTCCTGAAACGTATTATGATTGATGATGTTGATTATGAGGAGCTCGCCGTAGAGATGAAC
>JAFZZW010000031.1 GCA_017615615.1 Bacteroidales bacterium
GATAGACAACTATACGCTATTCTATTACCTATGCATCAGGAAAAATGCATTCAGCGACGAGCGTTATTGGTTGAACACTTTCACGTCGGCTTCCCATAACACATGGAAAGGACATGCCTTCGAGCGTGTCTGCCTCCAGCATATTCCGCAGATAAAAGCCGCTCTGGGCATATCCGGGGTCCAGACGAATGTGTGTTCCTGGTTCGCCCGTGGCACACAGCAGCGTCGCGGGGCACAGATTGACCTGCTGATTCAGCGAGCCGATGGTTTTACAGACATCTGCGAGATGAAGCATTCCATAAATACTTTCGCCATAGATTCTGATTATGCGGTGGAGCTGCAAAACAAATTCAGCGCATATCAGGAGTTGTCAAAGGATAAACGAACCCTTCACTTGGTTATGGTTACAACCAGCGGCGTTGCCCATAACGAATGGTTTAATATGGTACAGAAGGATATTAACATGGATGACTTGTTCGCTTAAAGGAGTCCTGGCGAAATGATGTGTGTTGCGAAAAAAACGACCCTGGCACGGGTGCCGGGGCCGTTTTTCATTAGCGTTGACTTTTCTGATATTAGTTCTGGTAGCAGCCGGGCCAGGAAGTGGCGCCGCGGTTGTTGCCGTTGATGTCCTTGCCGAGGGCTTCGATGGAGACCAGCCACTCGTAGAAGCCGCTGTCCGCGCTTTCGATCTGGGCGTTGACATCGGAAGTCGCAGCGAACGAATCCTTGTTGGTACCGGCGCTGAAGGTGCCGTTCCAGACGTGAGTTCCGTCGTAGCCTCCCAGGTAAGCGGAGTAGTAGTTGAATCCCGCTCCTGTATCATTGGTCCAAACGGCCCTGCCGTCTCCTTCCGGACTCATCTTGGTATAATAGGCATTGATGGAAGTGCTCCCTTGGCCGCACCAGATGCCGACACCATCGGAATACTTGGAGCAAATGATATCATTTAACAAGTAGTAATTACCGGTTGTGTTGAGCTTAAGGACGCTCCAATGTTTCGCAAGCACCGCACCACCAGCCTGAGGAGTACGCTGGGCGTCACCGATTATGGTGCTGTTGCTGAAGATGATAGTATTTGAGGTATTGCTGAGGTGGAACCAAGTAATATCAGGATCACCTGTTGGATTGCGCTGGCCGTAGTTGTCGTGGATAGAGCAGTTGTT
The DNA here is from genome assembly GCA_017615615.1 of Bacteroidales bacterium. Lineage (GTDB taxonomy): Bacteria > Bacteroidota > Bacteroidia > Bacteroidales > UBA932 > Cryptobacteroides. The sequence goes on from JAFZZW010000031.1 coordinate 1,167, forward strand.
CATTCCAATGGTGCAAGTACTGTATGCCGCGACTAACATTCCGTAAAGGCCGCCTATGCGCTCGCTGTCCAGACCGGAGGAATTATGCTTGAACTCACAGGCGTTGAAGTAATATTTGGTTCCTCCCTGACGGTTCTGGATAATGGCTGCCAGCGAAGCGTTGTTGGTAGTGGAACGGTATGAGTAATTGCCGTCGAAAGTGCAGCCGTTGAATCTTGCCACGCAAGTGTTCTTCCCCAACCTGATGATTCCACCCGATTGGGTATTGGTGCCCACATTGTTATAATTCTCCTTGAAAAGGACATCCGTAAAGGTAACGGTGCTGCCGCCCCAATCGTAGATGACGGCGCCGGCGGAGTCGTCATTGGTGGTGCCGTCAGCATGATTCCCTTCGAACTTGCCGCCGATTACGTTGAGGTTGACGGTACTGGTACTCACCGCAATAGTACCTGCTCCTGAATTACAATGGTTACCTACGAAGTTGCAGTCGGTGATAGTTACTGTGGGGCTTCCGCCAAAGCGGACCGCAGGCCCACTATAGTTAACGCCGTCGTTACCGGTGAAATTGGTGCGTGTAATCTCGATTGTATTTGCCGCGTCTGCACGTATGGCGCCGTAAGTATTGTTTTTAATCTCGCTGTCTTCAATTACGGCGGTAGCAGATCCGCTATTTAAGAACAGGGCTCCTCCAATACCTGAATTGTTGGAGAAAGAACAATTCTTTACGGTAAGGGCACAGCTGTTGTAGACAGCTATTGCCGCTCCGTTGCCATCGGTCTCGTTGTCACGGAAATAGCAATGGTCAAGTGTAAACGTTTCGGCGCCGTTATTGAGACGAATGGCGGCAGAATTGCCTTTGCCGTTGGTCCCGGTGAACTTGACGTTCTTGACGGTGATATTCGAGTTGGCCTGCGGCCATAGAACGCCGGCCTTATTGCTGTCGCTGGTGTTGGTGCGTCCAACGAAAACTGTCGTGTCGGAGGCCGTCACGGTTCCTTCCAACGTGAAAGCGACTTTGCTGTGATCAGGGTAATGCAGCACCAGATAATCATCCCCGAAGGAGAACTCTTCGGCCGAGAAATGGAAGGTGGAACCCTTGAGAAGGAAGTGGTTGTCCTGGTTGGTAACAATAGCCTTGAATTTGTCGATATCCATAGCCTGGCTCCAGCTCTGGCCGGCCTTGGTGCCGGCGCCGGAAGGAGTGACATAGTAATGGCCGGCATGGGACTCGATGGCGTCCATCTTGATAATCTTGCCCTTGGCGGTGGTAAAGCTGCCGTTGTAGTAGAACGGCGTTCCCTGGTTTTCTTCATCGGTGAAAAGATTGATGCGGAAACCATCGCTGAAGGTTACGCCGGGCAGAATGGGAATGTAATAGTAGCCGGGGCCGGAAACGGTCATATTCATAGATGTGCCCGTATTCGTAGCTGCACCGAAACTGACCATGCCGTTGTCGATGTTGACCGGAAGCAGACCGGAAACGACCTCGTCGTTCAAACCCTTAACCTGAAGCTTGACAATATCATTGGTGGTCACGCCTATCTTCAACAGGCAGGCGACGTTCTTGAAGGCGAGGGAGGTCTCCCAGGTGTCGCCGTTCTTGACGGCCTTTGCAACGCAGATGTCGTTTGCCGCAAAGGAGCCGTCGGAACGGGAGCCGTTGAAATGGACATTCACATTGCCCTCGTCGTAGCTGCCGCCGGCAGAAGCGGGATACACCGCATAAAGCTCAGTGATACCGTCGGCAATCTCAACGCTGAATGTGGTGCTGGCACCGGAAGTCGATGCCGTCGCCGTGGCGCTGCCACCGGCCCAGACGAACTTAACCTCGTCTCCGGCCACCCAGGTAACGGTCTGGTCGTTGGCCGTGGCCGTCCTGGTAGCGGGAAGCTCTGCCGTGAATACGATTTTGTTGGAATCTCCGGGAATGGGCTGATCCTCGAAATTCTCTTTTTCACAGGCGACAAAGAGAGCCGCCAGTGCAACCATTGCAAAAAATATCGGTTTTCTCATAATCGGAATGTTTTATTCGAACATGTCTGTTGATTCATAGTCCTCGCGGGTACCGGTCTGCGAGACGGTCATAAGCCCGGAAAATGCGCGGATGATTATCTCTTTCGCATCCGGGGTGTAATAAACTTTTTTTGAAGAAGATGTGTTACTCATACTGGCTGAAATGTTATTCGCAAAGGTCAATGACTTCGTAGTCTTCCAGGCTTGCTGTCCCTTCGACTATGTCCGATGCCGCAAATAGGCATGCAGAGAGGACAAGGACCTCTTCTGAAACCGGTGCGGAGTACTGTAAGCGTGAAAAGTCGTTGTGCATTGTGCGTTCGTGTTATAATACGACGCAAATGACAATATTAATTAATAGAATAATTACAACGATTCTTCCTTTGTTTGCGTCATTCTCGCCAATATGCGACGGAAGCCGGCAGCGATTGCCGGCTTCCGTGAAATGATGACATTATTACTGGCTAGTCTTCGTCTTCTTCGTAGACTATTTCTTCCTTGTCGTCGTCGGAGGCGTCTTCGTCGTCTTCGTCCTCATCGTCGTCGTCATCTTCTCCGAGGGGGGACTCGCCGGGGAGGACCCTGCGTTGCTGGGGGAGGTCTTCGAAGGCTACGTAGCCGTTTTCGAACTCCAGGGGAATGGGGCCTTTGGACTCCTCGAGGACGGGGCCGGGGATGCTGCCGGGCTCTTCCGCCTCGAGCGTAATGTTGACGCTCTTGCGGGCTGCGATGTCGTAGAAATACACGAACTTTACTATTCCGTCCTTGACGGTGCGGGCGACGGAGACGGCGTCCACGGTGCCGTTGCCGAGGTCCGTGAGTGCGTAGCGGGCGGCTACGTTGCCCGCGGCGTCGAATGCCTTGAACAGGATGGGCTGATCCACGGTGAACTCGAGGTCGGCCCTGAGCTGTTTGTGGAATGTGTAGAGGGAATTGTCCCCGCTGACGCGATAAACCCGGAAGAATCCTTTGATGCCTTCAAGAGTAACCCTGTAAGTGTAAACCATAACGCTGTTCGTGTTAACTGGCTGCGAATATAGGTATTTTCTCAAAATAATTGACTAAATTTGGCACTAATGTCGGATGTCTATAAAAGCATTTCCGCTCCGTCGCAGGGTTTGTACAAGGAACTCGGCAGCCGTTTCATCGCTTTCGCGTACCCGGTGGAATCGGAAGAAGAGGCCCGCGCCCTGGTCGCCGCCGCCCGCAGCGAGTACCACGACGCTCGGCATCACTGCTGCGCCTGGCGCATCGGCCTGGGCGGCTCCGTGTGGCGCGCATCCGACGACGGCGAGCCCTCCGGCACCGCCGGCCGCCCAATCCTCGGGCAGATAGATTCCGCCGGCCTGAGCGACATCATAATCATAGTCGTACGCTACTTCGGCGGCATCAAGCTCGGCGTTCCCGGTCTTATCCGCGCCTACATGGAGGCCGCCTCGGACGCCCTCGCGCATGCGCAGACAATTGAAAAGGTGGCCGGCAGCTGGTACCGCGTCGGCTTCGGCTACGACTCCATGCCCGCCGTGATGAAGCTCGTCAAGGATATGGACCTGCCCCAGCGCAACCGCGATTTCGGAGTGGACTGCACGGTGGAGCTGAGAGTCCGCCTGAGCCAGGAGCAGGATTTTTTGGAAAGAATACGGACAATGACTAATTTTGCAACCCTTATTTGATACACTATGGCTAAAGTACATGTTTTCAATGCCGGTCCCTGCCTGCTTCCCCAGGTGGCAATCGACAATTCAATCGAAGCCCTCAAGGATTTTGCGGGCACCGGGATTTCCCTTATCTCCATCTCCCACCGCACCAAGGAGTGGGATGCCGTAATGGACGAGTGCCGAGCCCTCTGGAAGGAACTTCTCAATATTCCCGATGATTATGAGGTGGTATTCCTCGGCGGCGGCGCAAGCCTCGGTTTCCTCTATGTGGCGATGAACTACCTCGAGAAGAAGGCCGCATACCTTGACACCGGCGTGTGGGCCCACAAGGCGCTCAAGGAGGCCCAGGGCATCGGCGACGCATACGCCCTCGCATGCTCCAAGGACCGCAACTACTGCTACGTTCCCAAGGACTACGAGATTCCCACCGACATAGACTACTTCCATATCACCACCAACAACACCATCTACGGAACGGAAATCAAGCGTGATATCGACAGCCCCGTCCCCCTCATCGCCGACATGTCCTCCGACATCCTCAGCCGCAGGGTAGACGTAAGCAAATACGCCATGATCTACGGCGGCGCCCAGAAGAACGCCGGTCCCGCAGGTGTTGCGTTCTACATTATCAAGAAGGATCTTCTCGGCAAGGTGAGCCGTTACATTCCCACGATGCTCGACCTCCGCACCCACATCGACAAGCTCTCCATGTTCAATACCCCTCCCGTGTTCTCCATCTTCGTGATGAAGGAAACCCTCAAGTGGCTCAAGGGCATCGGAGGAGTCGACGCCATCCACGCCATCGACGAGAAGAAGGCCGCCACCCTGTATGCCGAGATCGACCGCAATTCCCTCTTCCGCGGCACCGCCGATGTGGAGGACCGTTCCATCATGAACGTCCCCTTCATCCTCGCCGAGGGCCGCGAAGACCTGCAGGACGAGTTCCTCTCCTTCGCCAAGGACCGCGGCATGATGGGCCTCAAGGGCCACCGCAGCGTGGGCGGCTTCCGCGCCTCCCTGTACAACGCCTGCACCCAGGAGGACGTCGAGGCTCTCGTACAGTGCATGCAAGATTTCGAGAAACTTCACATTTAACAACCGGCATGAAAGTTTTAGTCGCAACCCAGAAGCCCTTCGCCGCAGTTGCGGTAAACGGCATCAGAGAAATACTTGAGGCGGCCGGCCACGAAGTGGTCCTGCTGGAGAAATATCCCGCCCAGGAAGACCTGGTAGCCGCAGTGGCGGACGCCGAGGCCATGATCATCCGTTCCGACAAGGTGACCTCCGAGGTCATCGCCGCGGCCCCGAAGCTCCGGATTGTAGTCCGCGCAGGGGCGGGATTCGACAACGTCGACCTCGCCGCCGCCAGCGCACGCGGAATAGTGGTGATGAACACCCCCGGCCAGAATTCCAACGCCGTCGCCGAGCTCGCCATAGCCATGATGATTTTCATGGCCCGCACCCAGTTCACTCCCGCCACCGGCTCCGAGGTCCAGGGCAAGCGCCTCGGCGTGCAGGCCTACGGCAACGTCGGCCGCCTGGTAGGCGCCAAGGCCCGCGCCCTCGGCATGCATATCTCCGCGCTTGACCCGTTCCTCACCGACGAGCAGATTATCGCCGGCGGAGCGGACCCTGTCCATTCCTTAGAGGAGCTTTATGCAAGCAGCGATTATCTTTCCATCCATATTCCGGCGCTGCCCGCAACCATCAAGAGCATCGGCTATGACCTCATAACCCGCATGCCCAAGGGCGCCACGCTGGTCAATACCGCCCGCAAGGAAGTCCTCGACGAAGACGGCCTGATGCGCGCCCTCGAGGAGCGCCCGGACCTCAAGTACGTCACGGACGTCATGCCCGACAATTACGCCGCCCTTCAGGAGAAGTTCGGCCTCCGCGTGTTCGCCACCCCCAAGAAAATGGGCGCCCAGACCAGCGAGGCCAACATTAATGCAGGTCTTGCAGCGGCACGCCAGATAGTCGATTACTTTGCCACCGGCAATACCCGTTTCCAGGCCAACAAGTGAGGATTAGCCGCATATCGCTGATGCTTGCAGCCGTCTTCGTGACGGCTGCAAATGCGTCGGCGCAGGAGCTCGAACGCCGCGATACGCTGGAGACCGCAAGGGTTACGGCGGTCAAGGAAAAGATGCGCAACACCACCCAGACGGGCCTGATGCGCCTCGACGGCGAGAAGCTCCGCAGCGGCATAGCCGTATTCGGCACCCCCGACGTCATCAAGCAGCTCCAGCTGCTGCCGGGTGTCGCCGCCGGCAACGAGCTCATGTCGGGCCTGTACGTCCATGGCGGCGACGGCAACGACAACCTCTTCCTGCTGGACGGCGTCCCGCTGTATAACATCACCCACTTCGGCGGCCTGTTCTCCAGTTTCAATACGGACGTGGTGGACAACCTCGATTTCTACAAAAGCGGCTTCCCCGCGCGCTACGGCGGCAGGCTTTCGTCCGTCGTGGATGTGGAGACCTCCGAGGGCGACATGTACGAGTACCACGGGCACGCATCCCTGGGCCTCATCGACGGCCGTCTGCAGGCGGAGGGACCGATAGTCAAGGGCAAAACTTCGTTCAACGTAGGCGTACGCCGTTCCTGGCTCGACGTCATCACCACCCCCGCCCTCTGGTACGCCAATTCCAAGAACGGCGAAAGCACCAAGGTGAACGGCGGCTACAACATGACCGACCTCAACGGCCGCATCACCCACAAGTTCTCCGACCGCAGCAAGATTGCGGCCAACGTCTATTGGGGCCGCGACAAGCTTACCGCCGGCATCGAGAACTCCGACCTGGGTGCTATATCCATCAACGTAGGTTCCACCTGGGGCACCCTCGCCACCAGCGTGGGGTGGGAGTACGACTTCAGCAAGCAGCTGCGCAGCAAGCTCCTTGGATACTACAGCAGGAGCGACTCCGACGTCGGTTACGGCTTCACCGTAGATTCCTCCGACGAAAAGGAAGAAGGCATCAAGATGACCATGTCCGACCACAACATCTGCGCGGTCGGCGACGCCGGCCTCAAGTACGACTTCGACTGGCTCCCCAACGACTTCCACCACGTCCGCTTCGGCCTTGCGGCGGCTTACCACCATTATCAGACGTCGCGCAACTACGAGCAGACGCGACTCATCCCGGGTCTCGACCCGTACGAGGACGCCAAAAAGACCGGCGAGCCGTACTACGCCTTCGAGCCGGCGCTGTACATCGAGGACGAAATCTTCCTCGCCTACAACTTCACCCTGAACGCCGGCCTCCGCGGGTCCATGTTCGCCACCGGCGAGAAGGCATGGGCGCACCTTGAGCCCCGCGCCGCCCTCAAGTGGCTCTTTACGCACTGGGGCTGCTTCAAGCTGTCCTACACCCGCATGAGCCAGTACGCCCATCTGGTGTCCGCCATGTACATCGAGCTGCCTACCAACAGCTGGATGCCTTCCACCACCGGCGCCGGCCCCATGATGTCCGACCAGATAGCCGGCGGTCTCTATTTTACCCCCGGGCCCTTCAAGATCAACCTGGAAGGATGGTACAAGACGATGGACAACATGCTCACGTACAACGGAGCCAACGCCTTCTATCCTCCCATCACCAACTGGGAGACTTCTTTCACCAGCGGCAAGGGCAAATCCTACGGAATGGAGTTCGAAGGCACCTATGAGAGCACCAAGTTCGACTTTTCCGCCTATTATACCCTGAGCTGGACCTGGAGGCAGTTCGACGCCTATTACCCCGTCCCGTTCCCCGACCGCAACGACAACCGCCACAAGATCAACCTTGTAGGCACATGGCGTCCTCTCCGTGGGCTCAGCGTTTACTTTAACTGGAACTACCATACCGGCAACCGTATCACCCTGCCTACCCATGTGGTGGCCATAGATGATAAGGCGTACACGGCGATGCTGTTCCAGTCGCCGTACAATTCCAAGCTGCCCGATTACCACAGGCTCGACATAGGCGCAGACCTGGTTGCTCCTGTCGGAAAGAACCGCAGCCTGGACTTCAACATCAGCATCTACAACGTCTACAATCACCTCAACGCATCCTTCGCCATGCTTGACCATGACGAGAACGGTGATTATATAGGCATGGCCTACGGACTTGTACCCATTATCCCCACGCTCAGCGTCGGCTACCGTTTCTGATATGAATAAGTTCCTGTATATCCTGCTTTTGCTGCTTGTGGCCGCTTCCTGCGAGATTCCGTTCAAGCTGGACGACGTCTCGGAGCCTGCGATCTACATCCAGTATCTGCCCTGCAGCGGGGCAGAGTATGGGATGAAGCTGGGCTATGCGACTCCTGCCTTCGCCAAGGACGGCCAGGGCAAGCGTCCGTTCGACGTCTCGGACGTCACCGTGACAGTGGACGGCGTCAAGGCCGAGGTCGAGGAAATCGACCCTGACGAGGCCTGGAACATGCACGTCCTGAGCCTCTCCGGCCTGCCGGAACTCCGTCCCGGAATGGCCGTCGGGCTGTCCGTCAAGGGACGCGGAGTGCCCGACGTGAGTTCTTCCACGACGATTCCGGAGGCTCCGGTCATCAAATCCGTGGAGATGAAGCCCGAGGTGGTGGATTCCGTGGCGGTCATAAAGGTCACCGTAAAGCTGGACCGCCCGGTGGAGCAAGGGGAGTACTACGGCATCAAGGCCTATCAGCGCAGCATGACCGTAACCGCCTCCGGCGAGGACCTGCTGCATCTGCAGATGGATACGCTGATAACCGTCTCCAGCTTCACTCCGGGCCAGATTGCATCCTATTCTGACCTCAACTCCCTCGACCTGGACTCCTACACCAGCGTAACTTACCAGAACGGCTTCCTGGATGTCTCGATGTTCTCCGGCAGCGCCATGACCCTGCTCGGCCAGCGTCAGTTCGACGGCGACAGCTACACCTTCTACACCGATGCCCTTGACTCCTTCTCGAGCTATGAAGGGATTTTTGACGGCATCGGCGGGATCGATTTCTCCGGCGATTACGAGTGGCCGGACGAGGATGATCCTGATGGTGAGGAAGAAGAACCGTATTATCCCCCGATTTACATAGTCACCGACTTCACGCAGGCATACCGCTTCGAGATATACCGCCTTACCGACGAGTTCTACAACTACGCCAAGGCGCAGTACCTCAGCACCTTCAACATGCTCTCCAACTTCGGCGTCACCCCTCCCAACTTCACCTACAGCAACATCGACGGCGGCCTTGGCATTCTCGCCGGCATCTCCGTCACCTCCACCGCCTGGCTCGACGCCCCCAAGACGGAAGAATAGTGTAGTGCCGTGTGCAAAAACGCCTTGATTTGCACACGGCATCACTGTTTTCGGCGGGCTCGTGTGCAAAGGGGCCCGGTTTTGCACACGGGGGCGGGCATTCGGATTCTTTTGTTATCTTTGTACCCCGGAATGAAATTCAGGCTGTTTGTTCTTTATTCCCTGCTGTGCGGGGTGCTGCCGGACGTCGTGATATGCTGCGCGGCTGCGGCCGGTGTGCCGCTGCTGCTTCAACTGCTCATCTGTCTTCCGACGGCAATACTTCTCGCGTGCCTTCCTTTTATCGGCACCGGCAGGCATTATACCGACAGCGTTCGCCTGTATTCCTACATGATGTTCATCTTCGGCGTGCCCAAGCTGGTATTTACCATCTTCTGGGCCGCGGGGCGCTTCCTCCTCGGAGTTCCGGAGCATCCGGCTCTGTGGATAGCCCTGGCAGCTGGAGCTGCAGTATCGCTGTTCTTTCTCGCCATGGTATTCTACGTGTCCCGAAGGATAAAGGTAGTGGACGTAGAACTGGCCTTCGAGGGGCTTCCTGCAGCGTTTGACGGCCTTCGGATCTGCCAGTTGTCCGACATTCATCTGGGCTCGTTCGGCCGGAGGGCCCCATATGTGCGCCGGGTGATGGAAAAGGCCCTCTCGCAGCAGGCCGACCTTATTCTTTTCACCGGCGACCTTGTAAACTTCGAGGCCCGCGAGGCCGATTATTACAAGAAAGAGCTTACGCGCCTCCATGCGCCGATGGGAGTCATCGCCATACGCGGCAATCACGACTACCTGATGCACGGCCCGCTCAAAGGAGAAGCTTTGCAGGCGGATGCCGACCACCTGCTCGACCTGGAACGCTCCCTCGGATGGACGCTGCTGCTGAACGACAGCGTAATCCTTCGCCGCGGAGAAGACGCAATAGCCGTAGCCGGAGTGGAGAACGTCTCTACCAATCCCTATTTCTCCCACACGGGAGGAGATCTCAAAAAGGCTCTGGAGGGCATTCCGGAAGGTCTTTTCACCATCCTGATGTCCCACGACCCGACACACTGGCGCCGCGAAATCCTTCCAACCACCGACATACCTCTTACGCTGTCCGGACACACCCACGGTCTGAAGTACAAACTCATCGGGTTCAAACCGTCCCACTGGCGTTTGCCTGAATCGGCCGGCGTTTACACCGAGGGCGCACAGCGGCTGCACGTCTCCGGCGGGCTCGGCAGCGCCTTCGCCTTCCGCATCGGAGGCTTCCCCAAAATCGAAATAATCAAACTCACCAGATATGGAAAATTGGATAATGATAGGCAACCCGATGTCCGCATCGGCAACGACGGGTGATGCCTGGAAGAATTCGGTAGACCTTCTTCATGAGGCAGGAATAGAAGTAACGGTATCTCCCACCAAACATGCCGGCCATGCTATAGAACTCTCACAGGAAGCTGCAGCAGCAGGGGCACGCAAGTTCATTGCAGCCGGAGGCGACGGCACCGTACACGAAGTCATGACCGGCCTGCTGCGTTACTCAGACGCCGCCGGCGCCGACCTCGGCGACTTCACCCTCGCCGTCCTTCCTTACGGCACCGGCAACGACTGGATCCGCACCCCCGGAGTGCCGGCAGATGTAGAGGAAGCCGCCAAATGCATAATCCGCGGCAACACCGGCAAGGAGGACATTGTCCGCCTTACGTTCAGCGACGGCGTTTACTGTATGGCCAACATCGGCGGCATAGGCCTGGACGCGGCCATCTGCTACAATACCAACAGCCTCAAAAACAAGGGCTACAAGGGTTCATTCCTTTACAGCCTCGTGGCGCCTTATTCCATCTTCTCCCGCAAACGCAATCCCGTCGAGATAGAGTGTGACGGCGAGATTGTCTATACCGGCAAACTGTTTACCGCGGTGCTCGGCAACGGCCTGTACCGCGGCGGCGGCCTTCGCCAGACCCTCGACGGCGGCCGTTGGGACGACGGACTGGTGGAAGTGTCGATCCAGGGAGGAGTCAACCACATAAAGGGATTCTCGCAGATGATGCACATCTTCAAGGGAGACTTCGCGACGCTTCCCGGCATCATCTCCAGGCGCTTCCGCAAGATGACCGTCAAACCGCTGGGCAAGACTGCCGATTATGTGGAGCTCGACGGCGAGGTCCCCGGCACTCTGCCTGTCACCATCGAGGTTACAGGCCAGCAGATCAACATAATCGTTCCATAAATGGGAGGCGGAACCATAAAGGAAGCGAAGATCGGCCCCGTGCTGGGCCTGTTTCGCGGAATAGGGTGGCTGATGGTGCATACCGTTCACCGTCCCAAGTTGTGCGGCAGCAAACCGGCGCTCGACAAGCCGACCATATTCGCCATCAGGCACGTCGGCCTGATGGATCCGGTCATCCTGATGTCGCAGTATCCCTATCATCTGCTGCATCCGCTGGTAGCCGTCGACTATTATGAGAAAAACGCCTTCACGCGGTTCTTCTATCCCGCCGTCGGCTGTATCCCCATCGACCGCAAGAACTCATCCCGCGAATGGATGGACCACGCCGGAGCGGCCCTCGACAAGGGCGAAAGCATAGTAATCGCCCCGGAAGGCAAGCGCAACAAGACCGGAGAGGGCCTGTTGCCGTTCAAATGCGGAGCCGCCTATCTGGCCGCCCACACCGGAGCGCAGATTATCCCGGTTTACAACAAGTTCTGGAAATTCCCCCGTCGCTACCGTCTGGCGATAGGCAATCCTGTTCAGCTTGACCCCGTGCCGGAAGACGGCCCTACGAGCGAATGGGCCCACGCCCAGACCGACCGCATCCGGCAGGCCGTCGCCGCCCTTGCCCCGCTGGTAGGAGATTAAACGGAGAACTCCGTCCTAAATGTCAACGAACCTGTACCACTGGTCGAAGGGAACGATTCTCAGGGAGTTGCCTTCCTGGTGCAGGGCGAAGCAGGTGACGCTCTCCGGGGCGTTCTTGGCGATATAGATTGTAACTGCGCCGTCTTTGTCCTGGGCGATGGAGACCACATCCGGGATGCCGTAGCGGCCGTCGTCGTCAACGTTCCAGACGCTGTAGTCTTCGTATTCGGACTCGATTTGCGTGGTGAGCGAGGCTGTGGCGACGACCTTTCCCTTGGACTGCCACACGAAACTCACCATGGCCTGGCGGTTGACGTGCTCATACTCCACGATGTCCAGTTCGCCGGTGCCGTCACGCAGCCAGGCGGCCTTGCGGCTGTACTTTACTGCACGGCCGGTCTTGCGGCTCATAGCGTTCTCGATGCCCTTGGATGCTGCAACCTCCTTCTCGGGGAACTTCCAGCGGCCGAACGCGGGGAAGGTGTGATGCGCGACATACCATTTATCCGCTACCAGTCCCTCTATTTCCATTGCAGTGTAACCGCGGAACATCTTGGAGATATCCTCCCTGGCCGACTGAATGGTGTAGAATACGCCTCTGGTGCTGTCGAATGCGACATCGACGCGGCCGTCGCGCTTGCGGTTGTCGCCGGTGGTGTCGCCGCTCTTCATCGCAGGGGCGAGGTTATGCTTGAAAACAACCCACTGGAAGTCGTCATCGGGGGTGTTCAGCTCGGGGAAATAGGGAATGACGAAGCGGGTGAGGCTCTTGTCGGGGTATGCGAAGAAAGGCAGGGGCGATACGCTGAAGTCGTACGGGATATCCGTGTACATAAGCGCACCGGGAGAGATTATCTGCTGGTCGTCGTAGGTCTCCACCTTGGTAACGCCCTGGGAAAACCTGAAGGCGTCGGACTCCAGCCCCTTGACCAGGAACATCCTTCCGAACGGACCCTTGACGCTCTGCGGCAGGCTGACAATCTCCGAATAAAGCCCACCGCACGCAAGCATACAGGCGTTTCCGGCCTCATTGATCCTGTACATATAGCCGTCGGGCGTGACGAAGCATTTATCATCCCGGCTGTACAGTCCGTTGGGACTGAGGCCGATGTTGTACGGGGGCGTTGCGGAAATGAGGCTCTCGGTTACCAGAATGCAGCCTTCCACGGGGATGTCTTCGTCGCTCATCGGATTAAGGTCGAACGAAATGGAGTAGTCGATCTCGGGGGACGGATAGCGCCATACGAAAGAATTCCCGTCGAGCCGGACGGGGGTGCCGTTGCTGTCAAATACTATCTGAGAGCCGTCCGGACGTCCCACGACCAGCAGGAATTCCGCTTCCGCAGGGCCGACTGGGACGAGATAGAGGTCGCCCCGGGCCTGGTCGGGAATGTCCATCGTATAGTGCCCGCCCCAATCCTGGGCGAGGCCGGAAAAGGCGGCAAGCAGAAGCGCCGCGCAAACGGAGACAATTCTTTTCATTATCCTATTTGGGAACCGTTGTTCAATACTTCTGCAGGGGTGACGAAGCGCATGGTGCCGTCCTGCTGTCTGGCCATGAGGATCATGCCCCGGCTATCTATCCCGCGGATGACGCGGGGCTTGAGGTTGGCCAGGATGCATATCTGCTTGCCGACCATGTCTTCCGGGGAATAGAATTCCGCGATGCCGGAAACGATGACGCGGCGGTCGACTCCGGTGTCGATGGAGAGCTTGAGCAGTTTGTCCGTCTTGGGAACGCGCTCGGCCTCCAGTACGGTGGCGGTGCGGATGTCCATCTTCTCGAAGTCCTCGAATGTGCATTCGTCCTTGAGGGGGGCGACGCGTCTGGCCTCCTCGGCCTTGCGGGCGGCCTCGATCCGCTCCCTGGCGGCGTCCAGCTTGCGGAGCTGGGCATCGATGGCCTCGTCCTCTATCTTGGCGAAGAGGAGCTCGGCCTCGCCGATGGCATGGCCTGCGGGAAGGATCTGCGGCCTGCCGAGAATCTCCCAGTCGAGGCGTATTTCGCCGGGTGCGGGAGCGGGGACCTCGCCGCTGACGGTATGCAGCGCGCGGCCTTCCCCTGCCTTATAGGTGTTGACGGTGACGGCCTCGCCGACGCGGTGGTCCGAGCCTGCAAACAGCGTGACGCCGAGCATCTTGCGCAACCTCTCGGCCGCGAACGGGGTGAAGGGCTCGAAGGCGATCGCCAGGTCTGCACAGAGCTGCAGGCAGATGTTGAGGATGGTGCCGGTGCGGGCCATGTCGGTCTTGGCAACCTTCCAGGGCTCGGTGTCCGATATGTATTTGTTGCCGGCGCGGGCCATTCCCATGGCGTCGCGAAGGGCCTCGCGGAAGCGGAAGCCTTCCAGGTTTTTCTCCATGGAATCCCTCAGGGCGGGAATCTCCGCCAGCACTTCCTTGTCTGCTTCTTCCAGGGAACCGCAGACGGGCACTTTGCCGTCGAAATATTTATGCGTGAGCACTACTGCACGGTTGACGAAATTGCCGAATATGGCCACCAGTTCGCTGTTGTTGCGGGCCTGGAAGTCTTTCCAGCTGAAGTCGTTGTCGGCGGTCTGGGGGGCGTTGGCAGTGAGGGTATAGCGCATGACGTCCTCCTTGCCGGGGAAGTCCTCCAGATATTCGTGGGCCCATACCGCCCAGCCGCGGGAGGTGGATATCTTGTCGCCCTCCAGGTTGAGGAACTCGTTGGCGGGGACGTTGTCGGGGAGGACGTAGCCGTCGCCGTAGGCCTTGAGCATGGAGGGGAACACTATGCAGTGGAAGACAATGTTGTCCTTGCCGATGAAATGGATCAGGCGGGTGTCGGGGGACTTCCACCATTTCTCCCAGCTTTGCGGAAGGAGCTCGCGGGTGTTGGAAATGTATCCAATGGGGGCGTCGAACCACACGTAGAGCACCTTGCCCTCGGCACCCTCCACCGGTACGGGTACGCCCCAGTCGAGGTCGCGTGTGACGGCCCTGGGCTGAAGGCCTCCGTCCAGCCAGCTCTTGACCTGGCCGTAGACGTTGGTGCGCCATTCCTTGTGGCCCTCGAGAATCCATTCGGAAATCCACTTCTCGTAGTCCTGCAGCGGCAGGTACCAGTGGGTGGTCTTTTTCTTGACGGGGGCGGCGCCGCTGAGCTTGGAGCGGGGGTTGATGAGCTCCTCGGGGCTGAGTGTGCTGCCGCACTTCTCGCACTGGTCGCCATAGGCGTTTTCGTTGCCGCAGCGGGGGCAGGTGCCTACTATGTAGCGGTCCGCCAGGAACGTATGGGCCTCTGGGTCGTAGTACTGCTCGCTCTCGCGGGTGACGAACTTGCCTTCGTCGTACAGCTTGCGGAAGAACTCGGAGGCGCCCTCGGCATGCACCGGGGAAGACGTGCGGCCGTAGATGTCGAAGTTTATGCCAAGCCCCGTGAAGGAGTCCTTTATCATCTTGTGGTAGCGGTCCACTATGTCCTGGGGCGTGCAGCCCTGCTCGCGGGCCTTGATGGTTATGGGGACTCCGTGCTCGTCGGAGCCGCAGACGTACAGGACGTCACGGCCCCTCATGCGGAGGTAGCGGACGTAGATGTCGGCGGGAACATAGACTCCCGCAAGATGGCCGATGTGCACGGGGCCGTTGGCGTACGGCAGGGCACAGGTTACAAGTGTTCTATTCATTTCTTGTCGGTTTTTTCTCTTCCTATCATTTGGTTTATACGGCGCTGGGCGGCCTGGAGGCGGAGAAGTTCCTGCATCAGGGGGAGCTGCTCTTGGGGTGAAGCCGAGGCGAGCGAGCGGCGGACGGCGTCAATGCGGTCCTGGACGCGGCGCTCGGCATACACCATTATTGCCTTGGGCACGCCGGTGGCGAGGAAAGTGGTGCGGCTTGTGAGCGCGGCCTCGAACGCCCCCACCGTGAGCTGGTACTTCTCGGTGGAGAAGCGGGAGGTGAGGTCCGCGAGAATGCGGTCCTCTCCGTCGAGGAGACTCTTCACTATGGCCTGCTGGTCGATCCCGGTGTCGTACAGGGACATATATGCGTCGTACAGTTTGCGGTATGCCGAATTGGCAAAGACGGTGCCGTCGTCCTCAAGCGCCTCTCGGATGAACTGCGCTACGGTGGGCTTTTCGTCTTCGCTGCCGGAGTAATACGGGGAGTCGGTCTCGAAGTCCAGAGGCTCGCGGCCGTAGGTGAGGAGGAAGTACAGCAGGTCCCTTTCCGATGGCGCCAGGGTGCGGTTCTCTAACATGAACTGCTCGGAATCAGCTCCCGAAGCGTCTCCTGCGGCTCCCCAAGATGAGGCTGAAGGGGATCCGTAGGAGACGCTTCTCCCGCTGATTCCCTGATCTTCAGAAGCCACATCATTTCCGGAAATTTCCCTGGCGCTGCGCTGGCGGTCGCGGAGCTGCTCCTCCTGCATCTTCTTGCGGACGCGTCCGATGCGCTCGAACAGTATGCCCTGCTCGATGTTGAACCGCATGGAGACGGTCTCTATATATACCGAGCGCTTGACGGGGTCCGGTATCTGGGCGATGGTGTCGGCTATGTCGTTGATGAGTTCCGCCTTCTTGAGGGGGTCGTTGCCGGCCTCGGAAAGCAGAAGGTCGGTCTTGAACTCGATGAAGTCGCGTTCGCCGGAGGCGATGTAGTCCTGAACCTCCTGCAGAGTGTGCTTGCGGCCGAAGGAGTCGGGGTCTTCGCCCTCCGGGAGGAGAACTATCTTGACGTTGAGGCCCTCGCGGAGCACAAGCCCGAGACCGCGGATGGCGGCGTGGATGCCGGCGCTGTCGCCGTCGTACATTATGGTGACGTTCTCGGTGAACTTGTGGATGAGGCGGATCTGTTCCACCGTGAGGGAAGTGCCGAGCGATGCCACCACGTTGGTGATGCCGAGCTGATGGAGGGTTACCATGTCGACGTTGCCCTCCACGAGTATGCATTTGCCGCTGCGGGATATCTCCGCCTTGGCGAACCATATGCCCAGCAGCTGGCGGCTCTTGACGTAGATTTCGGTCTCCGGGGAGTTGACGTATTTGGCCGGGTTGTCGGCGTGGAGGGTACGGCCGCTGAAAGCCAGTACGCGCCCGCTGACGGAGTGGATGGGGAACATTACCCTCTCGCGGAACTTGTCGGCCACGGAGCCGTCTTCCCGCTGTACGGCGAGGCCGGCGGCGAGGAGGTATTCCAGCTTGTAGCCGGCCTTTTGGGCGGCGTCGATGAGGGAGGTGCGGCCGGAAGGGGCCCAGCCAAGGCCGAAGCGGCGTATGGTTTCGTCCTCGAGGCCGCGGGAGCGGAGGTAGGCGTATCCTACGGCCCTGCCCTCAGGGGTTTCGAGCTGGGAGGCGAAGAATTTCTGGGCGAATTCGCTCACCAGAAGGAGGCTTTCCCGCCTCTGGCGGCGCTCGGTTTCCTCCGCCGATTCTTCCTCTTCCACTATGTCGATGCGGTATTTGGCCGCAAGGTAGCGGAGCGCCTCCACGTACGAGCTGTGCTCATGCTCCATGACGAAGCCCACGGCGGAGCCGGACTTGCCGCAGCCGAAGCATTTGAATATGCCCTTGGCGGGGGAGACGTAGAAGGAAGGCGTTTTCTCATTATGGAAGGGACAGCATGCCACATAGTTGGCGCCGCGGCGCTTGAGCGTCACGAAGTCTCCTACGACTTCTTCGATGCGGGCGGTGTCGAGGATGAGGGATACTGTTTCCTGTGGAATCACGACGCTATCTCACAGAGGAATTTGATGCGGACGAGGCGGATTTCCATTTCGTCGTAGTCGGATCCGAGGGCTTCCATGGCCTCGGAGACGGAGTCGGAGGAGGCTTCATCACGGAAGTACTCATAGATTTCCTGGACGATGTCTTCGTCGAAATTGGCGTCGATGTAATAGTCCAGGTTGAGCTTGGTGCCGGTGGCGACGATGGCCTCTATCTCGGTCATGAGTTCGTCCATGTCGAGGCCCTTGGCGGAGGCGATGTCTTCCAGGGACATGCCCTTGTCTATGCTCTGGATGATGAAAATCTTGTTGGCGCCCTTGCTGGGGACGGATTTCACCACGAAGTCGTCGGGGCGGATTATTTCGTTCTCTTCTACATACTTGCGAATGAGGTCGACGAACTCGGCGCCGAACTTTTTGGCCTTGCCCTCGCCTACGCCCTGGCAGCCGCGGAGCTCCTCGAGGGTGATGGGATAGAGTATGGCCATGTCTTCCAGCGCGGGGTCTCCGAAGAGGATCCATGGCTGGAGGCCGAGCTTGCGGGCGCGGTCGCGGCGGAGGTCCTTGAGCATGGCGAGGAGGACGGGGTCGCCGGAACTGCCGCCCTTCATCATTGCAGTCGCCGCAGCTGCGGCTTCTTCATCCTCTTCCTCGTCGCCTCCGCCGGTGCCGGTGAAGACGCGGTCCTCTACCATCATGAGTTCATGGGGGTGCTTGAGGAACTCGCGTCCGGCGTCGGTCACGTCGATGTGGCCGTAGCTCTCGATTTCCTTTTCCAGCAGGTGGAGTATCAGGCCCTGATGGATTACCGTGCACCAGAACTTGTCGCTGTGGGCCTTTCCGGCGCCGAACAGCGGCAGGGCGTCGTGCTTGTAGGACTTTATCATGGCGTTTGACTCTCCGGCAAGTATGGCGGCCAGATGCTCGATCTTGAAGTGCTCGGGGAGCATCTCGATGAGCTCGATGACCATGCGCATTTCCCTCCAGCCGTCGAAGGTGGGCTTGGGGTGGATGCAATTGTCGCAGGAGCAGCAATTGTCGCCGGGGTAGTCCTCGCCGAAGTAGTTGAGCAGGAGCTTGCGGCGGCACTGGTTGGACTCGGCGTAGGCCACGACCTCGCCGAGGAGCTGGCGGTTGATTTCCTGCTCCGATATGGGCTTGCCCTGCATGAATTTCTCCAGCTTCTGGATGTCCTTGTAGCTGTAGTAGGCGATGCAGTTGCCCTCCTTGCCGTCGCGTCCGCTGCGGCCGGTTTCCTGGTAGTAGCTCTCTATGCTCTTGGGAATGTCGTAGTGCAGCACGAAGCGGACGTCGGGCTTGTCGATGCCCATTCCGAATGCTATGGTGGCAACTATGACGTTGATGTCTTCCCGAAGGAAGGCGTCCTGGTTCTCGGCGCGGGTTTTGGCGTCGAGCCCTGCGTGGTAGGGGCGGGCCTTGATGCCGTTGATGCACAGCAGCTGGGCTATCTCCTCGACCTTCTTGCGCGACAGGCAGTAGACTATTCCGGACTTGCCGGGATTCTGCTTGATGTACTTGATCATGTCCTTCTCCACGTCCTGCTTGTCGCGTACCTCGTAGTAGAGGTTGGGACGGTTGAAGGAGGACTTGAATATGGCGGCGTGCTGGATGCCGAGGTTCTTGAGGATGTCGCTCTGGACCTTGGGGGTGGCAGTGGCTGTGAGGGCGATGATGGGCAGGCGGCCTATTTCATCGACCAGGAAGCGGATCCTGCGGTATTCCGGGCGGAAGTCGTGCCCCCATTCCGATATACAGTGGGCCTCGTCGACGGCGTAGAAGGAGATCTTGACGCCCCGCAGCAGCTGCACGTTCTCCTCCTTGGTGAGGGACTCAGGGGCTACATACAGGATTTTTGTCCGTCCGCTTATGAGGTCCGCTCGCACCGCCTCTATCTGGATCTTGCTGAGGGAAGAGTTGAGGAAGTGGGCGATGCTGCCCTCGCCGGCCTCGAATCCGCGGAGAAGATCCACCTGGTTCTTCATGAGTGCGATAAGGGGCGAGATGACTATTGCCGTTCCTTCCATGAGAAGGGCCGGGAGCTGGTAGCAAAGGGATTTGCCGCCGCCCGTGGGCATCAGGACGAATGCGTCGCCGCCTTCTATGAGATGGCGGATGATGCGTTCCTGGTCTCCCTTGAAGGTGTCGTATCCGAAGAAATCCTTTAGGGTCTTGTGTATGGTCGCGGAATCGATGGGCATCGGGACTCAGTCTAAGGTGTGAATTGCAAGTCCGGAACGTAATTTGGGCTCGAACCAGGTGGTCTTGGGCGGCATTATGTTGCCGCTGTCGGCTATGTCGAGCAGCTGTTTCATCGAAACGGGGTACAGTGCGAAGGCGACCTTCATGCCGGTCTGGTCCACGCGGCGGACGAGCTCTCCGAGGCCGCGGATGCCGCCGACGAAGTCGATGCGCTTGTCCGTGCGGAGGTCTTTGATGCCGAGGAGCTTGTCGAGCACGAGGCGGGACAGTATGTCGACGTCCAGGACTCCTATTGGGTCTTTGTCGTCGTACCTGCCCTCGCGGGCGGTGAGGGAGTACCAGCGGCCGCCGAGGTACATGCTAAAGTTGTGCAGGCCCTTGGGCTTGAGGATTTCCTTGCCTGCGGGCTCCACGATGAAATCTTCCTCCAGGGCCTTGAGGAACTGTTCGTCGCTCATGCCGTTAAGGTCCTTTACTACGCGGTTGTAGTCGAGTATCTTTAGCTGGCTCTCGGGGAAGCAGACGGCCATGAAGTAGTTGTATTCCTCGTTGCCGGTGTGGCCCGGGTTCTGGGCGCGCTTCTCCGCGCCGACGCGTGCGGCCGCCGCTGTGCGGTGGTGGCCGTCGGCCACATAGAAGGCGTCTATGCGGGTGGTGAAGATGGCGGTGATGCGGGCAATGGTGGCGGGATCGCTTATGATCCAGAACTCGTGGCCGAAGCCGTTCTCGCAGGTGAATGAGTATTCGGGCTGGCCCTTGACGGTCTCGGAGACTATTTCGTTGAGCTCGGGGTCGTCACGGTACGAGAAGAAGACGGGCTCGATGTTGGCGTTCTGGATGCGGACGTGGATCATGCGGTCGTCTTCCTTGTCCTTGCGGGTGAGCTCGTGCTTCTTGATGACCCCGGCGGCGTAATCATCCGTGTGCGCGCAAAGGACGAGGCCGTATTGCGTGCGGCCCGCCATAGTCTGGGCGTAGACGTAATAGCACGGCGCGCTGTCGCGTTTGAGCCAGCCGCGCTCCTGCCACAGGCGGAAGTTCTCGACCGCTTTGTCGTAGACTTTCTGCTCGTGTTCGTCTGCGATGGGGGTGAAATCGATCTCCGGCTTGGTGATGTGGAGGAGGGATTTCTCTCCCGCCATCTTGCGGGCTTCCTGGGAGTTGAGGACGTCGTAGGGCGGCGCTGCAACTTCCGTAACTATGCTGCGCGGTGGCCTGAGGGCTGCAAAAGGTTTTACTCGTACCATAAGGAAACAGTTTTAATGTTTTCGAAGGTACGATTATTTTTTTGTATTTGCAAACAATTAGAAATCTATCTCGCCGCTGCGGTAGAAATCGAGGAGCCGCGTCTGGTAGAGGCACTGGAAGCGGGCCTGGATGTGCTCGGATTCGGCTTTGAGCCAGTTGTTGCGGGCGTCGTTGTAGTCGGCGATGCCGGCTTTGCCCACCTTGTATTTCTCCTCCGTGAGCTCGTAATGCTCGCGGGCGCTGGCGGCCGACTCGCGGCTGCCGTTGTAGCGGGCCTGGGAGTTGACGGCGTTGTAGTATGCCTGCTGAATCTCCTTGTAAAGGGCCTTCTTGACGCTCTCCAGCTGGATTTCCTGCCCGCGGTAGCTGATCTGAGCGGTACGCACCTGGTTGCGTGTGGAAAAGCGCTGGAAGATGGGAACCTGCAGCGACAGGCCTACATATTGGCTGAAGTTGTTCTTGAGCTGGGTGAAGAACGGGTCGGACGCCATCTTGGAGTTGGTGTAATAGTTGGTGCCGAGTCCTCCGCTGAGCGACAGCGAGGGCAGGAAGGCTCCCTTGGCGCGGTCGACCGCCACCTTTGCGTATTCAAGGTTGAGCTTGGCCGATTCCACCGAGGGACGGGTCTCCACGGCCTCCTGATATATGGCCTCGGGGCGCATCAGCAATATGGCGGAGACGTCTTCAACTTCCGGCGTAACGATTGAAAAACCCTCCGGCGACTGGAGCTCCAGCAGCTGGGTGAGTTCCAGCAGGGAGATGTCCAGGTTGCCCTGGGCTTGAATTTCGCTCTGCTTGCTCTGGGCGAGCGTGGCCTGCTGGGCCGATACCTCCGCGGCGCTGACCTTGCCTGCGGCGTACCTCTCCCGGACCTGCTCCAGCAGCTCGGCGTCATGCGAGGACTGCTCCTTTGCCACCCGCAGGATTTCCTGGTTGTAGAGGATCTGGACGTAGGCCTGTGCCACATTGACCCGGATGTCGTCCCGCGCCTTTTCCAGGTCCGCGGTGGCGGCTGCGAGATTGAGCTTGCTGAGCTTGATGCCGTTGGTTATGTCGAATCCCTGGAAGATGGGGATGTCTGTTCCAATATTGAAAGATGTGCTGGAGGTGTTGGAGTTGGAGTAGGTGTTGTCTGCCGTGAGGCCACGGCCGAACGACAGGTTCTCGCTGGCTCCTGCGCTCAGGGACGGCAGCCTGCGGCCCTCGGCGGTGTTGAGGTCCACCTCCCGCTGCTCCACGGTGAGGCTGCTCTGCTTGACGGTAAGGTTGTTCTGGAGCGCATACTCTATGCAGTCCTTGAGGCTCCAGGGCCCGTGCTGGGCCGATGCGCCGGCGCAGACTAGCGCCGCCGCGATACTGATCAGCGCGCGCCTCATGCCTTGGGCCCTCCCTTGGCGCCCTTCTTCTCCTTGATTATCTTGGCTCCGCGGACTATGTCGCCCTCGGCAAGGCCGCTGCGGATCTCGATGTTGAGACCGTCGGACAGGCCGGTGGTGACCTGCGTCTTGCTGTATTCGCCATCCTCTCCCTTGAGATAGACGAAGGTATCGTCGCCGTCGAACTCGAGCGCGCTCTCGGGGATGACGAGCACGCTGTCGGCATGCTCGAGCACTATTTCCGCATTGGCGCTGTAGCCGGAACGGATCATCTTTTCGCTGTCGGCCTTCACGGCGGCCTTGATTTCGAACTGGTTGGCTCCGTTGTTCTCCACGGCCTTGGGCGAAATGTACTCCAGGGCGGCCTGGGTGCTGTAGTCGGAGATGGCGCCTATGCTGATCTGCATCGGCATGCCCTCCACCAGGGAACCTACTTCGGTCTCGTCGATGTTGCCGTCGAAGATGAGGTCCGCCATGTTGGCCACCGTGGCCACGGTGGTGCCGTCGTTCATCGTATTGGCCTGGATGACGGAGTTGCCCACCTTGACGGGGATGTCGAGTATCAAACCGGTGATCGTGGAGCGCACGAGCGTGGAGCTTCCGGTGGCGTTGCTCTTGGAGACGCCGTCGCGGATGACCTCCAGCGACTCCTGCGCCGCCGCCTGTTCCTCCTTGGCCTGCTCGTACTGCTGCAGCACCTGGTCGTACTCCTCGTGGCTTACGAGGTTCTTGTCGAACAGGGCCTTCTCGCGGTCGTAGTTGGTCTTGGCCTGCTTGAGGTTGATTTCCGCAAGTCTCACGCGGCTCTGGGCGGAGCTGAGGGAGTTCATGTCGGGGATGACGCGCAGCTTGGCGATTACTTCGCCCTCCTTGACCTGCTGGCCGGCCTCCTTGAGGAGCTCGGAGATGATTCCGTTGATCTGGGGCTTGATGTTGACCTCGTTGCGCGGGGTGATCTTGCCGGTGATGACCGTGGTGCGGCTGATGTCTCCGTACGAAGCGGTAAGCTCCTGGTATTCTGTCTTCTCCGGGCGGGAGTTCTTGAACAGGAATACGAAGGTTCCCACGAACAGGACCGCGATCAGCGCGAAAATGATGTACTTGAATACTCGTTTCATATGTTTTGTCTTATTATTATTCGTCTCTCATTGCATCTACGGGTTTGATGGCCATGGCGCGGGATGCGGGTGCCAAACCGGCTACTACTCCAAGTGCCGTAAGCAGCAGCGCGGCCAGGACTGCCGTCCAGAACCCTATCTGGAAGCTGGCTCCGGCGCTGTCCGGCATGGAATTCACGATGGTTTCCAGCAGCCGCAGCAGCTGCACGGCGAACACTATTCCGAACGATCCGGCAACCAGGGTGAGCGATATGCTTTCCAGGATGATCTGGCTGAGGATGTCGCGCGGCGTGGCGCCTATGGCGCGGCGTATGCCGATCTCGGTGGTGCGTTCCTTGACGGTGACCATCATGATGTTGCTGACCCCGATTACGCCAGCCAGGATGGTGCCGAGGCCCACCAGCCAGATGAGGAAGTTGACGCCGGTGAATAGGTTGTCTATCAGCGTGAACAGCTGTTCGGTGTTGATGATGAACAGGGCCTGCTTGTCCGACGGGTCGAACAGATGCTGCCTGGCTATGACCTGCCGGATACGAGGCTCCTGGTCGGTCATCCTGACTCCCGAGCGTCCGGTGACGCAGAGCAGGTCCACCGTCGCGCCCCTGTTGAGTATTTTCTGGGCGACGGGCAGAGGCACCGTCACGGATTCCGAGGTACGCCCGCTGATGCTGATGTTGCCGTCGCTGAAGTCAACCCCAATTACCTGGTAATACGCCGGGCCCACACGGATGAAACTGCCGCACGGATCGCCGCCTTCGGGGAACAGGTTGTTGTAAACGCGTTTTCCTATCACGCAGACCTTGCGTTCCTGCAGGACGTCCGTTTCGTTTATATAGCGCCCGTATTTCAGCTGGGGCTCTTCGATTTTGACGTAGTCGGCGTAAACGCCTTTGTACGAGCCGCTGTAACTGTCTTTGCCGCGTATGATGGACGTGCCCCAGGAGGATATGACGGGGGTTACGGTTTCCAGCTCCGGCATCATGAGCTTGAGGCGGTCGACGTCGGTGTACGTCAGGCTCCAGTAGCGGCCCTCCTTGAATCCCTTCCATGGCTTGGTGGTCTGGCTGGAGATCATGATGGCGGTGTTGGTGGCGAATCCCTCGAAGTTGGATCCGATGACCTGCTTGAGGCCCGCTCCGCCGCCCACCATGAACAGCAGCATGAATATGCCCCAGAATACGCCGAAGCCGGTCAGAAGGCTCCTGCTCTTGTTGCGCACCAGCGCGTCCGCAATCTCGCGGAAACTGTCGATGTCGAATTTCATTCTGCGCGCAGTGCTTCTATAGGTCTGACCATGGCGGCCTTGCGGGCCGGGAAGAATCCGGCAATGGTGCCGGCGATGATGAGGACCAGGGTAGCCTCAAGGGCAACGTCCAGTCCGACGGAAGGATTGACGAGCATCGCTATCTGGTCGTCCATCAGGGATACGGACGACTGACCGACGGTCTTGTCCAGCAGCTGGCAGGCCAGCATGCCGAGGAACATGCCTATGTATCCGAATACCGCCGTTATGCTGACGCTTTCCGCCAGAATGAGTTTGGTGATGTTCCAGGGGCTTGCGCCGATGGCTTTCCGTATGCCGAACTCGTGGGTGCGCTCCTTGACTGTGATGAGCATGATGTTGCTCACGCCTACGATGCCGCCGAGAAGGGTGAAAAGGCCGATGACCCAGAGGGCTATGGTAAGGATGCGCGTACCCTTGGTCATCTGGAGATTCTGGGTGAACCGGTTCCATATCCAGAGGGCGCGTTCGTCGTCCGGAGCTGCACGGTGGCGCAGGTTGATGGCCGCGCGGTACTCTTTTTCGAATTCCTCGTTGGCTTCTTTGGTGTCCAGACCATGGAAGGTGAAAGAGAAGTCGTCCACGGCCTTGCCCTTGGCGTAAACCGTCTTGACTGTGGTGAAGGGGGCGTAGAAGAGGTTGTCGTTGCGGGTCCTGTCCGATTTGGTGATGCCGACGACCTGCCAGGCGAGGCCTCCTATCTTCACGTACTTGCCGATCAGGGAGGCAGGATTGACTTTGCTGTTGTCTCCTTCCACCCCGAGCAACTTGTGGCCGAGCTGGGCGCCGGACGCCTTACCGCCCTCGCCTCCGAGGAGGCTCTCTGCCATATTGAGCGGAAGGACGACCACCTTGCGCCTGAGCTGTATGTCCTTGTTGTTGATGAAGCGGCCGTACGGAACCTCCATGCGCTCCATGTTCTTGCGTGACGGATAATTGCCCTCGATGTAGCCGGAGACGTATTTGCTGCCGTAGCTGACCTGGGCGTTGGCGCCGACCGTGGCGACCACGGCGTCCACATACTTGCTGAACAGCTTGCCGGAAGTGAGCTCGATATCCTTGTCGTCAAGCTCGATGCGCCGGCCTTCCTTGAGGCCGTCGTAAGGCTTGGACGTGCGCCCCGGGTAGACCTGCATGGTGTTGGTGGCTATCTCCCCGCTGCCCCGCATGAATGAGTTCATGAGGCCGTTGCCGGCGCCCAGCAGCACTATGAGCATGAAAATGCCCCACGACACCGCGAAACCGGTGAGGCATGTGCGCAGCTTGTTGCGGCGCACGCTCTCCCATATTTCTGTGAAGAGGTCTTTCATTTCATTATGGTGGCTGTGCCGAATGCGGAGGCGTTGTGGGCGCGGTTGTCTTCTATGCGGCCGATTATGCCGTCCTTGATGTGGACTATCTTGTCGGTGCAGTTGGCGACGCCGCTTTCGTGTGTGACGACGATAATGGTGACGCCATCCTCGCGGTTGAGCTTGCTCAGCAGCTGCATGACTTCCTCGCTGGTCTTGGAGTCGAGGGCGCCGGTAGGCTCGTCCGCAAGGAGTATCTTGGGCCCGGTGATGAGGGCGCGGGCGATGGCGACGCGCTGCTTCTGGCCGCCGGACATCTCGTTGGGATAGTGGCCGGCCCAGTCGGCGAGACCGAGGCGGTCGAGGTATTCCATGGCCATCTGGTGGCGCCTGGCGCGGCTTACGCCCTGATAGAAGAGGGGAAGCTCAACGTTCTCCACCGCGGTCTTGAAACTTATGAGGTTGAAAGACTGGAATATGAAGCCGATGAGGCGGTTGCGGTAGTCTGCGGCCTGCTTTTCCGTGAGGCCCTTTATGAGGCGGCCGTCGATGTAGTATTCGCCCGTATCGTAGTTGTCGAGTATGCCGAGTATGTTGAGGAGGGTCGATTTGCCCGAGCCGGACGCCCCCATGATGGAGACGAACTCGCCCTTGTCGATGGACAGGTTGATGCCCTTGAGAACGTGGAGGGGCTGACCGTTGTTGTACGTCTTGTTGACGTCCTTTAATTCTATTAGCATAGCGCAGCAATGCCGCAAAAACTGTTCCAATATTGCCTCGGATTTACTATATTTGCAGATGTCAAACCGGAACATGAAAAGAATAGTCACTTTCGGGGAAATTCTCCAGCGCTGGTCGCCCCAGGGGGCCTGGCGGATAGGCCAGCGGGACCTCTGGGAAGGCCAGTTCGGCGGCTCGGAGGCCAACGTGGCGGTCTCCCTCGCCATTCTGGGCAACGACGTAGGCTATGTGTCCCGCATTCCGCAGAACGTGGTCGGCGACGCCTGCCTCCGTACGCTGAAATACTACGGCATAGACGTATCCGACGTGGTGCGCGGCGGCGAGCGCCTCGGCACCTATTACTTCGAAAAGGCTGCAGACCTGCGCCGTTCTCTGGTGGTATACGACAGGCAGGGCTCCTCGTTCTGGTCGTGCGCGCCGGGCATGTTCCCCTGGGCTGAAATCTTTTCCCGTTCTGCGCTTTTCCATTGTTCCGGCATCACCTGCGCCGTCTCGCGTTCTGCGGCCGACGCCACTTTCGAGGCGGTCCGCACGGCCCGCGCCGCCGGCCTGCGCATCACCTGCGACATCAACTACCGCCGCAACCTCTGGAAGTACGAGGGTGCCGACGCCCACGCCACGCTTAACTCCCTGATGCAGTACAGCGACTACATTTTCGGCGACCAGGACGAATGGGCGGTGGCCACGGGAGTTCCCAAGATTCCCGAAGACGGCATGATGGCCGGCTCCCGGCTGGACATGGAGGCATACGGGCGCTATTTCGACGAGATGCACCGCCAGTTCCCCCGCTGCGGCGAGATGATGCTCGGCCTGCGCAATCAGATTACCACCAACCACCATACGCTTACGGCCCTGCTGTGGTCCCGGGGCACGATCTACACCACCCGCATATTCGACATAACGGGAATCGTCGATTCCGTCGGCGTGGGGGACGCATTCGTGGCCGCCTACATCCACGCATCGCAGAAGTGGCCAGGCGACAGCCAGAGGTGCCTCGATTTCTGCGTCACCGCCGCCATGCTCAAGAATTCCGTCGTGGGCGATTTCAACCTGGTAACCGAAGAGGAAATCCTTGCTAATATGGAATAGTTTCCGTATCTTTACGTCAGACACTGAAACTAACCGATTATGGCTCAAAAACAACTCCTCCTGGGAGATGAAGCCTTGGCGCTGGGTGCCCTGCACGCCGGCCTGAGCGGAGTCTATGCATATCCCGGGACACCATCTACAGAAATTACAGAGTACATCCAGGCCCACCCTCTGGCGGCGGAGCGCAATGTCCACAGGGTCTGGTCCGCAAACGAGAAAACCGCAATGGAGGGCGCCCTGGGCATGTCCTATGCCGGCAAGCGCTCGCTCGTGTGCATGAAGCACGTGGGCATGAACGTCTGCGCCGACCCTCTCATGGGAAGCGCCATGACGGGCGCCAACGGAGGTCTGGTCGTGGCCGCATGCGACGACCCGTCGATGCACAGCTCCCAGAACGAGCAGGATTCCCGCTTCTGGGGGACGTTCGGCATGATGCCCGTCTTCGAACCGTCGTCCCAGCAGGAAACCTACTGCATGGCCCGCGCTGCTTTCGACTATTCGGAGAAAAGGGGCATTCCCGTCATCATGCGCCTCACTACCCGCATGGCACACTCCCGCGCCGTCGTGGAGCCTGATATGGATATACGGCAGCAGAACGAACTCCACTACCCGGAGCATCCAAGACGCTGGGTCACCCTTCCCGTGAACGCCCGCGTCCGCAACCGGGAACTCATCAAGGATTACGCGCAGTTCGAGTCCGACGCCGCCGGATCCCCGTTCAACTTCCTCAAGGACGGGAAGGACCGTTCGATGGGCATAATCGCCTGCGGCATAGCGTACAACTACCTGATGGAAAACTTCCCAGACGGTTGCCCTTACCCCGTGCTCAAGGTATCCCAGTATCCTTTCCCGCGCTCCATGGCGCAGGAACTGGCGGCGATGGTGCCCGTCATCATGGTTCTGGAAGAGGGGCAGCCGCTTGTTGAGGAGCGCCTTCGCGGGGTTTTCCCCACGGGGGTAAAGATAATCGGAAGGATGGACGACACCGTCCCCCGCGACGGAGAACTCTGCCCGGACGACGTCCGCAAAGCCCTCGGCCTTCCGGCCCTTCCGGCGCTTCCGGCCTCGCAGGTCGTGGCTCCACGCCCCCCGGCACTCTGCCAGGGCTGCGGCCACAGGGATTTCTACACGGCGCTCAACAACGTGCTCAAGAAGGATTATCCCACTGCCAGGGTGTTCAGCGACATCGGCTGCTATACCCTTGGCTATATGGCTCCGTTCAACGCAATACATACCTGCGTGGAGATGGGCGCCTCCTTTACCATGGCTCAGGGTGCGGCATACAGCGGCACCTGGCCTGCGGTGGGAGTGCTTGGGGACTCCACATTCACCCACAGCGGCATGACAGGGCTTCTTGACGCCGTCAACGGCAATGCCGACGTCGTCCTCTGCATTTCCGACAATCTCACCACCGCGATGACAGGCGGGCAGGATTCCGCAGGAACCGGACGCATCGAGGCCATCTGCGCCGGCCTCGGAGTGGACCCCGCCCACATCCGCACCATCGTACCGCTCCCCAAAAACTATCCGGAGATGGAAAAGGTTATCAGGGAAGAAATCGAATATCATGGCGTATCGGTCATAGTCTGCCGCCGCGAATGCATCCAGACCGCCAGAAGGCACGCAAAGAAATAAAGCCATGAAACAGGATATCATATTAGCAGGCGTGGGAGGACAAGGCATTCTTTCCATCGCCACCATCATAGGTTCCGCAGCCCTCGAGCAGGGACTTCACCTCAAGCAGGCGGAGGTGCACGGAATGAGCCAGAGGGGAGGGGACGTCCAGTCCAACCTCCGCCTCTCGTCGGACCCTATCCACAGCGACCTCATTCCCCGCGGAGCCGCCGACGTGGTCGTTTCCCTCGAACCGATGGAAGCCCTGCGTTATCTTCCCTGGCTTTCCCCCGACGGCTGGATCATCACCAATACCACACCCTTCGTGAATATCCCGGACTACCCGGACATGGAAAAGGTAAAGGCTGAATTCGACAGGCTGCCGCGCGTAATCGCGCTGGATGTGGATTCGATCGCAAAGGACCTCGGCTCTCCCAGAAGCGCCAACATGGTGCTTCTGGGCGCCACCGCCGCGGTCATGAGCATTCTCGACGCGGACAAGCTCCGCGACGGTATCCGCCGGGTATTCGCCCGCAAGGGAGATGCCGTGGTTGAGGCCAACGTCAAGGCGTTCGACGCCGGCCTGGAACTGTCCAAACAAGGCAGATAGCCATGAAGGAAATCATTTCGGAAGAAAAACTTAGGAGCAAACTGCAGGAAATGGGGATCGACGACATCTCCAGGACCACCATCCGCCAGTGCTCCATGGTAGGCAGCGCGCTGGAAGCCGAATCCGGCGAACCCTTCTCCCACCTGGAATTCGGCGTTCCCGGAATCCCGGCCTGCCCCATAGGCATCGAGGCCCAGAAGAAGGCCCTCGACGCAGGAGTGCCGTCCAGCTACCCCTCGGTTCAGGGCATCCCGGAGCTCAAGCGCAACGCCGCCCGCTTCGTCAAGGCATTCATCGACATAGATATAGACCCCAAAGGCATCGTGCCCACGGTGGGCTCCATGCAGGGGAGCATGACCTGCATCCTGGAGTGCTCCCAGCTGCAGCCCGGCAAGGATACCATCCTTTATATCTGTCCCGGATTCTCCGCACACGGCCGCCAGCCCGACCTGCTGGGCATCAAGAATATCTTCTTCGACATTTACGAGTACCGCGCGGAAAAGCTCCGCGACAAGCTGGAGTCTTATTTCTCGCAGGGCAACATCGCCGCCATCCTGTATTCCAATCCCAACAACCCGGCATGGATCTGCCTTACCGAGGAGGAACTCCAGACCATCGGCGAACTGGCCACCAAGTACGACGTCATCGTCCTGGAAGACATGGCCTACCTGTGCATGGACTTCCGCAAGGACATGTCGGTGCCTTTCGAACCCCCGTTCCAGAGCACCGTAGCCCGTTACACGGACAATTACATAATCTTCCTGTCCGCATCCAAGATTTTCAGTTATGCCGGCGAGCGCATTGCCGTGGTATGCATATCGGACAAGCTGTACCACCGCGAGTACCCTCAGCTCAAGGAACGCTGGCGTATAGCCAAGTTCGGCGACAACTTCATCCTCAATTACCTCTACGTCAACACTTCGGGCGTGTCCCATTCGGCTCAGTACGCGCTGTCTGCTATGTTCGAGGCCTCCGCTGACGGCAGGTACAACTTCGTCAAGGAACTCCGCAACTACGGCCTCCGCGCCCACAAGTCGCGCCATATCTTCGACCGCAACGGCTTCCATCTGGTTTACGACAAGGACATGGAACAGACCATCAGCGACGGCTTCTTTTATACGGTAACATACAAGGACCTGAACAACCGCGAGCTGCTTGAGGCCCTGCTGCGCTGCGGGGTCATAGCCATTCCCCTCAACACCACCGGAAGCGGACAGTGCGGCATACGCGTATGCGTGTCGCGCCTGCTTACCGACGAGGATTTCCGTCTTCTCAACAGCCATCTCAAGATGTTCGTCAGATTAGTGGAGGGCAAAGCATGAAATACGTAACCGCCGACGAAGCCGTTTCGCTCGTTAGAAGCGGCGATACCATCTGCTGCCAGGGCGGGGCATCCGTACCTGTGCTCCTTCAGGAGGCCCTCGCAAGGCGCCACGCCGAGCTGCGGGACGTCACCATAACCTCCGGATTCAACGTCCACAAGGAACCGGCGCCGTTCTGCAAGCCCGAATACAAAGACTCTTTTCTCGTCGACAGCATATTCCTGAGCGCAGACCAGCGCTCCCACGTGGCCGCCGGTTACGGTTCCATGACGCCCCTGTTCCTCGGCGAGGTCCCGGGCATGTTCCGCCGCGGGGAGTTCCCGGTGGACGTGGCATTCATCACCTGTTCCATGCCCGACGAAAACGGCTATTGCAGTTTCGGCATTTCCGCCGACATTGCCGTGGCTGCCGCGGAAGTGGCAAGGGTGGTCATCGCGGAAGTCAGTCCCAACATCCCCTACCTGTACGGTGACTGCCTGATCCACGAGAGCAAGATAAGCGCCGCAGTGCTGTGCGACGTCGCTCCGGTAGCCATGCAGTTCGGGGAGCCTACGCCTGTGGAGGCCGCAATAGGAGCCAACGTCGCGTCTGAGATTCCCGACGGCGCCTGCCTGCAGATAGGCGTGGGCGGCATTCCCAACGCCGTGCTCAACGGCATCAAGCACCACAAGCATCTCGGCCTGCATACTGAGGCCATGACGGACGGGGTGATACGCCTGATGAAGGA
Organism: Bacteroidales bacterium; assembly: GCA_017615615.1. Lineage (GTDB taxonomy): Bacteria > Bacteroidota > Bacteroidia > Bacteroidales > UBA932 > Cryptobacteroides. Next base: position 33,263 of record JAFZZW010000031.1, read on the forward strand.
GGGCGTCATAGACAATTCCCTCAAGAAGGTGCATCCGGGAGTAAGCGTGGCGGCGCTTGCCATCGGCTCCAGGGAGATGTACGCATACATCGACCACAACCGCAGCATGGAATTCTACGACGTGGCCTATACCAACAATCCGTTCCTGATTGCCCGGAACCCCCGGGCCTGCGCCATCAATTCGGCCATAGAGATAGACCTGACCGGCCAGATATGCGCGGATTCGATCGGCCCCGTCATATTCTCCAGCGTGGGCGGACAGCACGATTTCATGTACGGCTGCTCTTTGTCCGAGGGCGGCAGGACCTTTATCGCCATGCCGTCACGTACGGCAAAGGGAAAGGCCAAGATTGTGCCGACACTCACTCCCGGGGCGGGGGTCGTGACCACCCGTTTCCAGACTCAGTACGTAGCGACCGAGTACGGGATTGTGTATCTGCACAATCTCAATCTTGCCAAGAGGGCCAAAGCGCTCATCTCCATCGCCCATCCCGACGACCGTGAGGCCCTGGAGAAAGCGGCGTGCGAGCGCTTCGGCTACAGTTTTCTCAGGCTTTCCTTATAATATCCATCCCCAGGCGGATGGCGTCCTCGTTCATGGGGATGAGGTGGTGGTGCCTTTCCGGCAGCGTCTTGCGCAGGGCCTTGAGCACGCCGTCTATCGACACGATGGGGTGGATCTTGAGGAATCCGCCGAGTATGATCATGTTGAACACTTTGATCATATTCATCTCCGCCGCCTTGTCCATGGCGTCTATCCTGTAGACGTTGATGTCCTTGCGTGTGGGAGGGGTGTTGATGCCGTATCCGTCGTAAATCAGGGTGCCGCCCGGTTTGACCTTGCTCTCGAACTTCTCCAGCGAAGGCTGGTTGAGGACTATGGCGGTATCGTATGAGCTCAGTATGGGGGAGGATACGGGCTCGTCGCTGACGATGACGGTCACATTGGCGGTGCCGCCGCGCTGCTCCGGTCCGTACGCCGGCATCCAGGTGACCTCCTTGTCTTCCATGAGGCCGGAGTATGCGAGGATCTTGCCCATGGAAAGGACTCCCTGGCCTCCGAATCCGGATATGATTATTTCGTGTGTCATAATGCCTTTATTTACCGTTGTCTTTGAGGTCTCCGAGAGGGTAGTAGGGGACCATGTTCTCTTCCATCCACTGGTTGGCCTTGGCGGGGGACATCCTCCAGTTGGTGTTGCAGGTGGAAACAATCTCCACAAGGTTGGAGCCCTTGCCCTGCATCGAGTATTCGAACGCCTTGCGGATGGCTCGCTTCGCCTTCAGGATGGAAGCGACGCTTTCCACGCTCTGGCGCGTGACATAGCAGGTTCCCTCCAGGCCGGCGGCGATGTCCGCCATCTTCAGGGGGTAGCCGTGCAGCTTGGGATCGCGGCCGTAGGGGCAGGTCACCGTCTTCATGCCGATC
>JAFZZW010000032.1 GCA_017615615.1 Bacteroidales bacterium
GGGGCGACCGACCTTGAAAATTCGAGCTTGTCGAAGAATTTTTGTAATGGGAGGGAGCCCCCTCTTTGCCGGGAGGTGCGTGATGAACTGTCACGCAGTATTGAAATTTCGGAAATTATCGCTATCTTTGAAAATCACAGACAAACTACTAACTAATAAAAAATATGGCCAACAAGTATGCGGGCACCCAGACCGAGAAAAATCTGGAAGCAGCGTTCGCCGGCGAATCTCAGGCGAGAAACAAATACACCTACTTTGCATCCGTAGCCAAGAAAGAAGGCTTCGAGCAGATGTCTGCAATCTTCCTCCAGACAGCAGACAACGAGAAAGAGCACGCCAAGCTCTGGTTCAAGGAGCTGGAAGGCATAGGCTCAACGGCCGAGAACCTCGCCGCTGCCGCTGCCGGAGAGAACTTCGAGTGGACCGACATGTACGAAGGCTTTGCCAAGACCGCCGAGGAAGAAGGCTTCAAGGCTCTCGCCGCCAAGTTCCGCATGGTTGCAGCCATCGAGAAGAGGCACGAAGAGCGCTACAGGGCCCTTCTCAAGAACATCGAGGCCGCCGAAGTATTCGAAAAGAGCGAAGTCAAGGTTTGGGAATGCCGTAACTGCGGCCACATCGTGGTCGGCACCAAGGCTCCGGAAATCTGCCCTGTCTGCGCTCACCCGAAGTCCTACTTCGAGATCCACGCAGAGAACTATTAGCGAAGTGGAGTAGTACGAGGTCCCGCAAAACCGTGGCCGCCCGTGGTCACGTGAACGGGGGAATCAACGGTTATCTTTTCCGCAGTAACCGTAATCCCAGAAATAATACTCATAGCGGGTGGCGGCGAGGTATTCCTCCGTCATCCGCTTGCGCGTTTCTGGCGAGGCGGCAGCGGCATATGAATCAGCTAGTTGAAGGACGGCATTTACACCTTCGGTGAAGGCTTCGTTGCCATACTCCCGAATCCATTCCGCATAGGGATTTCCGTCCACGGAAGCGATGCTCAGAATATACTTTCCAACCTCGTTGTAGACCCACATGCAGGGGAGCATCGCGGCAAGGCCGATCTCCTTGCTGCCGGTTGCCAGCGCGGCCTGAGTATGGGCGTTGTAATCGGCGGTGATAGGGGATGGAAGCACCTTGGTGTCGATGCCGAAGCGGTCTATGAGCAGCGCATGCATCATCTTTTCCCCCTCGATTCCCTCGCGGGCAAACTCCACAAACATCTCGTGCGCGGCAGGGTCGTCTATCAGCTCGGCGAGCTCGAACATCTGGCGGCCGTAGTTGCCGATGTAGAGCTCGTCCTGGGCGAGGTAGCGGTCGAAGACCGACGTTGCCAGAGTGCCGGCGGCAAGTTCTTTAATGAAAGGGTGCGAAATGATTTGATTGTAGATGGGGAGAGCTTCTGCCCACGCCTCACGGGTCCAGGATGATGAATTAGCCATTGTGTTCTTAAAAAATATTGGCAAAGATTGCCATTTTTTTTGAAAAAATTGTTACTTTAGCAGATGTTTTAAGGCAGAATTAACCTCAATAGTAATCAGATATGGAAAAGCTACAAGTCATCCCTACCATCAAGGACGGCGTCCTTTATGGCCTCAAGAACATCCCTTCACTCCTCGGAATGGTTGTCCTCTATGTTCTAACCATCTGGATTCCTTACCTTAACGTAGGTACCACCATCGGCGTTCAGAAAGCTGTAATCAAGATGGGCCGCGGCGAGGTCATCAACCCGCTCGACATCTTCAAGGCAGAGAACCGCAAGAACCTCGGCGACTACTTCCTCCTCTACGGTCTCATGACTATGGGCATCTCCACCGCAATGCTGTTCATGTTCATCCCCGGAATCGTGGTGTCCATCGCATGGAGCTTTGCCTTCTACTTCTTCCTGGAAAAGGGACTCGCTCCCACCAAGTGCCTCAAAGTCAGCTGGAAGAGCACAGAGGGTGAGAAGTGGACCATCTTCTGGATCACCCTTCTTGCCACCCTGGTATTCTCTCTCGTAGCAGGCATCCTCTTCGGCATGTCCGGCATCAAGTACATCGGCTGGCTCTTCGCCATCCTCGGCGTAGCAGTCTACCTCGTGATGTTTGCAGCCCTCCTCGCAATCGAAGGCGTGATGTACAAGCACTTCTCGGAGAAGGCAGACGAGATCTTTGCAGACAAGGCCTGCTGCTGCAAAGCCCCCGAGGCTCCCGAGGCTCCCGCAGCCCCCGCTCCTGAGGCCCCTGAGGCACCCGCAGAGTAAAACACGGCTGACTGATTAATTATCAGCAAAATAGCTGCCGCCCGCCTGTTCAGGTGGGCGGTTCTGTTTTATCCCGCGCAGACAAATAATTATATTTAGTTGTTTTTTTGGGCATAAAATACTATATTTGCTTGAATTTCTGCGCTTAGCAGAAAGGACGGGGTCGGAGGCGCCGCTTTCGGACGGGAGCAAGCCCTCGCGGGAACTGTCTAATCCCCAAGACCTGGCCTCGACCGGGAGCAAACACACCCTGCACCCGGAGAGGGGAAAATATACCCAAAACCCAATCATCAATATCATGAAAATTGCAGTAGCAGGTACCGGATACGTCGGCCTCTCCATCGCAACGCTTCTTTCCCAGAAAAACGAAGTGGTGGCCGTGGACGTCATTCCGGAAAAAGTAGAGAAGATCAACAACAAGGTCAGCCCCATACAGGACGAGTATATAGAGAAGTACCTGGCGGAGAAGCCGCTCAAGCTTACCGCCACGCTGGACGGCCGCGCTGCATACAAAGACGCAGACTTCGTGGTCATAGCCGCCCCCACCAACTACGATCCCAAGAAGAACTTCTTCGACACGAGCCACGTGGAGGAGGTCATCGAGCTGGTGCTGGAGGTCAACCCGGATGCGGTGATGGTCATCAAATCCACCGTTCCTGTGGGCTATACCGCGCACGTGCGGGAGAAGTTCAGCTACCGCGAGCGCCTGGCCGACGGCACCTTCAAGACCGTCGTGCCCCGCATCATCTTCGCCCCCGAGTTCCTGCGCGAGAGCAAGGCGTTGTACGACAACCTGTACCCCAGCCGCATAATCGTTGGGTACGATGAGATGCCCGATCAGGTCGGGTATGACGTCATTGCCGGCTCGACCGGCAATCTCTCAGCCGCCGCCCATACTTTTGCGACGCTGATAAAGGAAGGGGCGCTGAAGGAAGACGTCCCCGTGCTGTTCATGGGGAGCACCGAGGCGGAGGCCGTCAAACTCTTTGCCAACACGTACCTCGCCCTGCGCGTGAGCTATTTCAACGAGCTCGATACGTACGCCGAGATGAAGGGGCTGGACACCCAGGCCATCATCGAGGGCGTCTGCCTGGACCCCCGCATCGGCACGCACTACAACAACCCGAGCTTCGGCTACGGCGGCTACTGCCTCCCCAAGGACACCAAGCAGCTGCTGGCCAACTTCAACGACGTGCCGGAGAATCTCATCAAGGCGATTGTCGATTCCAACCGCACCCGCAAGGACTACATAGCCGACCAGGTGCTTGCCAAGGCCGGCTACTACAGCGCCAACAGCGCCTACGACTCCGCCAAGGAGAAGGAGGTTGTGGTTGGTGTTTACCGCTTGACGATGAAGACCGGCTCCGACAACTTCCGCCAGAGCGCAATCCAGGGCATCATGAAGCGCATCAAGGCCAAGGGCGCCAGGGTGATTATCTACGAGCCCACGCTGGAAGACGGCACCACCTTCTTCGGCAGCAAGGTCGTCAACGACCTCCAGGCCTTCAAGCTTCAGTCCGACGCCATCATCGCCAACCGCTACGACGCCGCTCTGGACGATGTGGCCGCCAAGGTGTACACCAGAGATATTTTTAAACGGGACTAATGCAGTACCATATCTTTTCTCCCTACCGTGTCTGCCCTCTGGGTGCCCACGTCGACCACCAGCACGGAATCGTGACCGGCTTCGCCATCGACAAGGGCGTAGACCTGCAATTCGACGTCCGTCCGGACAGCAAGGTGGTGCTGGACTCCGAGACCTTCACCGGCCACGTTGAGTTCGACATTGCCGCTCCCACCCTCGTCAAGCAGGGCAACTGGGGAGATTATGCCCGCGGCGCCAAGTTCGCCCTCCAGAAGCGTTTCCGCTTGCAGACGGGCATCGAGGGCACCATCAAGGGCTCCCTTCCGGTAGGCGGCCTCAGCAGCAGCGCCGCCGTGCTCATCGCCTACGTGATGGCGTTCGCACGCGCCAACAACATCACCCTCGCCCCGTTCGAGGTCATGAAGATCGCTTCCGAGGCGGAGCGGGAGTACATCGGGCTCAACAACGGCCTGCTGGACCAGGCCTGCATCGCCCTCGGCAAGAAAGACAACCTGCTGATGCTCGACTGCGAGAGCAACGAGTATCGCCTCATACCCAAGGCCCCCAATATGCCGGAGTTCGAGTTCGGCATCTTCTTCAGCGGCCTCACCCGGAGCCTGATGAGTTCCGATTACAACCTACGCGTGACGGAGTGCAAAACGGCGGCTTGGATTGTGCAGGCGTACGAGAATGTGCCCCTCAAGACCCACGAGAAGACCTTCCTGCGGGACGTCTCCGAGAGCATGTTCCGGCGACACCGGGACGATATGCCTCCGCGCTTCGTCCGCAGGGCCGAGCATTTCTTCTCCGAGCACAAGCGCGTGCGCGAGGGCATTACCGCCTGGGAGACGGGAAACCTGGAGTGGTTCGGCAGCCTCAGCAAGGCCTCCTGCGAGTCAAGCATCCACAATTACGAGTGCGGCTCGCCGGAGCTGATTGCAATCTACGAGGCTATGCTCACCACCGAAGGCATCTACGGCGGCAGGTTCAGCGGCGCCGGCTTCAAAGGGGCCTGCATCGCCCTTGTAGATCCGTCCAAGAAAGAAAGCATCGAAAGGGAAATCACCGAGAAGTATCTCGCGAAGTTCCCGCAATATAAAGACTCCTTCCGCGTCTTCTTCTGCAAGAGTGACGACGGAGCAAGATTCGTGTAAATGAAAACGATAGTCATAGCAGCAGGATATGCTACGAGGTTGCATCCATTGACGGAGAACTTTCCCAAGCCGTTGCTGGAGATCGGGAAGTCGACTATATTGGACAGGATGCTGGATGATATCGATACGATTCCGGACATTTCTGAGCATATCGTTGTGACTAACGGTAAGTTTGCAGGGATATTCGAAGATTGGGCGGCGAAGCGGGAGATCTCTCCACGCGCTTCGCTTGGTCGAGATTACAACAATGAATCTCCCCGCAAACCGATTCGCGTCCTCTCTGACGGCACCTTCAGCAACGACACGCGCCTCGGGGCGGTGAGGGATCTGGTGCTGGCCATCGAGACGTTCGGAATTGATGAGGATATCCTGGTCGTGGCGGCGGACAATATCCTGGACTTCAGCTTCAGGGGCTTTGTGGAGGCGTTCAAGGAGAAGGGCACGTCGATGATAATGTGCCACAACGAGCCGGAGGTCTATAAGCTCCAGCGCACGGGGGTGATTGAGGTTGATGCTGATTTCCGCGTGCTCCAGATGCAGGAGAAGCCTCAGGTTCCGGTCTCTCACTGGGCAGTGCCGCCGTTCTATATCTACCGGAAGGAAGACCTGCCGCTGATCAAGGGGGCCATCGCGGGCGGCTGCGGCTTCGACGCCCCCGGAAACCTGGCCCACTATCTGGTGGACCGCACCCCCATCCACGCCTGGCCCATGCCTGCCGGACGCTTTGATATCGGCTCTCTGGACACGTACGAAGAAGCCAAACTGAAATACGCATGATGAAACTGAGTGACATACGCATTTGCGTCATCGGCCTTGGCTATGTGGGGCTCCCGCTGGCACGGCTTTTCTCAACAAAGTACCCCACTGTGGGCTTTGACCTCAATGGGGCACGTGTTGCTGCGTTGATGCAGGGGCACGACTCCACCCTCGAGGTGAGCGACGAGCTGCTGCAGGAGGCCATTTCCAGGAACGGCCTGCGGTGCACATCGTCCCTGGACGACATCCGCGGATGCAACTTCTACGTGGTGGCCGTTCCCACGCCGGTAGACGAGAACAATCGCCCCGACCTCAAGCCCCTCAAGGGCGCATCGGAAACGGTGGGCCGCGTGATTTCCAAAGGCGATGTGGTTGTGTACGAGAGTACCGTTTACCCAGGGGTGACGGAGGAGGAGTGCCTGCCGGTGGTGGAGCGAGTTTCCGGCCTGATTTTCAACGTGGATTTCTTTGCGGGCTACAGCCCCGAGCGCATCAACCCGGGAGACAAGAAGCATACGGTGGAGACCATCAAGAAGGTGACCTCCGGCTCTACGCCTGAGATTGCGGACCTGGTGGATGCGGTGTACGGCAGCGTGCTGCTCAACGGCACCCATAAGGCACCGAGCATCAAGGTGGCGGAGGCATCCAAGATAATAGAGAACAGTCAGCGCGACGTCAACATAGCGTTTATCAACGAGTTGGCTAAGATCTTCAACGCCATGGGCATAGACACGCATGATGTCATCGAGGCCGCCTCCAGCAAGTGGAACTTCATCAAGCTCAACCCCGGACTCGTGGGTGGGCACTGCATAGGGGTAGATCCGTATTACCTCATAGAGAAGGCCCAGGTGTACGGCGTGCTGCCGCGCATCATGACCAACGCCCGCCGGCTCAACGACGGCATGGGCGATTATGTGGCCTGCCAGACCATCAAATGCATGAACAAAAAGGGCGTGCCGGTAAAGGACGCCAGGGTGCTGATACTCGGTTTTACTTTCAAAGAGAATTGCCCCGATACGCGCAACACCAAAGTGGTGGATATAGTCCACACGCTTCAGGAATATACCAACAACATAGTGATTTACGACCCCTGGGCCGACCCTGACCGCGTCCGCAGCGAGTACGGACTGGAGATTAAGACTGTCATTCTGAGCGGAGCCGAAGGCGAAGTCGAAGAATCTCAAAAGTTCCACGCAGTCATCCTCGCCGTCGCCCACGACGCCTTCCGAGACCTCGACGTCCGCAGCCTGGTAGTCCCCGGCGGTGTGGTGTACGATGTCAAGGGCATCCTGCCCCGCGAGGCGGTGGACGGAAGACTATAACTGAAAGAATATGAAAGGCATAGTGTTAGCCGGAGGCTCCGGCACAAGGCTTTACCCCATAACCAAAGGCGTCAGCAAGCAACTGCTGCCCATATACGACAAGCCGATGGTGTACTATCCCATCAGCGCATTGATGCTGGCCGGGATAAGGGATATTCTCATCATCTCCACGCCACAGGACCTTCCCGGATTCCGCAGGCTGTTAGGCGATGGCAGCGACTTTGGTGTGCACTTCGAGTACGCCGAGCAGCCCTCTCCCGACGGCCTGGCGCAGGCTTTCTTGATAGGCGAGGAGTTTATCGGCGACGATTCCGTCTGCCTGGTCCTTGGAGACAACATCTTCCACGGCAACGGCTTCACCGAGCTCCTCCGGCAAGCGGTAGCGGACGCTTCCGAGGGAAAGGCCACGGTGTTCGGTTACTGGGTGTCCGATCCCGAACGCTACGGCGTGGCCGAGTTTGATGCCGCAGGAAACTGTCTGTCCATCGAAGAGAAACCCAAGAACCCCAAGAGCAATTACGCCGTCGTGGGCCTCTATTTCTACCCCAACAAAGTGGTGGAAGTGGCCAAGCACATCAAGCCGTCCGCCCGCGGGGAACTGGAGATAACCAGCGTCAACCAGGAGTTCCTGAAGGACGGAGAACTCAAGGTCCAGGTCTTCGGCCGCGGCTTCGCCTGGCTGGACACCGGCACGCACGACTCGCTCGCCGAGGCCTCCATCTTCGTAGAGGTCCTGGAGAAGCGAACCGGCCTCAAGATCGCCTGCCTGGAAGACATTGCCTTCCGCAACGGCTGGCTTTCCGCCGAAAGACTAAAACAACTCGCCGCCCCCATGGCCAAGAACCCCTACGGCCAGTACCTGCTGCGCCTTGCGGAGGAAGGCTGATATTGCAGCGTCGACGGCTTGTCCGCCATGCCCGGCGTGACCGGGCATCTGTCAAGCCAAGCACCTTCTCTGTCATTCTGAGCGAAGCGAAGAATCTACAATTTGCGAAGTCGAGATATCAATGATCGAATACAAAATATCCCCCCACGGCGCCGAGCTTCAATCCCTCCAGCTAAACGGCCGAGAATACCTCTGGCACGGAGACCCCAAGTATTGGGGCCGACGTTCTCCCATCCTGTTCCCGATGGTGGGAAAGGTGTACGGGGGCGCGTTCCGCGTAGACGGCAAGGAGTACCCGATGGGGCAGCATGGCTTTGCCCGGGATTCGGAGTTCCAGAAGGTGGGGGAGCGGTATGTGTTGAAGGGGTGTCCGCTGGAGAAGTATCCGTACAAGTTTGAGCTGTCGGTGCGGTACCGGGCGGAAGGCAAGCGCTTCTATGCCGAGTGGGAGGTGCTGAACACGGATTCCCGCGACATCCATTTCCAGCTGGGTGCGCATCCGGCTTTGATGCTTCCCGACTACCATGAGGAGGATCCGGTACATGGATACCTGCAGTGCTTTGACGGGGATGGCAAGGTGGTAAAGCAGCCGATGCTCAGTCACGGCCTAGACGGCGGTTACCTTACGGAGTTGGACGCTCCCGTTCCAATGCCGGTTAACGAAGACGGTCTCCTGCCCATTACGGGTGAAACCTTCTCCATCGACACTTTTATGCTCGAGCACGGCTCTGTCAAGAGCGTGACTCTGCTGGACAAGAATAAGAAACCGTACCTATCCGTAGGCAGCGACCAGACCGAGGCCTACGGCATTTGGGCCCCTTATAAGCCCGGTTGCCCCTTCGTCTGCCTCGAACCCTGGTGCGGTATTACGGACTTGGTGGGCTTCTCCGGTGAGCTCTCCGAGCGCTACCTGGACCACAGTCTGAAGCCGGGCGAAAAGTTTGAATTTACATACTGGATAGAGATAGGATAATCTTTATGTCTAAATGATCTGTTGGGTATTATCCGTTAAAAATTAACGGAAAAATATTAAATAGATTATATTTATATCGGATTATTTCATATATTTGCAGTTGTTGATTAACGTATTGTTGCTATGTTGCTGAGATTCGTAGTTAAGAATCTGTATTCTTTTAAGGAAGAGACAGAGTTTAATCTATTCCCGAGTAGCAAGGCTACGCATCATCTTCATCACAAGGTTAAGTGTGGAGATGTGGATGCTATGAGGCTGACTGCAATATATGGCGCAAACGGTGCAGGTAAAAGCAATTTGGTAAAGGCATTACAAGACTTAAAGAATATTGTAGCTGCCGGTAGTATCACTCGTACAGTATTTCAGAGTTATAAATTCCAGTTATCAAAGAGTAGTCTGAGCGAGCCAGTCTCGATGGCATTAGAATTCAGTACCGATGGCGTTAATTACTATTACTCCATTGAAATGGATACAGGCATTGTGTCGTATGAGTCCTTGTCCATTTCTCATAAGACTAAGGATATTCTGGTTTTTGAAAGAAAGTCAAACGGATCCCAGACCTTAAAGTTTGGAGAAGGATATTCAGCCGACAAGTCCAATAAGCTTTTTGCCAACGTTCTGCAGGATAAGCTGCTTGGTAAAGAGGCACTGTTGTTGAGCTTTATGGCTGTCAACTATCCAGACGAAATGCCAAGTATCACAAACGCATATAGATGGATCATAAACGATTTAATAGTACTGAATCCGAAGTATCTCAAGAATCTGGCGCTAGCTTATTTCTTCAGTAAGAATCCTGGAATGAACAGCCTTCTTCAGGATGTACTTAGTGGCACCAAGACCGGTATTACATCTGTCGAGGTCGGGAGCCGGGTTGTTGACGAAAGCCAACTCGATCCTGGTTTTGTGAAAGGACTTAAAGATGCTCCTGGTGTACCACGGATTCTTCCGAACACAGCTGATGACAGAATTAATAACTCCATTGTCTATGAGAACGGTCAACTAGTATATATGGAGATTCAACCGAAGCATCAGCTATCAGATGGAACGGATATCAAGATGCCCATCAACTTTGAATCTGACGGTACTATCCGGCTAATTGAGTACATCCCGCTAATCTATCTAGTCCTGACGAAGGATTGTGTGGTAATCATTGACGAAATAGAAAGGAGTTTGCATCCTATTCTTATTAAGGAAATCATCACAAAGATTTCCGAGAGCCTTACTGCGAAAGGTCAGTTAATCTTTACTACGCATGAGTCATGTCTGCTGGATCAAGAGATTCTTCGTCCGGATGAGATATGGTTTGCGCAAAAGGACACCGAACAGGCAACTCAGTTCTATCCGCTCAGCGACTTTAATATCCATAAGACGGCCAATATCGAAAACGGTTATTTAAATGGCCGATATGGTGGGATACCCTTTCTTTCGAACCTCAACGACTTGCACTGGTAATGATTACCCGAAGGAAGGATTATTCAAAGCAGTTGCCCAGCAAAGATGCCAGAAAGCTGTATCTGTTTTGCGAGGGCGAGGGTACTGAGCCGGATTACTTCACCTTCTTCAAAGGTCTGTCGAGTAATCTGGAGATAATTACTCTGCCTCCAGAAAGCGGAACGGATCCGCTGAAACTTATGGAATTGGCGAAGAGCAAGTTGCTGGATGAAGACAGTCGGTACATTATGGACTACCTCGCGAGTGATTCGGTGTGGTTTGTTATTGATACCGATTCCTGGGAAAAGGAGGGCAAGATAACACCTTTGAGGGAGTTTTGTGTGGTCAATAATACTGCTTTCCCCGAGAAGTATACAGAGGTTAAGCCATATAGCGCTTGGAACGTTGTGCAGAGTAACCCTAGCTTTGAGATTTGGTTGTATTATCATTTTTACAAGGATGCCCCTAATCCAGAAGGTGTTGATGTGCACCCTACCTTCAAGGCTTTTGTTGGCAGTGCCATTTCCGGCGGATTCGATTTTCAGACCGATCCAGTGAAGGTTGAAACTGCTGTTGAGAACGCCAAGATTAACTTCAAGCTAGACGAAGAAGGCAAACTTGAGTTGTTTTCCACGGAGGTTTATGAACTTGCCGAAGTGATTATCCCTTTTGTGCGGCAGCATCTTGACAGGTTGAAAGGGAAGATGATGTAGAGGAAGATTAATAATTATCAGACCTTCCATTCCAATTGCGTGTTGCGTTTTGGATTGTAATCGTATGAAGTCTAGTTTGTTGTGCTTTTTTTGAGAAATAGTCCTTTAAGGTTAAAAGATAGTTGTATGCCAAATAGGTTATTATAGTTTTTTTCATTATGGCAAAGCCTCGTATTTTTATTAGTTCGACCTTCTATGACTTACGTCAAATCCGTGCAGATTTGGATAAGTTTATTGAGAATATGGGATTTGAAGCAGTTAGAAACGAAGAAGGCGATATTACTTATGGAAAGGAAGTGGATCTTCAGGAGTATTGTTTCAAAGAAATCTCAAATGTTGATATTCTTGTTTCAATAATTGGAGGCCGATATGGTAGCGAATCGAGTTCTTCTAAGAACAACTTCAATCGCCTCCTAACCGCCTAACCCTCAACAGCTTACGCCAAAACCGTAACGCCATTCGCTCAACCGTTGCAATCTAACGCGAAAAATGAACGCAATTGGACAAAACTGCAACGCCCCAAAAAGCTATTTTAAAGAACAAATCGTTGTGCGTGTTTCACAACACCGTTGTGCGAAAAACCAGCCACTTAGGCCCTAAACGCGACTGCAATATACGAATATTTTTCCACCCATAAAAGCGCCGTTTCACCAAAACCGCCAAAA
>JAFZZW010000033.1 GCA_017615615.1 Bacteroidales bacterium
AACCGGGGCGGTTCCTATCTGCAGATGAGCCGTTTCAAACCCACGGACAAGGATTTTGAAGAGAATTTCAACCTTTCCCTGTTCACGGACAACCATATCAAACTCCTTGTGACCGTGGGCGGCGACGACACCGCTTCTACTGCCAACCGCATCGCGAAGTTCCTCGAGAACAAGAAATACCCCATCGCCAACATCCACGTCCCGAAGACGATCGACAACGACCTCCCGCTGCCCGCCAACGCCCCGACCTTCGGCTTCAATTCCGCCAAGGACGAGGGTGCGCATATCGCCCGCACCGTGTATGAAGATGCCCGCACTTCCGGCAACTGGCTGCTGATCAGCGCCATGGGCCGCAGCGCCGGGCACCTGGCCCTCGGTATTGGTGAGGCCACCCATGCCCCGATGACGATCATCCCCGAGATGTTCAACAAGACGGACATCACCATCGACAAGATCATCAAGCTCACCCTATCCGCCATCATCAAGCGCAAGCTTCTCGGAATCGATTACGGTACCGTAGTCGTAGCCGAAGGCGTGTTCCACGACCTCGCGGCCGACGACATCAAGGCCGCCGGCGTGCACATGACCTACGACGAGCACGGCCACCCCGAGCTCGGCAAGATCAGCAAGGCAGTCCTTTTCAACGAGCTTCTGGAGAAGGAATTCAAGAAGCTTGGCCTGAAGGTCAAGACACGTCCTGTGGAAATCGGCTATGACGTCCGCTGCCAGGACCCCATCGCATACGACCTGAGCTACTGCTCCGAGCTTGCAATGGGTGTCTATGAGCTCTTCAAGAAGGGAGAAACCGGCTGCATGGTCTATGTTGACGCCTGGGGCAATTCGTCACCCCTCTACCTCCACGACCTCCAGAACGCCGAGGGCAAAATCCCTCCGCGCCGCGTCGAGATCTCCGGCGGCATCGCCCAGAAGTACTTCAGCCACATCTGCAACTACATCACTCCCGCAGACTACGAGGCAGCAAAGAAGTACCTCCCCAACCCCGAGGATTACGACTTCAAGAAGATTCTTAACTGGTAGATTTGACTCCGGAAGCCCTCCGCTACGCTTCGCCCCTCCCACTTCGTGGGCCCCTCCCGTTCATGGCCACGGGCGGCCAAAGGCTTCCGGAGTCAATACTCTGCAGATTGAAACCGGATTCAACAGTAAACAGTAAACAAAAAACCGACCCTTGCGGGGCCGGTTTTCTTTTTTGAACGGGGAAGAATTAGTCCAACTCTTCGACTACCGGGGCCTCGGGGGCATTCTTCTGGACGGAGGCGATACCGGCCTTCATGGTGCGCTCGGAAGCGTACATCTGGCTGGCGCCGATGACCTGTCCGTTGGAAGCCTTCAGGTTGAAATAAGGCTTGCCGTTCTTGGCGACCTTGATTTCAAAGCGCTCCTCAAGGAGGGCGTTCTTTTTGACGGACTCTACACCGTTGAGGCATGCAGTCTTGGTGGTGTATCCCTCGCTGGTGAGGATGACCTGGCCGTTGGTGGCCTTGAGGTTGAACTGGAATTCTCCGTTCTTACGGAGAGTAATAACAAACTTTCCCATTTCTGATTGATTGATGATTTTGGCAAACATAACAAGTTTTTGTTAAATTTGCAATAATATTTGCGATTAAGTATGCTCACGAACGCCGAAATCAAGCGCCTGCGCTCCCTTCATGAGAAAAAATTCCGCGACATGTACGGGGAATTTCTTGTCGAGGGGGAAAAGATGGTACGAGAGGCTCAGGAATCGGAGTTCGAAGTCGTTCAGGTCATAAGGGAGAACGAAGAAACGATGAGCAGGATTTCATCCATGAGCACGCCTCCGCCTGTCGCGGCCGTCGTCCGCAAGCCCAGGCCCAGGCCCCTGGAACTGCCCAGAAGCCTCTGCCTCGGACTGGATTCGGTAAGGGATCCCGGCAACATGGGGACCATACTCCGCCTGGCCGACTGGTTCGGCATTTCCGCCATATTCGCTTCGCTCGACTGCGTTGAGGTATTCAATCCCAAAGTGGTCCAGGCGTCGATGGGTTCCATATTCAGGGTGCGCTGCGTCTATTGCGACCTGCCTGATATCTGCAGGCGATTCCGCGACGCGGACCTTCCCGTTTACGGAACGTTCCTGGGCGGCAAGGACATCTACCGTGAAAGCCTCGCCGACCAGGGGCTCATAGTCATGGGCAACGAGTCCAACGGAATCGGCGGGGAAGTGGCGGCCCATGTAAGCACCCGGCTTACGATTCCCCCCTTTGCCCTGAATTCCCGCGGCCCTGAGTCCCTTAACGTCTCCACCGCTACAGCAATAGTCCTTTCCGAATTCCGCCGTCCCAGATGAAATGCCGCTCCCGCATATTCCTTTACGCCCTGGCGGCGGTCCTCTGCGCCTGCAGCACAACGCGCGTGCTTGCTCCGGGCGAATACAGGCTTGCGAAGAACACTGTCAAGATAGAAGGGAAGAACACCGGTGTCTCGACTTCCGACGTATCGTCATACGTCCGCCAGAAGGCCAACAGCGATTTCATTTTCGGATGGAATCCGTCTCTCAACATCTACAACTGGTCAGACCCGTCAAAGGATGACTGGTGGAACAACGCCCTTCGCAGCATCGGCACGGCGCCCGTCGTGTTCAACGAAATGCAGGTCATAAGTTCAAGGGACAACATTGCAAAGCATCTTGACTATCTCGGGTACTACAATTCGACCGTAACATCTAAGATAGATACCGTCAGGCGTTTGGTCAAGGTTACCTACAACGTTACTCCAGGCAAACGCTGCCGTATCGACAGCATCGTATACAAGGTCCCGGAAGGCGAATTCAGCAAAGAATTCAAACGCGACATCGCCCGCACCCTGGTTCATCCGGGAGACTGGCTCAGCGAAAAGCTGCTCGAGGAAGAGAGCGTACGCGGGACATCCTGGTTCAGGAACCGCGGCTACTACGATTTCACCAAGTACAACTACATCTTCGAGGCCGACACCCTTGGACCGCGCAACATCCTCACTTACGAAATACGCGAGTACAGCCGCAACGAGCTCAGCATTGCCGCCCAGCCGCTGAGAAAATACAGCATCGGAAAAGTCACCATCGAACATTCCGCTGAAGTTCCTTTCAGGGAGAGCGTCCTGCGCAACATCAACGTCATCCATCCCGGAGACCCGTACAGCGAATTCCAGATCACCCGGAATTACAACCGTTTCACCTCCCTCCGCCTGTTCAACAACGTCGGACTGGAAATGATCCCGGTCGACACCACCACCGTTGACTGCCACATCACGCTCGGAGAGAGCAAACTGCAGGGGGCCAAGGTCAACTTCGAAGCGTCCACCAACTCTTCCGGCCTTTTTGGCGTATCGCCTCAGGTGAGTTTCTACCACAAGAACATCTTCCACGGCGGCGAATGGCTTTCGCTCGGTTTTACGGGCAACTTCCAATGGAAGCCCGGCACCGACACCCGCGCGTTGGAATTCGGTGTCAATACCGGCCTCAGTTTCCCCAGGTTCCTCGGACTTCCGTACAGCGCATTCCCTGGCTCCAACATCCCCAGAACCGAGATTCTGGCTTCACTCAGCTACCAGAACCGCCCCGAGTTCCTTCGCTGGATCGGAACATTCTCTTACGGATACAGCGGCCGGTCGCGCAGGCTTCAGTACCAGGTTTATCCCCTTCACGCCACGGTAATCAAGGCAAGCAAGATCACCGACGCCTTTTTCAACACCCTCCTCCACAACATAGCCCTCTGGGACAGCTTTTACGACCACATCGACGCAGGCTTGAGCGGCCAGTTATACTGGAGTACCAGCACCGATATCGTCCCTAAAGGATCATATACTTTCGCCCGCCTGGCATTCGACAGTTCCGGAAACGTCATTTCCCTTTTCGACAATCTGCTGCCCGTCGATGAATACGGAGACAGAAACATTTTCGGACTTGGCTATTCCCAGTATGTAAGGATGGCGCTTCAGTTCGGTCACACCTTCAACTTCGGCCCCGACACCAAGCTGGCCGTACACTTCGACGGAGGTGCGGGTTATGCGTACGGTTCATCCTCTTCAATGCCATTCGAGAAGCAGTTCTTCGCCGGCGGCGCAAGCAGCATGCGAGGCTGGCAGGCGCATTCCCTGGGGCCCGGGGCAGATGAACTGGTGGATTACTTCATCATCCCCAGCCAATACGGAGACTGGAAGCTGGAGGTAGGCGCCGAGCTCCGCCAGAAGCTGTTCTGGAAGTTCGAGGGCGCTCTATTCGCCGAGGCCGGCAATGTCTGGAGCTATTATGATTATTATGACAACTGGCCGGCGACCATAGCAGCCGACTGGGGCCTCGGCCTCAGGCTCAACCTCAATTTCATCCTTCTTCGCCTTGACTGGGGCGTAAAGCTCTACGAGCCCTGCCAGCCCGCGGGTGAGCGCTGGCGCCTGGATCCGTCTCTCTGGTTCAACAAAAACGGCTGTGCGCTCCACTTCGGCGTGGGTTATCCTTTCTGATGAAATCAATCGTATATCAGGTTCTGCCGCGTTTGTGGGGTGACGGCACCTTCGCTTCCTGGGATGACAAGGCGTTTGACTTTCTGCGTAGTCTCGGCGTTGATTATGTTTGGTACACAGGTATTCCCAGGCATGCCAGCGGAGAGAGTTTCGTCAAAGGGAATCCCGGCTCGCCATACGCCATCTCCGACTGGTACGACGTCAATCCGTACCTCGCATCGGATCCGGATAAACGTCTTGACGAATTCCGGCAGCTTGTGCGGCGCACTCACGAGGCAGGCCTGAAGTGCCTTGTCGATTTCATCCCCAATCACGTAGCCTGCAATTACAAAGGCGCCCTGGCGCTGTACGGATGGCACGATGGGGATTGGACGGATACGGTAAAGGTCAACTGGTCCGACCCGGCGACACCGGCCGAAATGGCCAGGGTCCTGCGTTTCTGGGCATCGACGGGAGTCGACGGCTTCCGCTGCGATATGGTGGAACTGGTGCCGGCAGATGCCCTGGGAGCTGTGATAGCTGAGGTTCGCAGGGATTATCCGGAACTGCTGTTTGTGGCAGAAGTCTATCAGAAAGAGAATTACGCTCGTTACCTTGATGTCGCCGGATTCGACCTTCTGTACGACAAATCCGGCTCGTACGACATCCTTCGCGGCATCCTGGCAGGGGAGCGTTCCGCAAGGGAACTGACATGGAACTGGCAGTGGCTGGGAGACCGGCAGGGGACAATGCTCAACTTCCTGGAGAACCATGACGAGCAGCGCCTGGCATCACCCTGGTTTGCCGGCAGTCCGGATCGCGCCTGGGCTTTATTGGCTTTTTCCCTTTTATTCAACGACGCCCCGTTCATGCTGTACGCCGGCCAGGAGGTGGGAGAAAATGCCGCCGAGGGCCATGAGGGCAGAACTTCAATCTTCGAATGGTGCAAGCCGGCAGGGCTTTCGGCTATAGCGGAATATATATCTTCCGGTACCGGCCTTGGTCGGGAGCGGAGGCACATCCTTGCCCGCTACCGGGAGCTGTTGCGCCTCGCGAGGCGGGCTGCTTTTGCAAGTGGCCAGGTATGGGACCTGTGTTACTGCCAGCCGTCACCCTTCGACCCGGACAAGCACTTCGCCTTCGTCCGCTGGCACTCCGGCTCGGCATACGCCGTTTTCTGCAACTTCAACCCCTCTCCCGCGGATCTCACTCTCCGTCTCCCTCAAGAGCTGCTGGCCGTCTCCGGCATATCTGTTAGTGGGGTCGCCCTCCACGCCGCCCCGTTTGACTATTCGATAGTCAGGTTAGGGTAAGACGGCCTCTTTGAGGGCCTTTGTGGCAGAACTGTCCGGCCTTATCGCCCTTGCCGTTTGCTGCCTGCCGCTCGCGAAGACAACGTGGCTCCCTTCTCATTGTCCTCGCAAACTGTTTTGCCGCTATTCTGCTTGAATTCTGCATGCGAAGACAACCAGAAGCCTTCCACATCGTCTTTGCGAACTACCGGCAGCCGGAGAAGGGGCTGGTCAAGCGGATGCAGGTTGCTGTTTCGGAAGTCCTGGTACTGTGTCCGGAAACCTTTGGCCGCCCGTGGCCATGAACGGGAGCGGCCCGCTTAGTTGCCGGTGCGGC
>JAFZZW010000034.1 GCA_017615615.1 Bacteroidales bacterium
CGCCGCCCCAACCGCCGCCCATGCCACGGCCGCCGCCGAAGCCGCCGCCCCCGCCGCGCATATTGCCCATCATGCTGCCGGAGAGGTCGTTGAAGCCGCGGTTGTTGGTATTGTTGGCATTGGCGATGAGGGAGAGCTGTGTCTTGTCGGTGAAGTTGCCCACGAAAGCGGCTCCCTGATAGCGCCAGTCGCCTTCAACTGCCGTGGAGGGGATGTCGTGACCGCCGCCTCCCATGATGTTGCCGAAGGCTCCCTTCATCATGCCCTTCTTGACGCTGAGGTCGATGACGGTTTCTTCTTCACCGTCGTCGATGCCGGTGAATTCGGCCTGGTCGGACTTCTTGTCGATTACCTTGAGCTTGTTGATCACCTTTGCGGGGATGTTCTTGGACGCCAGCTGGGGATCGTCCAGGAAGAATGTCTTGCCGTCGATGGTAATCTTGTTGACCGTCTTGCCGTTGATGGTGATGGAACCGTCATCGGAAACGTCGAATCCGGGGAGCTTCTTCAGGAGGTCTTCCAGGACGTCGTTGTCCGTGGTCTTGAAGGACGATGCGTTGTATTCGATGGTGTCCTTCTTGATGATGATGGGATTGCCCACCGCAGATACCGATGCGGCGTCGAGCTGCTCGCGGTCGGGTTCCATCTTGATTGCGCCGAGCTCTTTGTCGTCGGGAATCCTGATGGTCTTCTCATATGCCTTGTAGCCGAGGAGTTCGGCCTTGAGGACATAGGTGCCGGGGTGTACTCCGGTAATCTCGACCTTGCCGTCGGCCTCGCTGAGGACGTACTTTTCGGGTTTCTTGGCGCCCTCTTTGGTGAGGGAGACGGTAGCGAAACCTACGGCCTCGCCGGAGGCGGAATCGAGAAGGACAGCCTTGACGTGGCTGTTCTGGGCCATGGCCGCGGTGCCGAGAAGCAACGCTGCGGCAAGACAAACTATTCTAACTAAAATGCGCATAACTCTCTTTTGACGCAAATGACGCGGAAGGGTTTAACAAAGTTAAAAAATTATTTTACTCTTCCCGGATTTGCGGCTATAAATTTTTCCCAGGAGCTTCCGCCGCCCTTCCCGGCAAGCGGATTCTTGAGGGAATAATAGTGGCACATGGCTATCGCCAGGGCGTCGGTGGCATCGAGGTGGCTGGGGTCGATGTCGATTTCAAGTGTCTTTTCCACCATCAGGGCCACCTGTTCCTTGGAGGCGGCTCCGTTGCCGCAGATGGCTTGTTTGGCCTTGCGGGGCGCGTATTCGTAGACCTTGGCCCCATGCAGGAGGGCAGCGGTCATGGCAGCTCCCTGGGCGCGGCCGAGCTTGAATATAACCTGGGCGTTGCGGCCGTAGAACGGGGACTCGATCGCCAGGTCCGTAGGATTGTGCAGTTCGCACAGGGCGCAGACCTTGTCGTGGATGATGCGGAGTTTGTCGTAGATGTCCTCTACGCGGCGCAGGTCGAGCACGCCCATGTCCACATAGGACGGATGACCGGCCGCATCCACACGCACAATCCCGAAACCAAGCAGGTTGGTTCCGGGATCGATGCCGAGTATGGTGTGCGCTTTAGTCAATCCTGTCGAATCCTGTGTACGGACGGAGAATCTCGGGAATAATTATGCCGTCCGGCGTCTGGTTGTCTTCCAGCAGTGCGGCGACCACGCGCGGAAGCGCGAGCGAGCTGCCGTTGAGAGTATGGGCCAGCTGCGTCTTGCCGGCCTCGTCGCGGTAGCGCAGGTGGAGCCTGTTGGCCTGGAAAGTCTCGAAGTTGGAAACGGAGCTGATTTCAAGCCAGCGGCCCTGGGCGGCGCTCCAGAGCTCGAAGTCATAAGTGATGGCCGAAGTGAAGGACATGTCGCCGCCGCAGAGGCGCAGGATGCGGTACTTCAGGCCGAGTTTGTTGACTATGCCCTCGACATGTGCCACCATGTCGTCGAGTGCGGCATAGCTGTCCTCCGGCTTCTCGACGCGGACGATCTCCACTTTGTCGAACTGGTGCAGGCGGTTGAGTCCGCGGACATCCTTGCCATATGAGCCGGCCTCGCGGCGGAAGCACGGAGTGTATGCGGTAAGGCGCTGGGGGATCTGGTCTGATGTGAGGATTACGTCACGGAAGATATTGGTGACGGGAACCTCTGCGGTAGGGACGAGATAGAAGTCATCCACCTCCGCATGGTACATCTGACCTTCCTTGTCGGGCAGCTGGCCGGTGCCGAATCCGGAGTCGCGGTTTACGAGCACGGGAGGCTCGACCTCTTTATAACCGGCGGCCGTGTTGCAGTCGAGGAAGAAGTTGATGAGCGCCCTCTGGAGCTTGGCACCCTTGCCTTTATATACGGGGAAACCTGCGCCGGTGAGCTTGACTCCGAGTTCGAAGTCGATTATGTCGTATTTGGCTGCGAGCTCCCAGTGAGGGAGGGCGCCTTCGGGAAGCTTGACCTCGGGGCCGCCCATCTTCACCACCTCGTTGTCCTCGGCGCCCTTGCCGGGCTTGACAAGGGAGCAGGGAACGTTCGGCATCTGGACCAGCGTGGCCTCCATTTCCTTCGCGGCCTCGTCCATACCGGCGAGAAGCTCGGCTGTCCTGTTCTTCATTTCGGCTACGAGTGCCTTGGCCTTTTCGGCCTCGTCGCGCAGGCCCTGCTTCATGAGGGAGCCGATCTCCGCGGCCTTCTGCTTCTGCCGGGCCAGGAGGGCGTCGGACTCCGTCTGGAGGGAACGCCTGCGGGCGTCGAGCTCGAGGACTTTGTCCACCAGGGGCTTGGCGTCGAAATTCTTTATCTTGAGTTTATCTATGACCGCCTGGGGGTCATCCCGAAGTGACTTTAAGGTAAGCATAGCAATTGTTTTTAACAAAAATGACCTGCTACTCCGACGGGCGAAGAGCAAGTCATTCGATTTACATGGTTACTGGCGGCTAGCTCTCGAAGGGAACAACCGAAACGTAGGATTTGTCGTTTCTCTTGCGGGAGAACTTGACGGTACCGTCAATAAGTGCATAAAGGGTGTGGTCCTTGCCCATGCCGACGTTGGTGGAAGGGTTGTGGACGGTGCCCCGCTGGCGGACTATGATGTTGCCGGCCTTTACGACCTCGCCGCCGAATTTCTTGAGACCCAGGCGCTTGCTCTGCGACTCACGACCGTTCTTGGAACTGGATTGACCTTTCTTGTGTGCCATAATTCTTAAGCGATTTCGTTGATTTTGATCTTGGAGAGTTTCTGACGGTGGCCATTGAGCTTCTGGAAGCCCTTGCGGCGGATTTTCTTGAAGACAAGAACCTTGTCTGCCTTGGCGTCGTCATCGAGGACGGTGGCCTTGACCACTGCGCCCTTGACATAGGGAGTACCGACCTTGACGGCCTCTCCGTCTGCTACGAGGAGGACCTTGCCGAACTCTACATCAGCACCTTTGGCATCGGCGAGCCTCTGCACAAAGATTTCGTTGCCAGCTTCTACCTTAAACTGCTGGCCTGCAATGTCTACGATTGCGTACATCAAACAATAGTTTTATAATGTTTGGGCCTGGAGCGTCTGCCCTGTGGCAGCTCTTGACGGGCTCTTCGGTCATAAAATGGACGGCAAAGATATGAATAAATCTCTGATTTACAAAATTTTTCTTGAAATGATCATTCGGGCTTCTTCCCGAAGAATGTGCGGGTGACCCAATATTCGAAAAGAGGGTCGATGATGCGGGGGACGTCTTCGTCGTCGAAGGTGATTATCTCTTTCTTGCAAAGGGCGTCCTTGAGGCGGCGGACGTTGGCGGAAGAATTGAGGTTATAGTGGCGTATGACCTCCGCGCTGCTGAATTTGGTGTGACCGTCGACCACGGCGCGCAACAGGTTGACCTGGAAAGTGGTAAGGTCGGACATTATGGCGCGGAATCCTGGTTCGTGGATCGCAAGGAGGTCGCTGAGCGCCTCCATCAGCACCGGTTCCATGATATAACCCTTGGAAAGCGAGTCGCATATGGATGCGAAGCAGTTGATGTAGTAGATGTTGCATCCGAGGAGGTTGCAGGCGCCGAGAAGCAGTTCGCGGTCTATCACTTTGCCGCTGGAAAGGAATCCGCGGTTGACGGAATCGACTATGTCCTTGGCGTCGACCCCGGAGAACTCCACCCTCTCCACCTGCCGGAAGAAAAGCTTGCGATGGCCGAAGATCTCCTTCATGGCGTTGACACGGGAGCCGTACATGATGTATGTGGCGCATGCCCTGTCGTCCTGGGTGCGGGCCTTGAACACCTCCTGCATGAGGGCGCAGATGCGGTCGCCGTCTTCCGTCTGCATTATGTTCTGGAATTCGTCGATACAGACGTAAAGCTTGCGGCCCGAGCGGCGTGCGAGGCGGTACGGAAGGGCTACAAGCGCGCGGATGTCGTCGTCGTCAATGTCCCATCCGAGCGAAATTATGTTCCCGGTAGTTTCATAGACCTGCTGGTCGAATACGAAATGTGTCTTGCCGAGAGTCTCCGCCACAAGCACCCGGTATTCGTCTGCAGAAGCCCCGTAAAGCCTGAGCATCGCCGTGCCGAGACTGATGCAGAATGCCTCGACGCTGCGGACGCCAAGCAGTGTAAGACCGGCGATGTTGAACTGCATGCCGGAGAGTTTCATGTCGTAGAAAACCTGCTGCAGAAGCGAGTCTTTGCCGCTTTTGGGCGGTTCGTACATCACTACGTTCTCCCCTTCCCGGAGCAGGTTGGCCAGTACGGGGACCTCGGTCTTGCGGCCTATGAAGTTGCGTCCGCTCACCGGACGGTTGTACACAAACGGCGTATCCATAGCACACGTAACAAAATTGTTTCGCAAAGTTGCAAAACATTTTTGTTTTATGCAAACCGTCAACGGCAGCAGATGCGGCATCCCTCTCTGAGGAGTCAAAAGAACCGGGGATTTTTTCAAGATAGCAAAAATCCCCGGTTCTTTTGACCCCACCGCAAGCGGTCCCCCCTCCTCCGGGCCGAAGGCGGCACGTCCCCAGAGAAAGATACCGCATCTGCTCTCTATCAGTTCTCTTCCGCCGCTTTCTTGAAGAGGGCGTAGGCACGCAGGTAGGTTGCGTGGTCGATGGCGGGATTGCCATAGATGGTGGTGCCGGGCTTGCGGACGTTGCCGATGACGGCGGATTTGCCGCCGACCACCGTGCCGGGAGCGATGGAAATGTGACCGTTGACCCCCACCTGGCCGGCGAGGATCGAGCCCTCCCCTATCCTGGCGGACCCGGCTATGCCGCACTGGGAGGCCATGGCGGTATTCTTGCCGACGACTACTCCGTGGGCGATCTGGCACAGATTGTCTATACGGACGCCGTCTTCGATGATGGTGGATTCCATGGGAGCGCGGTCGACGGTGGTGTTTGAGCCGATCTCAACGTCGTTGCCGATTATCACGTTGCCAAGGTGCTCGATCTTCTGCCAGCTGCCGTCGGGCTGTTTTGCGTTGCCGAAGCCGTCGTCGCCGATTATGCAGCCGGCGTGAAGGATGACGCGGTCCCCTATTACCATTCCGGGAAAGATCTGCACTCCCGGATAGATTATGCAGTCGGAACCGATGGTGGTGCCCTCGCCTATCGTGACGTTGCCCATAATGCGGGTGCGGTCGCCGATACGGCAGCGGGCGCCGATGACGACGTAATCCCCCACCCAGACCTTCTTGCCGAGGCGGGCGCTCCAGGCGATACGGCATCTGCCGCGATGGGCGCGGGACGTTCGGCCCCGGGCTGCCGTCCAGTTCATAAGGCGGGCAAGCGCCGCGTACGCGTCCGGCACACGCACGAGCGTGGCGGAAACGGCCCCGGAGGGCTTGAAATCGTCATTTACCAGCAGGACGGATGCCTTGCTGGTATAGACGTAACTCTCGTATTTGGGGTTGGCGTAGAAACACAACTGGCCCGGTTTGCCGTTCTCTATCCTGGCAAAGGAAGAAACGGCGGCCGCCGGGTCGCCGTCAACCTTTCCGCCCAGCAGGGCGGCGATTTCCTGTGCTGTAAGCTGCATGCGCTAGAACCTCCAGCCCATTGTAAGCATGGCGTCGAAGACGCTGCGGTTGAGAAGTATAACAGGACTGTTCACGTCAAGAAGCTTCCCGTCCTTATCTACTGCATCGTAGGAGTAGTAATAGGGATCGTAGTAATTCCTGGGGTATGAAGTCAGACGGAGTGCAAGGTCGGCGAAAAAGGATCCGGAGGAAGAATAACCCAGACCGAAGGATACCGAGTGCGTGAAACTGTCGAAGTATCCGCCCTTAGTGAGAATCTGGCCGTAGCCCTTCCATTCCTCTGCGGTAACCCTTTTTCCGCTTTCGTCAAGAAGGTATTTTTCCGGGTCGGATACGAAGCTGTAACCGGCGCGCACGGCAAGGAAGTCGAGGGGTTTGAATTCCACGCCGGCCCTGACCGAATGGGACACGCCAAGGAAAGTGCGGTTGACATAATTCTCCTTGGCCCAGGAATCCTCGTCGTAACCGAGATAGCCAAAGTCGGAATACTTGCAGACGGAATAGTCGTTGAGTTCATAATCGATGCTCAGCAGACCGACTCCGGGAAGGGTATATGCGATACCGGCATCTACGATATAAGGAGTGCGGAGGTGATACTCGTACTCACCGGGGGTGGACTTGGCAGAACTGCTGTATTCGGAATTTTCGTACGTGGAAGAGGCGCTGTATTCCCATTTTTCGTGAACGGTGTAGGCTGTGGGCGTCTGGATTGCGGCGCCGAGCCTCAGGCTCTCGGTTATCAGGGCTATGAAGCCGAAGCGTGCGTTGATACCGAGGGCGGAGGTGCTCAACTTGTAGGTGTTTGTGGAACTTACGTAGTTGGTGGGAACCAGGTTGTCGTCTTTGTCGTAAAAGATGACGGGATGCGCCGTAGGGTCCTGCGCCTGCTCGTAGAACAGGTCGTTCCTGCCGAGATCGATCATGGGGATGCCGAGGTTGAAACCGAAGTAGAAGCGGTCGTCGACATTGTAACCGAGATTGAACAGGAGGTCGGTCTTGGCGCCGTAATACTCGAGCATGGAGGTCTGGTTGATGGCTCCGGGGAGATAGACTCCGGTCTCGTCCGGGCGGAGGCGCTGATTGCCGCCTACGTACTTGTTCGAACCCTTGGAGCTGTATTCGCCAAGCTGGTTTGCATCGTATGCGGTGGCGAGGTCGCGACCGAAGGACTTGTAGTCCATGCCGCCTGCCGCCGAAGCGAGGCTGCCGAGGAACGAAGTGTACGTATTGGCTCCGCGGGCGGTGGAGTAGTTGAGATACGTGTTCGTGGTGTTGGCGATTATGCCGAACGAAGATGAAGTGATCCAGCTGCTCTCATCGGGATAGAACACCAGGTTGAGCCCGATGTTGGGGATCCTGAATTTGGTGTGGGAGGTGCTTGTGGGGTCGCCGAAAATCTCCTTGCCGGTGGGGTCGAACGAGGCCTTGGTAGTGGCGAACACCAGATTGGGTGTGATGGTGAACTGGCAATAATCGTTGACCGCCGAGCCTGCAGGGTTGAAGGTGACGGAGCCGAGATCCCCGCCCAGGGCGGTCATGGCGCCGCCGAGGGCCACGGAACGGGCCGTGCCGTAATAATTGTTGCGGCTGAGCATCTCAGCGTAATATGAATCCTGGGCGCCGGCGGTAATAGCAAACGCCGCTAAGGTTCCAAGTATTATGACAAATCGTTTCATGATGCAATGGTGTTGATGATTGATGATTTACCTGCGGCCGCCGCCACCGCCGCCGCTGCCGCCGGAGTGACTGCTGCCGCTGCTGGAATGTCCGCCGCCGGAATAACCGCCGGAAGAACTGCCGCCGGAGTATCCGCCGCCGGAATAGCTGCCGCTGCTGTAGGTGCTGCTGCGCGAGCCGGAGCCGCTGCGGGAATAATTGCCGGAATCGGAGTCCGTGGAGATGGTGAACCCTCCGCTGCGGCGATAATTGCCGCCCGAACGGCCGCTGCCGGAAGAGGCGGAGGATGATCTGGAACTGCCCCTTACGGCGGAAGTGGAGGCTCCGCCGCCGGACGCGGTCATGCTGCCGGCCCTGCGGTGGTTGCCGCCGCCGGTAACATAGGCGGTGCCGGCATAAGATGAACTGCTTGAGAAACCGTGCGTATGCGGATAGTAATGATGGTATCCGCCATACCAATAAGAAGGATAATACGACCAGTACGAGCCGTAGGACCAATAAGGGTCCCAATAGGGATCATACCAGGAATTCCAATATCCCAGGCCGTAACGGTACGGGCTGCCGTACCAGTAATAATGGCTGTAGGGGCTGTAATAATAGTCACTGAACGGCGAGTACAGGTAGTTGTAGCTGTAGTCGCTCTCCTCTTCCGCGCGAAGCTTGTTCCTGAGGCGAAGGGAGTCGGCTGCCAGATTCTGTGCAGCCATGGTTCTGAAGTCGTCTTCGCTGAGAAGCTCCACCGCAGGCTGCGGGCGGTAGTAGATTCCGTCCGGGTATTGCTGCTGCGAGGCGACGTCGAAGAGCGAGCCGCATGCCGCAAACACGAAGATTGCAGGCAATAAAAAAATCAGGCTACGTTTCATTATTGTACCTCCTTCAATAAAAGTTTGTATATTTGTGACCGCAACATCCGTGCCGCGCGCACGCGTTGCAATCAGCATGTAAATTTAACAATAATTTGATAATATGGCAAAAGAGGTAACAAATCGAGCAGACAATTATTCGCAGTGGTACAACGACCTTGCCCTCAAGGCCGACCTCGCCGAGCAGTCCGCCGTTCGCGGATGCATGGTGATAAAGCCTTACGGCTATGCGATTTGGGAAAAGATGCAGTCCATCCTGGACGGCATGTTCAAGAAGACCGGCGTACAGAATGCCTACTTCCCTCTCTTCATCCCCAAATCCTTCTTCAGCCGCGAGGCCGAGCACGTGGCCGGATTCGCCAAGGAGTGCGCTGTCGTGACGCACCATCGCCTGATGAACGCCCCCGACGGCAGCGGAGTGGTAGTGGACCCCGACGCCCGCCTCGAAGAGGAACTGATCGTCCGCCCCACCTCGGAAACCATCATCTGGAACACATACAAGAACTGGATCACTTCCTGGAGAGACCTTCCCCTGCTCTGCAACCAGTGGTGCAACGTAGTCCGCTGGGAGATGCGCACCCGCCTCTTCCTCCGCACCGCCGAGTTCCTCTGGCAGGAGGGCCACACCGCCCATGCCACGGCAGATGAGGCCCAGGCCAAGGCGGAGGAGATGGTCCATGTGTATGCCGACTTCGCCCGCAACGTAATGGCGCTGCCTGTCATCGTTGGCCACAAGAGCCCCAACGAGCGATTCGCAGGAGCCATCGACACCCTTACCATAGAGGCCATGATGCAGGACGGAAAGGCCCTGCAGGCCGGTACGTCCCACTTCCTCGGCCAGAATTTCGCCAAGAGCTTCGACGTGCAGTTCACCAACAAAGAAGGGAAGATGGAATATGTGTGGGCCACTTCCTGGGGCGTGAGCACACGTCTCATGGGCGCCCTCATCATGGCGCACGGTGACGACAACGGCCTCGTCCTTCCTCCGGCGCTCGCCCCTATCCAGGTAGTAATGGTTCCCATTTACCGCAGCGAGGATGAGCTTGCCGCCGTGCTGGCCGAGTTCGACAAGATCAAGCAGGGCCTCGAGGCTCTCGGCGTCAGCGTGAAGATCGACAGCCGCGACACCCTCCGCCCCGGATTCAAGTTCGCCGAATGGGAGCTCAAGGGCGTTCCCGTACGCCTTGCCATGGGCACACGCGACCTGGCCGCAGGCACCGTGGAGGTCGCCCGCCGCGACACCCTCACCAAGGAAACCATGCAGCTGGAGGGCATCGAGGCCCATATCAAGAGCCTGCTCGACGCCATACAGCAGAACATCTACGACAAGGCCCTCGCCTTCCGCGATGCCAATGTTGAGAAGTGCGACGACTGGGAGGAGTTCAAGGTAAAGATCCAGCAGGGCAAGTTCCTTCTCTGCCATTGGGACGGCACCACCGAAACCGAACAGGCCATCAAGGACGCCACCAAGGCCACTATCCGCTGCATCCCCGTGGACAGCTATGTCTGCGAGGAGCCCGGAAAGGACATTTTCTCCGGCAAGCCGTCGGAGCGCAGGGTTGTATTTGCAATATCCTATTGATATGAAGAGAGTTATCTTTATCCTGGGTGCCCTGTGCACCCTCGGCGCATCCGCCTACGCCCAGGATGACGCTCAGAAGGCCGCCGCAGACGCCGCCGCCGCAATCGCCAACGCTCCCAAGGAGGAGGCTCCCGCTCCCAAGCCCAAGTATTGGGATTATTCCACCGTCTTCGACCTGGGCATCAACCAGACATCCCTGTTCAGCTGGGCCGCCGGCGGAGTCAACAACATAACCCTCAACACCGGACTCGACGCCAAGCTGCATTTCAACGAGGACCGCATCTCCTGGAAGAACCGCCTTCAGCTCGAATACGGCTTCATCTGGTCCGAGGACAAGTCGTACGTCCTCCAGAAGAGCAAGGACCGCATATACTTCGAGAGCAAGTTCTCCTACAGCTTCACCAACAAGACACTCAAGTGGACCGCCAGCTACGACTTCCGCTCCCAGTTCACCGACTCCTACACCGATTACGATTACCCCGAGAAGTGGTACAAGGACATGGGGAAGGAGCCCGGCATGGAGCAGCATTACAAGGAAGAGATGGAAATGATGAAGTCGCAGTGGAAGGAGCAGTGGGACGAATGGAGGCGCGGGAGCATCAAATCCACCTTCCTGTCGCCTGCTTACAACAACCTCGCCCTCGGTATCGAGTGGAAGCCCACGCAGTGGTTCGACATCACCGTGTCCCCTCTCACCGCCAGCGTCGTGATAGTCACGGAACCGGTCCTTCGCGAGAGGTACGGCATGCCCGCCAATGCCAATGCGGATCCTTTCGACGTCTATCCTTACTACAGCGCCCTGTTCCAGCTGGGTGCTTCGGTCAAGGCCAACGCCAAGTTCTCCATCAACGACCGGTTCAATTACGAGACGCAGCTGGTCCTGTTCACGGATTACCTCAACAGTCCGTTCGTCCAGAACCGCGTCAACTGGGACAACAAGATCACCTGGCAGCTTGCCAAGTTCTTCAAGGTCGGCCTGAGCACATGGCTGCTCTACGATCCTATCGTCGATTTCGACAACACGCTGGACGGCGTCCAGAGGAAGGTGCAGTTCAAGGAATACCTTTCTTTCAACTTTACGTTCCTCTTCGGCAACAAGGATCTCAAGTAATGAAGGTGCTGCTTGCAGTGAGCGGCGGCATCGACTCGATGTACATGCTGCACAGGGCCCCCGAGCTTTTCCCGGGGGCTTCTTTTGCAGCCGCCCATTGCAATTTCGGTCTTCGCGGGGATGAGTCGGACGGGGACGAGGAGTTCGTGATTTCCGAGTGCCGGAAGATGGGAGTCGGGTGCTTTGTGAAGCGGTTCGACACGATTGAATATGCCGCCGCCAACGGCGTGTCGGTAGAGATGGCGGCGCGGGAACTCCGCTACGGTTGGTTCCGGGAACTGTGCCGCGACCACGGCTTTGACGCTCTCGCCACAGCCCACAACGCCAACGACAACGCCGAGACGCTCATCCTGAACCTCCTCCGCGGAACCGGCACCAAGGGGCTCAGAGGGATTCCTTCCGGCTTCACTCCGCAGTTTGTCCATCTCGAAACTTCCGCTTCGCTCCATCCCTCCCACTGTCCCTCCGGGCCAGCGGGCCCCTCCCGTTCACATGGCCACGGGCGGCCATGGTTTCGAGAC
>JAFZZW010000003.1 GCA_017615615.1 Bacteroidales bacterium
CCGACCGCCAGTCTTTTTGTATCTCCCCGTTCACGAGGACGATGTGGGATGCATCACGTTGTCTTCGCATACAGGAAACACAAAAAGGCGTCTCATGAAAAAGCGCCAACCAAATAAACTGAGCCCGTCGGGGGAGTCTGAGGGGTCCACCCCTCAGTAGTGATAGGGACTCCCTTATCCTGCAACAAAGGCGCCCTGGAAGGGGCGCCGCAGAGCAGGATAAGGGAGTCGAACCCTCCTCCTTGGCTTGGGAAGCCAATGCACTACCGATGTGCTAATCCTGCAAAAGGTGACTGCAAAGGTACTAATTAAATCCTAAAACTGCAAGGCATTCGCGTATGCCCTCGGAGACGGTATAGCGGCCTTCCCAGCCAAGGCTTTTGAGTTTGCCGTTGTCGAGGATGCAATTCTGCGGCTTGGAGTAGCCGCTTCGCTCGATGTCGGAAGGGGAGTCATAGACGACAGACACCCCGGCAATATCTGCAATAAGGCGGGCCAGTCCGGATATCGAGACGATTGCATTCTCGTTGCTGACGTTGTATGCCTCGCCCGGGGCTCCGCGGAACAGAGCGCACAGGATTCCGGAAACGGCGTCGGCCACGTAGCAATATGTCCTTCTCTGCTCTCCTTTGCTTTTGAGGACTATATCTTTGCCTTCAATGGCGCTCCTGATGAACTGCGCATGGGCTTTGCTGTCGCCGGGAAGCATCGTGGGCCCGTAAATGCTGGCAAGACGGGCGATACGGGCGTCTATTCCGTATTCGCTGACGTAGGACCGTGCGAGGGTCTCGATCACCCTTTTGCTCCCGGGATAACCGGACCGTATAAGGTTGAAGTCCAGAATGCCCACGGATGACTCGTCATACACATCATGGTCCATCTGCCCATAGACCTCGAACGTTGAGAGCAGAATAACCCTGCAGCCCTTATGGATGGCGGCGTATTCCAAAACGTTTATGCCTCCCAGAAGGTTTGTGGTGATGGTCTGGACAGGGTGCGCGGCATAGCTTGCCGGGTCGGCGTTGCTGGCGCCGTGGATTATGAAGTCGAAGGACAGGCTGTTGTCGAGCGGATGGGTGACGTCTTGCTCTATGCAGTGGAACAGAGGTGAATCAAGGTGCTCCTCAAACCTTTCGCGCAGTCTTTGCCCGGAGCGCCCCAAAGCGTAAACGCGGTTGTTGGCGCCCCGTTCATTGGCCATCATCAGCAAATCCACCATATATGAGCCGATGAGTCCAGTGGCTCCGGTGACGAGGAAGGACTTGTCCCGCGCCTCTACGGAATCGAGGATGCGGCCGAGGGATTGACGGTAAACGCTCTTTGTCATCAGTGCATCCAGCTGTCTTTTTTTGCCTGGAGAAGGGCCTTGAAGATCTCTATGTCCTCCGGCGTCGTAAGCTTGAGGTTCTTTTCCGACCCCATCGACATATACAGCTTGCGGCCGAGTTCTATATACATGGTGCAGGATGCCACCGATTTGGTGATACCTTTCTCCAGGGCCTCGCGATGGGCGTCAAGCAGGTCTTTGACGTAGAAGGACTGGGGAGTCTGGGTGGTCTTCAAATTGTCGCGGGGGACCTGCTCCCCGGTGGATATGCCGTCGTATGTCTTGAGCATGGCGGCGGTGCAGGGAACTACGGTAATGGCGTTGCCGTACTTCCTGCAGACTTCGAGGTTGTCGGTGATGACCTGCTGGCTCAGCATGGGGCGTATGGCATCGTGAACGAGGACGATGTCGTCGTCGTCCGAGTGGCGCAGCGCAATGTCCTGGAGGCCGTTGCGGATGGAGTCCTGTCCGTTGACCCCGCCGTTGACTATGTTCTCCAGCTTGGAGATGCCGAATTGGCGTGCATAGGCGTATACGACCTCGTGCCAGCCCTCCAGGCAGACGACCTCTATGCCGTCGATTTCCGGGTGCTTCTGGAAAGCCTCCATGGTATAGACGATGACGGGTTTGTCGTAAACGTTGAGGAACTGCTTGGGGATATCCTGGCCCATTCTGGCGCCTACGCCTCCCGCGATGATCAGTGCTATGTTCATGATGTGGTGTGTTACTTTTGTTGCCCGTAATATGCGTCCGGGCCGTTTTTGCGGCTGTAATGCTTGCTGAGGATATATCGGGGCATGGACGCGTCCGGAGAAAGCGTCAAGGTCTTGATGTCCATTTCTGCAATCTGCTCGAGGACTGCCGCATTGTGGAACGCCTCGTGAGCGTCTTTCCCCCAGGTGAACGGCCCGTGGCATCTTACGACGATACCCGGAATTTCCATGGGGTCATAACCGCGAGAAATGATGGTTTCCGCGATGACGCAGCCCGTATTCAACTCGTAATCCTTCTGGACCTCGGACTCGGAAAGGAGCCTGGTGCACGGGATGTCGCCGAAGAAATAGTCTGCATGGGTGGTGCCGAGCGCCGGAATGTCCATGCCGGCCTGTGCGAAAGCGACGGCGTTGACGGAATGTGTGTGCGCGACGGCTCCGACGGACTCGAAACGGCGGTACAGTTCCAGGTGCGTGGGGGTGTCCGATGAAGGTTTGAGACGCCCCTCGGCAACAGCACCGGAGGCGACGTCCACAACTACCATGTCATCCGGGGTGAGGCTCCTGTAATCAACGCCGGAGGGCTTGATGACAACGAACTTGCGGCCCGGATCAATCTCGCTCACGTTTCCCCAGGTGAATACTACAAGACCGGACTCGAACAGCTCGATGTTGGCCCGGCAGACGCGTTCTTTTATATCTTCAAGCATCGGAATAGCGGTTAGCGGTTTGAGTCATTTCCAAACTTTACAAAAGTAACAAAGAAATTGCACAATTGAAATACCAAAGATTTTTTTTATTCCTGCCCTTTGCGTACTTTTGCACAATATGTCGCCGCAACCGCTCATATCGGCAAACAGCAAACGGGTAGCCAGGAATACCATCCTTCTGTATATCCGCATGCTTGTCATGATGCTCGTCGGACTCTATACCTCGCGTGTCATCCTGAACGCCCTCGGACAGGACGATTTCGGCACATACGGAGCCGTGGGCGGCGTGGTGGCCATGTTTTCCATCCTTACCGGGGCCATTGCCGGAGCCATCAGCCGTTTTCTTACATTCGAACTCGGCAAGAAGACGGACAGCCGCCTGAATGCTGTTTTCTCTACTTCCGTGGCCGTCCAGCTCGGCATGTCCCTGCTGGTCCTTGTCATTGCGGAGATCGTCGGCGTCTGGTTCCTCAACGCAAAGATGAGCATCCCGGACGGCCGCCTTGCCGCCGCCAACTGGGTCCTGCAGTGCTCTGTGTTCGCATTTTTAACCAACATGCTGAGCGCGCCGTACAACGCGGCCATCATCGCCCATGAAAAGATGGACGCGTTCGCGTACATTTCGCTGGCGGAAGCGTTCATGACGCTCGGCGTCGCTTTCATCACCCGTTATACCGCGTCGGATAAACTCATCGTCTATTCGGTCCTGATGCTTGCCGTAGCGTTGATCGTGAGGCTTATGTACGGTGTTTACGCGGGACGCAATTTCCCCGAATGCCGCTTCCGCCCCAGGCTGGTGGACGGACGCATCGTAAAAGAAGTGGCCTCGTATGCCGGCTGGACCTTCATAGGCAACGGCTTCTTCGTGCTCAACAGTCACGGCATCAATATCCTGATGAACCTGTTCTTCGGCGTTCAAGTGAATGCGGCGCGCGACGTCGCATACAAATTCGAGAACGCAGTAAACAAATTCATCAACAATTTCATGACCGCCCTCACGCCTCAGATTACCAAGGCGTACGCCGCCGACAGCAAGGAATACCTGTACGAGCTGGTCTGCAAAGGCTCCAAGTACTCGTTCTTCCTGGTTTATTTCTTTGCCCTCCCGATTATCCTGGAGGCTCCGAAACTCATGGAACTCTGGCTCGTCAACGTGCCTGCTTATGCGGTCGTTTTCGTCCGCATCTCCATGATATCGCTCCTGTTCATGTCTGCGGGGGATTCTTATCTCAAGGCCATCAACGCCTCCGGCCAGGTGGCCCGGTATCAGAAAATCGTCCTTCTTGCGGCCGTTTGGGTGTTTCCCCTGACCTATCTGGCCTATAAGTCCGGCATGCAGCCGCAGATTTCGTACGTCATCGTCACCATAGTCAATATGGCAGTGGTCACGGCCCGCGTACTTCTTACACACAAGCTGGTGGGGCTTCCGCTGAAAAAAGTATGGACGGACGTAGCGGCAAGGATACTGCTTGTCGCCCTGGCGGCCAGTGTTCTGCCTGTCGTACTGTTTTTATGCCAGCCTGCCTCTCTGGCGAGGACGCTTGAGGTCCTTGCTGCCAGCATGGTGTCCATGGCGCTCGCATCATATTTCTTCGGCACCACCGCGGGAGAAAGGGCGGCTGTCAACGGCATCATAAAGAAAGTCTTCCGCCGATGAAAAGTCTTTGGTTCAAGATCCGGAGTACCGTTGAAAACCTGTCGTTCATCGCGGCCGGGGCGTTCTTATCCATTATTCCGCGCAACCGCAGGCTGATTGTTTTCGGCGCATGGGAAGGGACCAGGTACGACGACAACGCCAGATACCTCTTCGAATACTGCCTTTCCAACCGGAAAGACCTCCGTTGCGTGTGGCATACCGCCAGCGGGCAGGTGGAGGAGGAAATGCGGGCCATGGGACTGCCTGTATACAGGATACGTTCGGCAAGGGCCTTCTACAACATCTGTCGCGCCAAATACATAGTCTGCACGAATTCCGACCATGATTACGGATGGAATTTCTTCTCCTGCGGCGCAACGGTCGTCAATCTGTGGCACGGCTCCGGCCCCAAGAAAGCAGGATACGAGATCGGGACTCTTCCCACTAAGTTCGGGCAGTTCCAGACCAGGGTCAAGCGTGACCTTATGAATTATCATTACGTCACCACTTCCGGGTGGATGGCCGACCGCTACAGCCGCCTGTTCAACATAGACAGGAAGCGGGTCCTGAACCTGGGGCAGGCCAGGAACGACCTGTTTTACTCTCCTCATGACAATCCCCTGCGCGCCCTTTACCCGGGCAGGCGTATTGTCGTATATATGCCTACTTTCCGTGAAGAAGGCGGCGAGCCTGTGCCTATGGATCTCGGCCTTATTCTGGATCTTCCCCGGCTGGACGCCCTTTGCGAGAAACACGGAATGGTGTTCCTTGTAAAGTTCCATCAGTGGACTGCCGGAACCGTTCCTCCGGAGTATAAGAATATCCGTAAACTCTACGACATCTCCCTGCGGGTCCAGATGATTCTGGATGCGGCAGACATCCTCATAACCGATTATTCCAGTTGTTTCGTGGACCATCTTCTGCTGGACCGCCCCCAAATTCTGTTCGCATACGACCTGCGGGATTATATGACCAAAGACCGCAGCCTGTATGGCGACTACCGCTCCGACGCCACAGGCCCGGTCTGCGAAGACAGCGCCTCGCTATTGGCGGAACTGGAGAGAGTCGCCGCCGGCTCCGACAGCTATTCCTCGAAGCGGCACCTCATCCGCGACCGGTATTACAGTCCGGAGAACCAGTGTCCCGTGGCAGGGAAACAGCTGGAGGCGATCCTTTCCCTTTAGAGTTTGATCCTGATCCTGTTGCACAGCGGGACGATAAGGAGACTGAGCCCGCAGGATACCAGCACGAAAAGGAGCGGCGCCCTGCAGGTAATCCCAAACGGGTCATAGTGCGCAAGCGGTATCATCACAAGCCGCTGATAGACGTATATCGGGAAAAGGTTCCTGCCGCACCAGGATAGAACGGGGTTGCCCACACGGATTCTCATGAGCAGAAGAACCATCACCACCGTGAAGGCAAGAGCCCTCAGCGAGTACACGAGCTGATACGGGTCTTCGTGGTGCATGTACGTGAGAGCAAGGCACGTAATGGCGAATGCAAGGGCGGCCCAGTAAACCGGCCTGCTGATGGAATCCGGATTCTTCTTGCCCAGGAAGGCCAGTATGCCAAGCGGATAGGCTATCAGGGTGTTGTACCACTGGGGATCCTTGAAATGAAGCAACAGTACGTACAGCAGGGCTGTAAGGACCGTCGTAATCAGCACTTGCCACCATCCGGACTTGCTCAGCAGGGCGGAAATCCAACTGAATGCATACAGGGCCAGAATGACGAAGATGTACCAGTGGCTGTTGCCCAGTCCCTCCCATGCGAGGAGCGACAGCAAGTATTGGCGCAGAGGATAAACGGTACCGGTTATCAATCCCAATATGGCAAAACACACTACGGCCACGTCGAAATTGAGAAGTGTGCCGAGTATCCTGTGGCGTGGCATGGACCGGACGTACCCGTCTCCTTTGCCTTGGATGCCGGACATCACCCCGTAGCCGGAGAAAAACAGGAACATCACGACAATGAGCTGCCCGAAGCGGCACTGAATCAGTTTGAACAGTGAATCGCCAAAACCGGTGTATGCATAACCTGCGGCTGAGATATAGCCGTCGGCGTGGCTTACAAGAACCATAAGGATGAAAATCCCCTTTACGGCATCACCCTGCTCCTTGGAAAGGTAATCAGGGTCGGTGCCTTTCCTCCATCTGAACCCCCACAGGCAAAGCAGGGCGATTATTGCGTAAAAGATAACCATATTCGCAAACGGTCAAAGGTAAGCATTATTCGCCAAGATTCGTTATATTTGCGCATAAAGAACGAAAAGGCATGAAGGTTTTGGTGTTGGCCCAGGAAATCGGAGGCAATGCGCCGGGTATACTGTATGAACGGTTACTTGCGGCAATGTCCCCGTTGTGCCGGTTGGATATAGCCGCATGTTCATATAAGCCATCTTTGCAGATACAAGCAGGCCGAGTCTATCAGATGCCGTATCCCCGGATAAAGCACATCATCAAGATCATGCTGTTTTCGCTGGCCGGCAGAGACTGGATTTCTCGCCGCCTTGCCGGGAAACTGCAAAAACAACTGGACCGCGACTACGATATCATACTGAGCCTGTGTTCCAACGACCGCTTCTGGGCGCTGGAAGCGGGGGCTTGTCTCAAGCGCAGCTTGGGTTTGCCCTGGGCGTGTTATTGTGTCGACGCCATCCCGGCCCCTGCGGAATGGATAGGAAACGGACCATACCGGAATGCATGGTTGCGGCTGTGGAAAAAGATTGGCGGGAATATCGATTATCTGGCTTCCATATGCGACGAGATGCTGGCATACCAGAAGTCTGTCATTCCCGATTTGCCCCCTGTTCCTGCCGGCACTTTTCTGCCGCCCGTTTCCGGCAGCCTGGCAGACACGAAGCCATATACGTCAGAGAACCCGGTTTTTCTCTATGCCGGAAGGATTTACGGTCGGCGGACAGCCGTATACCTTCTGGAGGCCTTCAGCATGTTCCTAAAGGATTATCCTGAGGCCGAATTGGTGCTGCTCGGGCTCCTGAGTGATTTTGAACGCGCGCTGTCGGGCTGCCCGCAGGATGTGTCTTCACATATCAGGGTGGAGCCCTGGACGGACGATGTCCAGTACTGGATAGACAGGTCGACGGCCCTTATAGACCTGGATGCCGATATCCCCGGCGACATCTACCTGTCGAGCAAAATGTTCACCTACCTTTTGCAGAAGCGGCCCATCATCTGCGAGACGGGAAGCGATTCTCCATCGCGCCGCATTTTCAAGGGGATTCCTTCGATTCTTCAGTGCGGCCACGATGCCCTTCAGCTTTATCAGGCGATGTGTAAGGCCGCCGGCGGTTCTGCGGACTTCGATTATTCCGACCGTCTTGGAATAATAGGGGAGTCGCATGAGGCTCCGGCACGGCTTGTTAAAGACCTTGAAATCTTAGTGCTCCGGAAATGAAACGCATTGCTGTAGTCTTTGAGGAAAACGTTTTCGACCCGAAGGGCACTTTCCGGGCGAAACTCGAACGCGTGCGCCACTTGATGAAGCAAGGCGGTTTGTCCGTTGACGTGTGGTGCGTGCAGGTCCGATATACCTGGATCGAGCGTCTGCTTCTGGGCAAGAGAAGCCTGGGCGGCGTGACGGAAGCGTCTCTCGGACGTCCGGAAACGCTTGTTTTCGACGGCATCACTTATCATATGCTATGGCTCGATTATTCGATAATCGACCATTTTCTCTTCTTCAAGCTCGGCCGCCGTCCATGGTTCTATCCCCGTTTCCTTAAGAATAAAGCCTCTCTGTTCAAGGGGTACGACGCCTTGTCTGCTCATGGCTTTGAGGGCGCATTCCTGGCAAAGACGGTAAAAGAACAATACGGGATACCTTATTGCGTTTCCTGGCACGGCTCGGATATCCACACAAAACCTTTCAGGTATCCATGCATCAGGCCCATTACTGCAGGGCTGATTGCCGGCGCATATATGAACTTCTTCGTCAGTCAGGCTCTGCTGAGAGAGTCCGACGAGGTCGGGCCGGGCAATAAGATGGTGTTGTACAACGGGTGCGACGAGTCGTTCAGGAGAATGCCGGATGCATACAGGTCGTCCCTTCGCAGGCGTTATTGCGTTGATGATGACGTAAAGGTCGTCGGGTTTGCCGGGGGACTGGTGGCCGTCAAAAACGCCTCTCTGCTGCCCGAAATCTTCTCGCGTATCCGGGACCTCTATGAAGGCCCGGTTGCGTTCTGGGTTATAGGAGACGGCCCTCTGGGCGCCGCTGTCAAGCGGCAGATGGAAGTCCCTTGCCGTTTCTGGGGAAATCTGCCTCCGGAGCTGATGCCTGAGGTATTCAACGCGATGGATCTGCTTGTCCTGCCCAGCAGGCAGGAAGGACTCGGGCTGGTACTGATCGAGGCTCTCCGGTGCGGATGCAAGGCGGTGGGCTCTGAGGTGGGGGGAATTCCGGAGGTCCTTGATTCAAGGCATTGCGTCGCTCCGGGGGACGGGTTCGCCGATCGTTTCGCTGCAGCTTCCGTAGAGGCCCTGTTATCCTCCGAACCCCAGACAGTGCCGGAGGCCATGTCCTGGGATGCCTCTGCACGCATGGAAAACGAGATCCTCCTCGAATGTATTTAGAAAGCCTCTGATTCTGCCTTTTTGTCAGCGGCATACACTTTGATTCGGCAAAGTACAATTATTTTATTAACTTTGCCTGATTTATACACAGTGTATGGCATTAGCAGATATTATCAAGTCTATATTCGGCTCCAAGGCTGATCGCGATTATAAGGCAGTCAAGCCTATCCTGGCCAAGTTTTTTGCAGTTTATCCCTCTATAAACGCTCTTTCGGACGACGAGCTCCGCGCCCATAGCGCAGCCCTTCGCGAACGCCTTCGCGAAGTGGAAAAGCCCTTCGAGGACCGTATGGAACAGATCCGCGAGCAGCTCGAGGGCGATATCCCTGTCTCCGAGAAAGAAAAGCTCGCAACCGAGTCCGACCGCCTGGTCAAGGAAGAGGACGACGCCATAGAGAAGTGCCTGGACGAGATTCTCCCGGAGGCCTTCGCCATCATGAAATCCACCGGCCGCCGTTTCAAGCAGAACGAAACTATCACCGTCACCGCTACCGACTTCGACCGCAAGCTTAGCGTCGACCACGATTTCGTTCACATCGAGGGCGACAAGGCTGTCTACAAGAATCACTGGATGGCAGGCGGCAACGAAATAGTCTGGGACATGGAGCATTACGGCGACCCCGGCAAGACCGACCGCGAGCAGGCCGGTTCCGCATGCCAGGTCATCGGCGGTATCGCCCTGCACCAGGGCAAGATTGCGGAAATGGCCACCGGAGAAGGAAAGACGCTCGTGGCGACTTTCCCGGTATTCCTCAACGCCCTCGCCGGCAAAGGTGTCCATGTGGTTACCGTCAACGACTACCTCTCCAAACGAGACTCCGAGTGGATGGGCCCCCTGTACATGTTCCACGGACTCAGCGTGGACTGCATCGACAAGCACCAGCCCAATTCGGATGCCCGCCGCCGCGCCTATGAGTGCGACATCACCTTCGGAACCAACAACGAATTCGGCTTCGACTACCTTCGCGACAACATGGCCATCACCAAGGAGGACCTTGTTCAGCGCAAGCATCATTTCGCCATCGTGGACGAGGTCGACTCCGTTCTCATCGACGACGCCCGTACCCCTCTGATTATCTCGGGCCCCGTTCAGAAGAGCACTGACGATGACGCCCAGTACACTGAATACAAGCCTTATGTGGAGAGGCTCTATCTTGCCCAGCGCCAGCTTGTGAACCAGTGTCTCAACGAGGCCAAGAAACTCATAGCCGCCGGCGACGAGGCCGAGGGCGGAAAGCTCCTTCTTCGTGCCCACAAGGGCCTGCCAAAATATCAGCCCCTCATCAAGTATCTCTCCGAGCCAGGTATTAAAGTGATACTCCAGAAAACGGAGAATTACTACATACAGGACAACGAGAA
This sequence comes from Bacteroidales bacterium, assembly GCA_017615615.1. GTDB lineage: Bacteria > Bacteroidota > Bacteroidia > Bacteroidales > UBA932 > Cryptobacteroides. Next base: position 10,341 of record JAFZZW010000003.1, read on the forward strand.
AGAGATGCCGGTCATCACCGACCCTCTGTACTTCGTCATCAACGAGCAGCTGCATTCGGTCGTCAAAACCGACAAGGGTGACTCCATGCTTGCGGACGCCGTCGGCACGGAAGACTTCTTCGTCCTCCCCGACGTCGGCGCCAAGACCGCCGAAATCATGCAGGGCGAGGGGACTGCCGCCGAAAAACAGGCGAAGAAGGACGCCCTTATGGAGGAATTCTCCCTCAAGAGCGAGCGCGTCCACGTGGTCGAGCAGCTCCTCAAGGCCTACGCCATGTTCGAGAAGGACGTGGACTACATCATTTCGGAAGACGGCAAGGTCAAGATCGTCGACGAGTCCACCGGCCGAATCATGGAAGGCCGCCGCTGGTCCGACGGCCTGCACCAGGCTGTAGAGGCCAAGGAGAACGTCAAAGTGGAGGCGGCGACCCAGACCTTCGCAACCATCACCCTGCAGAACTACTTCCGCATGTATCACAAGCTCGCAGGCATGACCGGTACTGCGGAAACGGAAGCCGGCGAATTCTGGAGCATATACAAACTTGACGTGATGGTCATTCCCACGCACCGTCCCGTAATCCGCGACGACCAGAACGACCTTATTTACAAGACCAAGAAGGCCAAATATGCCGCCGTGATCGACCGCGTATCCGAGCTTTCCAAAGCCGGACGCCCCGTGCTTGTGGGTACCACCGACGTCGAGACTTCCGAGCTCCTCAGCCGAATGCTCCGTCTGCGCGGTATCAAGCACAATGTCCTGAATGCCAAGGAGCACGCCAGGGAGGCCGAAATCGTCGGCCAGGCCGGCCAGAGCTCGACCGTCACGATAGCAACCAACATGGCGGGCCGTGGTACCGACATCAAGCTTTCCGACGAAGTGAAGGCTGCCGGAGGCCTTGCCATTATAGGTACCGAACGGCACGACTCCAGGCGCGTCGACCGCCAGCTCCGCGGCCGTGCCGGACGTCAGGGCGACCCGGGTTCCTCCACGTTCTACATTTCCCTGGAAGACAAACTGATGCGTCTCTTCGGCTCCGAGCGTATCGCGGGCATGGTAGATAAGATGGGTCTCCCGGACAATGAAGCACTCGAGAGTTCAATGCTCTCCGGCGCAATCGAGAACGCCCAGAAAAAGGTCGAAGAGAACAACTTCGGCATCCGCAAGCGCCTTCTCGAATACGACGACGTCATGAACTACCAGAGGGAGGCTATCTATTCCCGCCGGCGCAATGCTATCAGCGGCGAGAAGATAGAAATCGACCTCCAGAACATGATGGTCGATTCCGCCTCGGTATTCGTCGACCGGAACGACGGCCTTTCCCTGGAGGACTTCCGCGAAGGCCTGATGGCCCGTTATTCCATTGATGTAGAGCTGGATGAGGGTGAATATGAGAAGATGAAGAAGAACGAACTGGTCGGCCGTATCTGCGACACCATGCAGCAGACATGGCGCCGCCGTATGGACGCCCTGGACGAGAAGCTCTATCCCATTATCAAGGAAGTCTATGAGAAGCAGGGCTCGATGTACCAGAACATCGCCATCCCTGTTTCCGACGGCCGCAAGACCCTCAACCTTTCAGTCAACCTTGAGCGCGCATACCAGAGCGAGGGCAAGGAGATTTCCAAGACCCTTTCCAAGAACATTGTCCTGTACCAGATTGACGAGCATTGGAAGGAGCACCTCCGCGAAATGGACGACCTCAAGCAGAGCGTTCAGAATGCCACATACGAGCAGAAAGACCCCATCGTGGTATACAAACTGGAGAGCTACAACCTCTTCTCCGACATGCTGGAGTCCCTCAATCAGGACGTGTTGTCATTCCTGTTCCGAGCCTTCGTCCCCCTGTCCGACCGCAGCCAGCCTCCCCAGAGGGCGATGCAGCGCCGTACGGACATGTCCCAGATGAACGCCCGCCGCACCGACCTCACGACCAACGGAGAGCAGAAGTCCAATGCCCCTGTCAAGGCCGACAAGCACGTCGGGCGCAACGACCCTTGCCCCTGCGGCAGCGGTAAGAAGTACAAGAATTGCCACGGACGGGATCTGGTGTAATTCATACGCGGTGAAGGTTGAACAGCTTACCGCATGTCAGGCTGTAAGCTATGTCGAAGCACCTGTATTCGATGTGCCTCCCAACCTTCTCCCCTTTGTGAGTCACCAGATCCGGTTTGAATCCCATCGCTTTCAGGCTGCCCACCGGGCAGCTTGTTTTTTTGAGCCGCAGCAGGTTGCTCAGGATTGAGTAGTTGCGGTTCAATACGTTGATGGTGTCGCTGCGTTGCATCCTGGCGAGGGAACGCAGGTGCGAATGCCAGGCGTTCCGGCAGTCGGAGTTGCAGAATTTCTTGTCTGCGCGCCCCCAGATGAGTTCTCCGCATTCCAGGCAGTGGGGGGCTTCGTCGTCTGTTATCGGTTTGTACATGACGCAAGTGGGTTATAGCTGGACGGCAAATATGGAAACTCGCTGCGGCAATTCCAACGATCCGAAAAAAACGTATGTCACTTATTGCGATTCTTTTAGTCCGAAAAAACTGTTTTTCCATGAAAATAATCATTTAGACCGAAAGAATCTGCAGCTGATTCTTTTCGGTGGTTCCCGTTTTCTTTAAGAATCGTATAAATCTGCAGCAGGTTTGGCCGGACATGCGTTTCGTGTCTTTATTTGTCTTTCCTTTGCATCGGGACGAAGGCTTGTGCACGGCCGGGTGGCCCGATACTGATCAAGACTTCAATTATGGAAGACAAATGGAACAAATCAACAAAATCGAGCTGCTCGGCACAGTGGGCAGCGTCAGGTTGCAGAACGTGGCCGACAAGAGGATGGCGAAGTTCACCATGGTTACGAACAGGGCCTACAAGAACAAAGAAGGAGCCCCTGTCATCGAAACGCAATGGCACAACGTCACCGCCTTCGAAGGCAAGAACGTCCAGGACCTTGACCGCATAGAGAAAGGACGGGCGGTGCATGTATGGGGGAGGCTCCAGGTTCAGCACTATACGGGCCTGGACGGCTCCGACCGCACCGCAGTGGACATTATCTGCAACCGCCTGGACCTCATCCGCCAGGGAGAAGAAATCCAATATGAAATGTAAAACAGTCAAAAAGCTATGAAAACAAGAATTATCGCAGCAGCGGCCGCAGCCGCATTCCTTACCGCTTCATGTACCGGTGATTACCACAACCTCGCACCGGAGTCGGCAGAGACCGGCACCGTTACCCTCAACGTCAGCCTTAACGGACCTTCCACGAAAGCTATCGTAGAAGCCAACAGCACTGCCGACATGACATTCCATACAGCCCAGATATTCGTTTACAACAAGCTGAACAAGCTCGAGGCGAAGAGCGGAGTCGTAACAGCGAGCGAGAACATCGCGCTCAGCATCGTTCCGGGTCAGAAGACCATCTGGGCCGTCGTAAACGCACCTGAGCTTGAACTGAGCCTCGGCACAAGCCAGTCTGCCGGAACGCTTCGCAGTCTCCTGTCGGACAACGCCTTGAATTCCATTGTAATGAGCGGATCCCTTACGAAGGAAGTGAACGCCAATATGAATGTAAGCGTCGGCGTCAAGCATATCGCCAGCAAGATAGTGCTTAAGAGCATAGCACGCGATTTCACCAATGCCGAATATGATGAAGTACCCCTCAAACTCAAGAAGATATACATGAGCAACGTCGCCGCCGACTGCGATTATGCCTGCTCCGGTACTGCTCCAAGCGTATGGAACTGCAAGATGGGTGTCCTGGCCGATCCTGTTGAAAACCAGACTCTGCTTCTGGATTCCGGATATGATGAAGTCCTGCCTCAGGCCGGTGCGCCGCATTCCACCGCGCATACTTTCTATGTGTATCCCAACCCGACCACCCTGGATGAGACCGGCGATACATGGAGCCCGAGAAAAACGAGGCTCGTTGTTGAATGCGAATACAACGGCCGTTCATGTTATTATCCCATAACCATCAGGACCGATACCATCGAGAGGAACAAGGTTTACACCATTTCATCCCTTACGCTTAAGCGCCCTGGATCCGTCAGCCCGGAAAGGACCGGCCCCGAAGTCAGCTCCGACGTCGACTGTACATTCAGCATAACGGTCTCCAACTGGGAGACGGTGGATCCTTACACTGAAGAATTCTGATGAATCATGGACAAGATTCTCCGCTTCTTTCTTCTGCTTCTGCCCCTTTGCTCATGTTCGGTGAAAGAGGACCGCGGCCTGTGCCCCTGCGAACTGACGGTACGCAGCAGCGAGCCTCTCAAGACCGAAGGAGACGTGCTGGTCAGCGTTATCCAGGACGGGAGCGTGGTCAGGCAGGGGATGATGAGCCGAATGGATTTCGAGAGCGGGAACTGTGTCCTGACCGTACCTCGCAGGCCGTCCGTCGTGACCGTGTTCACCGGGATCACCGATATGAACACGGTCAGCGGGCGCCGGCTCGACATCCTCTCGGACCATGAGTGCGATGAACTCTACAGTTGCAGCGCCACTGCCGAACTCTCGGCCGATACCGGCGAGTGTGTGGTTACGCCCCATAAAAACTATGCCCGGCTGCATCTTGCCGTCCTGGGCCTGCCGGAAAACTCGGACCTTAAAGTGTCCGGTCCTGTTAAAGGATACGATTTGCTCAGCCTGGTACCCTGCGAAGGTATGTTCCTCTGCGGTCCCAGGCCCGACGATACCGCGTCCAACTGGCTGCTGCGCCTGCCCAGGCAGGTGGATGACAGCCTTTCGATGGAGATTCTGAACGCCGCAGGCGATATGCTCGGAGAGGTGGGACTGGGCCGTCTGATCGCGGCGAGCGGTTACAGTTATGTTGACGAGGATCTTATGGACATTTCCGTTACGGTTGACCTTACCCGTTCCACGGCGATAGTCCATATATCCGGATGGGAGTCGGACAGTGAATTTTCAATAGACTACTGATTATGAAACGATTGTTTTTGATTGGAATTCTTGTTCTGTCCGTCGCGTGCAGAAAAGAGGGCGGAGATACCGTGGCAGTCAAGTTTGACTTGTCGGGCGCGGCCCTGCCCGCGAGCCGGAGCTCCGTAGGGGCGGCGGAGGACGAAATCAATTCACTTCTGATGCTCTTCTATGAGAACGGAGTGCTCCTGCCTGAACTGACCGTCAGCAAATCCGTCAACGGCGGCAGTCAGACTACGGTGACGGCTACTCTTGATATCGGACATGATTATGAAGTAGCGGCATTCGCAAACTGCACGGTGACGGATTATCCCCGGACCATCGGTCAGGCACGGTCGATGTGCTATACATGCGACGGAGTCGGGAACTGGCAGGACGGAATACCGATGTCCGCCTGCAAGATTGTCCATGCATCTTATGCAATGAATCACGTACCGCTGAAGCTGGTGCGTCTCGCCTCGAGGGTGGACCTGCACATAGACACGTCAGGCCTGGAGCACGGCAGTATGACCTTCTCTTCGATTGCCGTCAGGCAGATGAACCGATGCTGCCCGTATTTCTCTTCAGGGGTGGCAGCAACGGAAACCGGAGTCTGCGACGGCGACCTCGCCAGCGCCTCGGACCTGGAGAACATCAACGCCACCGGTGCAGGTTACCGGACATCTTTTTATCTGCTGGAGAATCTGCAGGGGGACATCCTTGCCGGCAACGGCAATCCTGATCTCAAGACCCCGGAAATGGTAACGGCGGCAGGCGGCAATCCCGCGCTGTGCACATATCTGGAAATATCCGGAACATATTCGGACCGTTCGGGCTTCCTTCATAGCGAGAACGTGCTGGCACATATGTATCTGGGTTCCGATGCTGTTAGCAATTTCGACCTTGTCCGCAACAGCCGATACACCGTGACTCTTACCATTACGGACCGTGGCTGCCTCCGTACGGATTGGAAAATCGACGGCAACCTGGACGATAGCCGCGTGCTAAGGTTCACCTCGGATGAATTGAGGATCGGCAGGGATACATTCATTTCTGTTCCCCTGGATACGAACCTCAGCCTTTCGGGCGGGGACTACAGTTATTCGGTGACAGGAGATACTGAGTATTTCTCGGTCACTCCGTCTGCGGAAGGATTCTCGGCGCATTCGTCTCCGACGGTGTCGTCCGGACAGTCGATAGTCGTAACGGTAACCAGCTGGGACGGAGCATTGAGCAGTTCATGTACCGTGCGGGCTGAATTCCAGGACGGAGAACGCTTTACCGTGGATTGGGATAACGACCTGTACGTAGGGCAGAAGGGGACTATCAGGATACTGGACAACGATAGAAGCCTGAACCCGTCCCGCATCGTCGTCCGTCCGGTGAATGATTATGCGCGTGTCGAGGGGTCGGGATATACATGGTATGTTTACGCCTTGCGCCCCGGTTCCGACGTGCTGACCATCTATCTTGGAAGCTCGGTGTACGGATACATAAGGGTCGACTTCGTCCCGCCGGTGATGAAGATGTCTGCAGACCGGATATTCCTCCCGCTCGACGGGGCTGAAGTGGAATGCGGACCGTACTTCTACAGGACGGACGGAACAAGGCTTTACGAGTCCGATTTCGATCCGGACCTGTATGAATCCTTGATCTGTTTCGATGTAGAACGCAAGCACACCTTCAGACAGTGCGGACGCTATTGGAGAGAAGGGGGGAGCGAAGGCAATCCTGTCGTGTCGCTGCGTCCTGGCGGGGGACAGTCGGATCCGTACCTGCTCCGTATCGACGGATTATCGTCGAGGGGCGCGTCGATAGGTGAAAACTACGACTTCTCTGGCGGGGACGTGACTCTCGAGACCATCACTGCCGTCTGCCGCCATCCGGAAACCTATATTCTTGACGCTACTGCGGAAGTATACACCGCCGATCCCTTCGGGGAGTCCAGGAATCTGGGACGTGAAGCCAGCTGGGCCCTGGCATATTGGGCCGGCGTTGCACGTCACGAAGAAGTGATGGACTACAGTTCATCAGGAATCGTTCTCGACGGTAACGACAGCGACTGTGCCGTGGTGCCGGATTCGCAGACGCCTTCCGGACTTGAGTTTTCTTTCCCGGACCGGGAGACTCTCCGCATGGCCGTCCTTTATGATACGTACGGCCCCGAGGCTATGCCTCCGGCAGAACTGACGTTAAATCCGGGTATGCGGAACAGGGTAAGCGGAGAAGTGTATGAATCTGTCAACAGCCTGACGCTGGGCTGTACTGTCAATGTAGCCGTCGGCGGAGTGGCCGCGGCCGCCGGACCGTCATCGACGCAAGTGTCGGTGGAATGGAGCTTCCCCAGATGCGCATCCATGGCTTCGCTGGAAGACATCGTGGCCTCGGACGTGAACGGAACCGTGCGCGGGATGTACACGCCTCTTTATACACGCTCCGGCAGCCCCGAGTCCGTCATGGCTTCAACTTATCCCACATATTACTTTTGCAGGACAGCAAACGATGCATCAGGTCAGGGGGTGATATCCGATGACTACTATCAGATTCCTCCGTCTGCAACTCCCGGTTACCGCATCCGCGTTTGGAAGTATTCCCGCATGATGCCTCAGACAAAAGGCTGGCTATAGCAGCCCTGACAGAAAGTTCTGCAGGATTTCCCGGGTCCCGGTGTTGACGCGGTAGTCTTCGGCCGACGCGCCCTTACCCGCCGTGAGGCCGCCGCAGATATCGACTCCGAGTATCCGGTGTCCTGCCGCGATGCGCCCTATATCCGACATCAGGTGAGACAGCGCCATCTCTCCCTGATCCCAGTCGGTGCGGGCGTATTGTCGTGGCATTACGTCCATGTCGACCGACAGATAAACCGGCAGGCCTTCGGGGAGGACGGGCGAGTTCTGGCAGTCTGCCCGCATCAGTGGCAGGCTGCGGCGGGCTTCCTGTACCCAGTTGCCGCAACTGAGGATTCCGGAGTCGAACGCTCCGTCCTGGTCGTCGGGGTGATTGTCGTACAGGGCGAGTGCGAAAGGCTCCTTCAGGAGTTCCATCCAGAAGAGGCTAAGATAGTGGTAATCACCGGTATCAATCCAATGAATCCCCGGGGGAGTTATGCCCTCTATTGCCTTTCTTACGGAACTGGCGGCTGCTGGAGTACAGTAGCAGTTGGTCCCTTCGACGGAGCGCAAATCGACTATGCCGGCACCATCCGGGAACCAGCATTCCTCTTCGTAGAGGGCGCTCAACTGCATAATCGTCGTCATCAGATTTCAAATTTAAATATTTTTTTTTACTTTTGCAGATTGTAGAGCATTATACAAATGGCCGAGGAAGAACTATTCCCGCTCGACCCCGAGAAGGTTTACTACTCGATGGACGAGCTTACGCTCGATACTGACGAGGGCCCCGTCACACTCAAGGTGGGGGCTTGGCTCAATGTCGATCCCGTACGCATCCATCGGATGATTGTGAGGGAAAAGGTTCTTCAGGTCGACAATTTCGAGGTTCTCAATCCCCTTGTCAGCAAGCTCCGCCGGGCAGACCCCGAGTATTACCGCAGGTACATGGGACTCAATCTCGTCATAGATTATCCCGGATACAGTACGGGCATCGTCGCCAAGATACCATATGAAAACGACCCGGTGGGGTTCTATAAATGGTGGCGCAAAGGCAAGCACGAAGACAAGATATTCCTTTCCCTGCCCAACCGTATCAGGCTTTTCGAGAAAGTATCCATGATGGACCCCAAGATGATTCTCAAGAAGGATCTCAAGTCCATTCAGTGACATGCAGAATATAACCCTTCCCACCCCCGATGAAAGGCCCCTGTCTTTCTACCTGGCGATGGAAGAGTACGTCGCCGCCGCCTTTCGCAGCGGCTTTTTTGTATGGAGCGTCGCACCTACCGTAATCATCGGCAGGCATCAGGACCTTGCTGCGGAAGTCAATCTCCCGTATTGCAGGGAGCACGGCATCGACATCGTCCGGCGCAAGAGCGGGGGAGGATGCGTCTATGCCGACCGCGGCAACCTTATGATCTCAATCATCACTCCTCACGAGAGCGTCGATGCTGCTTTCTCCGGTTACCTTGGGCATCTGGCCTCCTTCCTGCAATCGCTTGGCATGGATGCTGTCCGGACGGAACACAACGATGTCCTCGTCGGCGGCTGCAAGGTCTCCGGGAACGCCTGCCTCTCCCGTCCCGAGGCCAGTATAGTTCACGGTACGCTCCTTCACAGCGTCGATCTGGACGCCATGCAGCGGGCGATTACCCCTTCTGCGGAAAAACTCGCAAAGCATGCTGTCGCTTCCGTCAGGGCCAGGGTCGCAAATCTTGTCGACCTGGGTCTCAAGCTCTCCGCACGGGAGCTTTCTGACGCTCTGACGGCCGAATTCTGCTCCTGCAGCAAGATGCTTTCCGCCTCTGATATTGCGGCAATAGAGGATATCCAGAAAAGTTATGGCAATCCCGATTTTATTCACTATCTTTGAGAACTCTAATAACCAATATGGACCAGGAACTGAAATTCACCTGCCTGCATGACGAGCACGTCGCCCTCGGGGCGAAGATGTCTCCCTTCGCAGGCTTCGACATGCCGATACAGTATGCCGGCATTATCCCTGAACACAATGCAGTCCGTACCGCCGTCGGTATGTTCGACGTCTCCCACATGGGAGAGATATTTGTCGACGGCCCCCAGGCGGAGGCGTTTGTCAACCACGTATTCACCGGAGACGTCCGCACCCTCGAGCCGGGTCGCATCCTCTATGGCATGATGTGCTACCCCGACGGCGGTACGGTGGACGATCTCCTGGTTTACAGGGAGTTCGAAAGCGGCTACCTCCTTGTGGTCAATGCAGCCAATATCCAGAAAGACTATGAGTGGCTCCTCTCTCAGGCTGAGGGCTATGAGGTTGAGGTCTTCAACGACTCCGACTCCTGGGGCCAGATCGCCCTGCAGGGGCCCAAGGCGGAAGACATGATCGTCAAGGTAATGGGAATCGAGGAGCTTCGCGAGGTCGAGTTCTATTCTTTCTGCGACCTTGAGGATGAAGATACCGGCCGCGTCATCGTCAGCCGTACCGGTTACACCGGCGAGGACGGCTTCGAGATCTACGCTTCCCCCGACAACATCCTCGACCTGTGGGACGCATTCCTCGAAGAGGGCGTACAGCCCTGCGGCCTCGGTTGCCGCGACACTCTCCGTTTCGAAGCCGGCCTTCCCCTTTATGGAGACGAACTCAGCCCCGAAATCAGCCCCGTGATGGCCGGCCTTTCCATGTTCTGCAAGTTCGACAAGCCGGAATTCATCGGCAAGGAAGCCCTGCTCGCCCAGAAGACTGAAGGCCCTGCACGCAAGGTGGTGGGCATCGGACTGGAAGATTCCGCCGTGCCCCGCGCCGGTTATCCCGTGGAGCTGGAAGACGGCACCCAGGTGGGCACCGTAACCACAGGCTACCACTCCATCTCCCTGGACAAGAGCCTCTGCTTCGCCCTTGTCGACGCTGCATATTCAGCCCTGGACACCCCTCTGTTCATCCGCATCCGCAAGAAGGTGTTCCCCGGCAAAGTCATCAAGAAACGTTTTTACAAGACAAATTATAAGAAATGAGTAAGATAATCGAAGGACTCCTTTACAGTGAGTCGCATGAATGGGTGAAGGTCGAAGGCGACCTCGCCGTCATCGGAGTGACAGATTTCGCACAGGCCGAAATGGGCGACATTACGTATGTCGACCTTCCTGCGGAAGGCGACGCCGTAGAGGCCGGTGAGGAATTCGGAGCCCTGGAGAGCGTCAAGGCCTCCAGTGAACTGTTCTGTCCCGTCAGCGGCACCGTCGCGGCCGTCAATGAAGATCTTGAAGGCGCCCCCGAAAAGGTCAACGAAGATCCTTACGGCGCATGGATCATCAAGGTCCGTATGAGCGACCCCTCAGAGCTCGATTCCCTGCTGAGTGCCTCCGCATACGGGGAAATCGCAAAATAACATATGAGCACATTCGCCTATTTCCCCCACACCGGTGAGGATATCAAGGTGATGCTCGAGCGTGTAGGGCTCTCCGGACTGGAAGGGCTCTACAGCGATGTGCCTCCCGAGTTCATCCACAAAGGGGAGTACGACCTCCCCTCTGCGATGAGCGAGGACCAGGTGCGCCGCTGGTTCGAGGACATGGCATCCCGCAATACCAGGCTGAAGGTTTTCGCCGGCGCCGGTGCTTACGACCATTACACTCCGTCGGTCATCCCTTATATCACCTCCCGTTCCGAGTTCCTGACGGCATATACGCCCTACCAGTGCGAGATTTCCCAGGGCACCCTGCGATATATATTCGAATGGCAGAGCATGATATGCGCCCTCACCGGGATGGATGTCTCCAATGCCTCGATGTACGACGGCCCCACCGCCGCCGCCGAGGCCATGCGCATGTGCGTCGCCTGCACCCGCAAGCGCAACACCGTCGTCGCTTCCGACAGGCTCCTTCCGCATGTGCTCGAGGTCCTTCAGACGTACGCCAGGTACGGAGGCATCAACCTGCTGGTGGTAGAAGACGTGCGCGAGGCCATAGCTGAAGGTTCGCTTGACCTGGCAGGGGTCATCGTTCCGTCCATCAACCGTTTCGGCATCATCGAGAATCATACCGGCCTGGCAGAGCTCGTGCATGAGTTAGGCGCCCTGCTGGTTGAATACTGCGATCCTTCGGCCCTCGCCGTCGTCAAGACTCCTGCCGAATGGGGCGCGGACATAGCCGTCGGCGACGGCCAGAGTCTCGGAGTTCCCCTGTGCTACGGAGGGCCTTACGTTGGCTTCATGGCATGCCGCGAACAGTGGATGCGCAAGCTCCCGGGCAGGATTGTCGGCCAGACTTCCGACGCCAAGGGCCGCAGGGCATTCGTCCTCACCCTTCAGGCGCGCGAGCAGCACATCCGCCGCGAGAAGGCCACGTCCAACATCTGTTCCAACGAGTCCTTGCTGGCTCTTTGGTGTACCGTGTACCTTTCTCTCATGGGGCCGGAAGGCATGCGCAAGCTCAACGCCCTTTGCTACGAGAGCGCGCATTATCTCAAGGAACAGCTTCTCGCAACGGGCAAGTTCTCCGACCCGTTCGAGGACTATCCGTTCCTAAAGGAGTTCGCCCTCACGCCTCTGTGCGACGTCCCCAGACTTCAGCAGGCCCTGCTGGACGCCGGTTTCTTCGGCGCATTGCAGACTCCAGAGGGGTACGTTACCTTCTGCGTCACCGAACGCCGTACCCGCGAGGAAATCGATTCACTCGTAAAAGTCATAAAGGAGGCGGCGCTATGAGGTACTACGACAGATTGATATTCGAACTTTCCGTTCCCGGCCGCAGCGGTTATTCGTTGCCGGATTCAGTCCTGGCAGTATCTCCCTGCTGGACGTGCCGCCCTCGGCCCGGAAGAGGGGGGACCGCTTCAGCGGTGGGGTCGGAAGAAATCGAAGAATTTTGCGATCCTGCAAAATTCTTCGATTCTTACGACTCCAGCAGGGAGATACTGCCAGGACTGAGTCCGGCGGTGTGCAGGAAGTCTCCGCTGAATCTTCCTGAGGTAAGCGAGCCGGACGTGGTGAGGCATTATACGAACCTTAGCCAGATGAACTTCGGGGTCGATACCGGCTTCTATCCGCTTGGCTCGTGTACGATGAAGTACAACCCCAAGATCAACGAAGAAATCGTCCCTCAGTTCAACGGTCTTCATCCGCTTCAGCCGGAGTCGACTGTCTGCGGAGCCCGTATGATACTGGATTTCATGGACAAGGCTCTCGCAGAGATTACCGGTATGAGCCATTTCACTTTCCTGCCTTGCGCGGGAGCACACGGCGAGCTCACCGGCCTCATGCTCATGAAGGAGTATCACGTCAGCAGGGGAGACCTGGCCCGTACCAAAGTGATAGTCCCGGACAGCGCCCATGGCACCAATCCCGCCAGCGCCGCCGTCTGCGGATTCGACATCGTAGTAGTCAAGTCCCGCGAGGACGGCCTGGTCGATGTTGACGACCTCCGTCCGCTCCTCGGCCCCGACATCGCCGGCATAATGATGACCAACCCCAACACCCTCGGCCTGTTCGAGCGCGACATCAAAGAGATCGCCTCGCTGGTCCACGGTTGCGGCGGCCTGCTGTATTACGACGGCGCCAACATGAATCCTCTGCTCGGTGTCGTCCGTCCAGGCGACATGGGCTTCGACATCATGCACCTCAATCTGCACAAGACCTTCAGCACGCCTCACGGCGGCGGCGGTCCCGGCAGCGGCCCGGTTGGTGTAGCGGAGCATCTCGTCCCTCTTCTGGGCATTCCCAGGACCAGCGGATTCCACGGCAACTTCGGCGTCATCCTGCGTGCCTGTGCGTACATTCTCATGCTTGGACGGGAGAACCTCAAGATGGCCGGCCCGCTGGCTACCCTCGCCGCCAACTATGTAAAGGAGTCGCTCAAGGATGCATACAAGCTTCCTATTCCCGGAGTATGCAAGCACGAATTCGTATTCGACGGCCTTGCGGAGCACGGAGACGTCACCACGCTGGACGTCGCCAAGCGTCTGCTTGACTACGGCTTCCATGCCCCCACCATTTACTTCCCCCTGTTGTTCCATCAGGCGCTTATGATAGAGCCCACGGAAACCGAATCCCTCCAGACCCTGGATGCATTCATCGACGTTATGCATACCATAGCCCGTGAGGCTTCCGAAGATCCGGAGCTCCTGCATTCCGCACCTCACAATACCCCTATCGGCCGTCCGGACGAGACAGCCGCAGCAAGACAACCAATATTAAAATATTCTTTTTAAAAGTTTTATGAAAAATTATTTTGACCTTTCCGGCCGCGTGGCCGTGGTAACCGGCGCTTCCGCCGGACTTGGCCTCCAGATGGCCAAAGCATTCGCAAACCAGGGTGCAAATCTCGTACTTCTTGCACGCCGCATGAACCTCCTCGAGGAGAATGCAAAGGCGATTCACGAAGAATTCGGAGTCGAGGTGCTTCCTTTCGCCTGCGATATCACCGATACAGAAAAGGTGCGTGCAGCAGTCGCCGCCACCATGGAGAAATTCGGCCGCGTCGATATCCTCATGAACAATGCAGGCACAGGTGCAGTCGCCCCCGCGGAGGAAATCACCGACGACCAGTTCAAGCACGAAATGAACATCGACCTCTTCGGTACTTTCATCTGCTCCCGTGAATTCGGAAAGGAGATGATCAAGGCCGGTTACGGACGTATCATCAATATTGCCTCCATGTACGGTCTCGTAGGCAACCTCATCTGCGGCAGCGCTCCTTATCATGCAGCAAAGGGCGGCGTCGTCAACCTTACCCGCGCCCTTGCGGCAGAGTGGGGCAAGTACGGCATCACCGTCAACAGCATCTGCCCTGGTTACTTCTACACCGACCTCACCACCGCTACCCTCGACAGCGATTACTTCCAGGCAATCGCCAAGCAGAGCATCCCTATGGCCCGCTACGGCAAGAGCGGCGAGCTCGACACCTGCGCCCTCTTCCTGGCCTCTCCCGCCAGCACCTACGTCAACGGTCAGAATATCGCCGTCGACGGCGGGTATACCTGCATATAATCGGTAGCAGCTTCAGCAACTCGCTGATTTTTATTTACTTATGCATCGACCTCTGGGATGTTCTCCCAGAGGTCGTTTGGTATGTCGTTGATTTTCAGTGCATTGGCAAAACGCTAGCATAAAAAGAGACATTTTTTATGCAGTTTTCTTGGAATTATTAAATAAATTTATTTTCTTGCGACAAAGTAGTGTATATCAAATGCTTCCAATTATGAGAAAAACACCTTCTACGGGTGCGGGCTGCAGATATGTGGCGCCGTACGCAGAGTTGTGTGCTTTTGAGCCCACAGCTGTCATCGCCCAGTCAGGAAAGACTGAGGATATTTCTTATGACAATAACGAATATGTGTGGTAGCTATGAAAAAGGTTTTTGTTATACTTGCAGCAGCGTGGCTGGTAGCCGCATGCGCCCCCAAGGAAGAGTTGAAGGCTCCTGTCAAATCCCAGCCTAAAGTGTTCGTGGCTTCTGTGGAACAGACAACACGAGCCTATGTTGACGGAACGAGTGTATGTTGGGAAAATGACGGATCTTATGCAGATGAAATCAGTATATTCGATAAGAATGATGAGAATATCTGTTATGTCTATTCAGGTACAGACGGAGCTACAAGCGGCTCATTCACAATTGACCCGAATGCCACTCCGGCGGGAGGAAATGCATTGAGCAGTGTTTATTCCGCATATCCTTACAGTGATTATCATGAGGCGCAAGAAGGAGTTATGCTTTATTGGCTTAATCCAAATCAGTCCTATGCTTATGATTCATTTGGAATATGTCCTATGGTCGCCGTCTCAGATAATACAGATTTGGAGTTCAAGCATATTTGCGGTTTCTTGCGCATTCCTCTTTTGGGTGTGGCGGATTCCCATTTTGTGAGTGTGGAGGTTCAAAACAATGACGATGAGGCGATAAGCGGCGATATTTATGTTGTACCTTCTGCCGATGAGGCTCCAGAATTATACCTCGGACTGACTCAATACGCATATTCCTATGTCGATGCTTCGTTGCCCAGCGGTTATATCATGCCATTGAACCCCACAACGGCTGTAAACGTCTGGCTGGCTATACCGCCTACAACGTTCAACAACGGCATTACTTTGACTGTGACTGATTATGACGGAAGAAGTTTTAAGTTGACCAGCTCCAACAAGCTTGAGATCAAGCGCGGCGTTTGCAAAACGACTGCTCCTGTTAATGTCGTTTATCCGGAGCGCCCGGCGGATCCCGATCTGACTGTTGTCTTCCGCGACTTCTTCGAGGATCAGAGCAAGGCTTCAGGATGGACCCTGATTGATTCTGACGGAGATTCTTACGGATGGGAGTATGCAGCCAACGCTAAGGATGATGATATGACTGTGCTTTCCGGCAACGGTATTCTCTACAGTATGTCGTACGATTTTACTGCCGGTGCGCTTAACCCGGATAACTGGGCAATTACTCCTGCCATTGGTTTCACTGCCGGTAACTACCTTAGTTTCTGGGTAAGAGCCCAGGATATGTCGTATCCTGAAGAGCATTATGCAGTCTATATATCTGACAAGGCTCCAGGGTCGACTATAACATTATCCGACTGGACCCTGCTTCACGAGGCAACGTTCCCTGAAGGAACTCCGTGCCAGGAGTACATGGAGTATCAGCGTTATGTGCTGCCTATTCCTTCTCAGTTTGAGAACAGTACCGGTTACATCGCTTTCCGTCATTATAACTGCACTGACCAGTTTATCCTGAATATTGACGAGGTTTCTGTAACCGAAGGCAACCCTGTACCCGGTGCTGGCCTTTCTTCTGCAAAAGCGGCTCCCAAAAAAGCTTTTAAAGCGAGTTCCAGAGTCCAGAAGCCCTCTGCTGCCGACGAACATCTCTGGCCCGTCAGGAGCCTTGGCAAAAAGAGGTAGTCTTCTGAAATAATATCTGCGGGAGCTATGGAAGCTATATCAATAAACTGACAGAGCCCGCAGGAGGAGTCTGAGGGGTCCTGCCCTCAGTAGTAATAGGTTTTCCCTTTTTTATGTGGCCGCGGCCACATAAAAAAGGGAAAACCTATTACTACTGAGGGC
>JAFZZW010000035.1 GCA_017615615.1 Bacteroidales bacterium
ACAGTTTAGCGAACCTCTCCCTGCTGCCATTTCGTACGCGAAGACAACGTGAGACCTCCCACATCGTCTTCGCAAACGATTTTGCCTCCGTTCTGCCCATTTACGGCACGCGAAGACAACGTAGGACATCCTACATCGTCTTCGCGGTAATTGGAGGAGGCGATAGCTTTTACAGCGAGGCGATAAACGCCTTCATCTGCGGCACTTTGGCCATGGCGGCGTGGAAGAGGGCCACCTGGTTGCGGGTGCGGACGAGGTTGTGGTCGGGATACTTGATCTTGTAGTAAGTGTCGCCGTTGATGTAGTCCGCGAAGAACCTGACGGCCTGCATGTAAGGGAACAAGCATGCCGCGTAGGGCAGATTCTCGATTTCCACCGGGGTGAGGAAACTCCTGGCCGACTCCAGGTATCCGCGGGTGAATGCCTCGAAGATATCCATGTTGAAGTCGACCTTGCCGGTAGCGGGATCGTCCTCCGGCAGGGTGTTGGCCGCGGTGCGAAGGAAGTCGCCGAAGTCGGAGAATACGAACGACGGCATCAGGGTATCGAGGTCGATGACGCAGAGGATGTTGCCGTCGGCGTCGAACATCATGTTGTTGACCTTGGTGTCGCAGTGGCAGATGCGCTTGGGAAGAATGCCCTCGCGGTACATCCTTTCGGCCTTGCACATTTCCTCCTCGTACGGCAGCAGGTCGGCCAGGATCGCCTTGACCTCCGGCTCGGCCATGCGGCCTGCGGCGTCGGCCTCCACGGCCTCGTGCAGCTGGCGTGCGCGCAGTTCCATGTTATGGAAATCGGGAATGGTCTCGCCCAGCTTGTCGGGGATGTCGGACAGCATGGCCTCGAAGTTGCCGAAAGCCTTGCCGGCGAAATAGGAATACTTGGGATTCACCGTCTCGTAGGTGAAGGCGTTCTTGATGAACACCGAGACCCTCCAGTACTCTTTTCCGTCGGTCCAGTAGCTCTTGCCGGTCTCCTTGCAGGGAAGGAAGGTGAGGACCTTGCGGTCGATGTCGGGGTCGCCCGCGAGTTTGCGGCGGATATGGGCGGTGGCGCAGTCGATATTGTGCTGCAGCAGCTCCACGTCGCGGAAAATCGCGTTGTTTATCTTCTGGAGGACGTAGTTGTCGGGACCGTCGGTTACTACGAGAAGGGTGTCGTTGATAAGGCCGTTGCCGAGCGGCTTGATCTCAAGAATGTTGCCCTTGATGGCGAATTTTTGTGCTATTTCTTTCATTATGGGGTCGGTGTATGGAAAACGTTATTCTTTGCTCAGAAGCAATACGCAGCTGATTGCGGAAACGATGCCGATGATCTGCGCCACGGACGGGAAGTGGGCGTACAGCACGAGCGAGATGATGCAGCTGATGACGGGAGCGCAGGCGTCTGCCAGCGGAGCGATGACCATGGCCTTGCCGTAGCGGTTGGCATATACCAGCGTATATGCGCCGATTGCATTGAGGATCTGCACGCAGAAAGTGAAGTACGGGCCGTTCCATCCCATGTTGACGCCCTGGCTGAAGTCGGTCATCAGGAGAGCCACGGGGATGAGCACGATGCCGGAAATCGCCATATAGATGAAGACGCTTTCCGCATCGGGGGCGTAATTGTTGGCCAGTTTCATGATGAGCGCCTGGATACCCCAGAACACGAACACCACGGCCGCGAACAGTATCCACAGCCAGCTGGTGACGGACTCGTCGCTCTTGCCGGAAAGAGAAAAGCAGACGATGGCGATGAACGCGAGCACGATGCCGATGGCGCCGAACCTGCTCACCCGTTCCTTAAGGAAAATGGCCGAAAGGATGACGGTAATGATAGGGGCCACCGAGATCATCGGAATTACAAGGTATCCGGGGCCGAACTTCAGGGCCTGGAACAGTGCGAGCTGCCCGCCGGCTCCGAGAAGTCCCACGCCCATGCCGAGCATGACGCTCTTGGGACGGACGTCGAGTTTCCACTTGATGTTTGCAAGCGCAAATATCGCGCAGGGAATCATGCTGATCGCCCACACTACGTATGTGAGCGTGGCGGGGAAATCAGGTTGGTCGGAAAAGGCCCCCCATACGCCCCAGGTGACCATCGTCACCAGGGCGTACAGGAGCCAGTTGTGTTTTCTCTGTGACATTCAGTAGATTCTATTTATCACTCGGAGCAACGTATGGGGAGAGAGGTACACGGAGCAATGCACCGCCGTGGTCTTTCTTCGGAGGAGTTATCATATAAGAGCCGTAGCTGCCGGTATTGCCGTGATAATGCTGATAGTAAACGATCATTCCGACATGGGCCGTGCTTGCAGAAGTGGAAGTCATGGGGGCCTTGCTGTTGTCACGCGGTATTCTCATTTCATAGTGCACGTCATCCTTGTTGACGGCGACAGACCCGGCCTTGTTGCCCGTATCGCTGCCGACAATGCCTTCCCAGCAATGGAATGCAGGCTCTCCGTTATATGTCAGCCATGCACCGGTAGCCTCTTTGGTGTAGGTCTCAGTGTCGCCCCAGATCCAGGATGTGTTGACGCAATTGGCGTCACTCTCATCGCCAAGGTACAATACCTGCAGGTTTGCATACTCGTAGGAAGGATCCGTGAGCATCTTGTTCTTGTCCAGAACGAAATAGATAAATAGATATGAAGGATCGGCGACAGCCTTGAACACCTTTACTCCGGAATTGGAGCTGGAAGAGTCTCCTTCTGCGGATACGGTGATGGAGTTCCAGTCAATTCCGTGCTGGGATGGGAATGAATAGACAAAACCGGTTACGGAAATGCTGAACGGCTTTACCTGGCCCAAAGAAGTGAGCTGCTTTGCTGCCGCTGCGGTATTGGTGAACAGCATTTCATCCGTGTCTGCGTTGTACAGGGTGATTGTAGGTTGGAAATCTGCCCAGTAACGATAAGGGACATAGAAGGTTACGGTTTCATTCTCGACATTGGCGATATATGTCAGTGATGCTTTCTCAGAGCCGACATCAGCATATTGGTTGTCCAGGTACGGACCGGAGTGCAGGGGAATATCTCCGGAAAGCTGGCGGGTCTTCTGGTTCTCTACCACAAATTTGACTTTTGACGCGGAAACTTCGGTAAATGTGAACCTGAATCCGCAGGCAAGGTTCGTGAATGCGAAATTGTTGCCGGAATCACCTTCTGCATACAGAGGCATGTTGGCAGAATAATGGGAGGCCGTGAAATCTGTAACCGCAGGGATGTTGAACTTAATGGGCTTGGAATCTGCTGCAACATATTTATGGTCGCTGGCAGGGTACAAGGCTATTTTGGTGCCGGAACTAAGTTCGCCGATGGTGTAGCCGGCGTCGATGGAGCCGCTGAAGCTGGCGGTCGCTCCGTTGTCGGTGGTTGTGAGGGTGAAGAACTTATTCTCCGTTCCGTTGTTGAAAATGACGGAAATCTGATCTCCGGAAGACCAGGAGAATTCTCCTGCGGCGGAATATTCCGATTTGGTGTCGATACCGGGACTGGATGCCTGCAGGGTGAAGACGTACTTGTCGGCGGGAGTTTCGGGTTCATCAGAAACAAACTGATTCTCGCAAGCTGTCACGGCTGCTGCAGCCATGAGCAGGAAAGAAATGTAAAACCGTTTCATCTCGTCAATCATTTTAAGCACCGAAGAATGAGTCGAAATCGCTCTCGCCGTCTATGGTGATACCCTCGGCGGAGCCTGTTCCAGTAATGCCGGAATCGGCCAGAAGCGAGCACAGTGCAAACTGCACCGGTTCGGAGTTTGGTTTAACGTAATTGAGTTTCATGAGGTGAATATAGTTAAATATTAAATGAATACAAAAGATTGTACCCGGTCGCTTCGTTCCACATGCCGGTGTTGGAGAGGCGGATGGCGAAGCGGGGGTCGTCGGTGAGGGTATCCTCAGGGTCGGGGAGGTATAGATGCAGCTGCAGGGTGCCGGAGGCGCCTGATGGTATCGTAATGGTCTTGTTCAATGTGATCTGTCCGTCGTCCGGTCCCCAGAAACGGGGATCCGCGTCAAGCAACCATTTGCCGAGCTCGGTGCCGGAAGCGGTGGTGAGGACCAGATAAACGGGCCGGGGGTTCATGGGGGCGGCGTAGCCCTTGTTGCGCAGGTGAAGAGTGACCTGCATCCCGGTGCCGGCGGAAGCGGCGCCGAAGGTGGCGTCTTCCATCACCAGGCGGTAGCCGAGATCGCGTTTGATGCGGTCGATGCATCCTTCCTCGGACCAGAGGCTCAGTACGCCCTCGTGATACCCGTCGTGCAGGTAGGTCCAGTGATAGGTGGCAAGCTCGGAAAGAGTGCCGGGATTGCCGCCGTATGACTCGCAGTGGCAGTAGTCGTCCACTTTGCAGGTCTCTCCGCCCATGATGGTGTAACGGCTGTCGGCGGCCCAGAGCTGCCGGTCGGAACTGCCGTCATAGGTGCCGGTATCGTTGCTGCTGGAGACGAAGCAGTCGTTGTGCCCGCCAACCCGTGCCTGGGGCGTGCCGTTATGTGCCGTGGATGCGGTCAGGGGAGTGCTGCCCACCAGTTTCTTCTTGAACGCAGGCGTGCGCACCTCTACCTGGCGGCTTGAGGGCATGGCGTCCAGCAGGGCGGCGAGCACCCTGCCGCGGGCTTCGAAATCTTCGCTGGGCTTCATTCCGAAGTTGTCGGAGTAATACCATTCGCCCCAGGAGCCGATGAATCCGGCCTGCAGGACAAGGATGACGTCGCTGTATGCCTGCAGATACGGTTTGAGCTGCTCGATGTGGCGCAGCACGCGGCTCTCCGTGGCATCCCAGGGATGGTCTGATTCGGCATGGCCGCTGGAATACGCGAACCGCAGTATGCATTTGACGCCTCCTGCGCGGAGGGCCTTGAAGTTGTTTTCTATCAGCTTGAGGTACGAAGAAGAGATATCCGAATCTACGAAGTCGTTCAGGAAATACTCAAAGAGCATCAGCGAGTAGCCGGCGGACCTTACGGACGCAAGTTTGGATGAGCTGACGGCGGAGTCGCCCGGACGGCATTCCCTGGCCTTGTACATGCCTCTTTCGGGATTGCAGAACAGGTCGGAGCTTTCTGTATAGCTGACGGTGGCGCCTTCCGTGCCCGAGCCCTGGGACGACACGGCAATGGGGCCTATGTCGTACAGATACAGGAAACTGAGTTCGGAGTCGCCGATGGCCTTGTTTGCCGTTTTGGAATAGAGGATATCTCCCGTCTGAGCGTCAGTGAGGGTGAGTTCGGGCTGCAGGGCGACACGCCAGGCTCGGGTTGCGACATAAAATGCTGCGCTGCCGTCGGAAGCGACGTTCTCCGTGTATGCAATGGCCTTTTCGGCCTCCGAGGCGCCGGAAGAGTAGTCCAGATAGTTCTCTCCGCTGCCTGCCGAACTGCCTTTTACCGGGAAAGTGCCGCTGAGGGCGTAGCTTTTTTTGTTCTTTATCTCAAGCCTGACCTTGGATGCCCCGATCCCGGTGAACCTGAAACGGTAGTTGGTCCCCAGGTGCTGGAAACTGTAGATGCCGGAGTCATTCCCCTTGGCGCACATAGGCAGATTCGCGGAGAAATGGGCTCCGGATGCGGTATAATCGGTTTCTGCAGGGACATTGAAGACCGGCATGTCGCCATTCTCTCCAGCGGTGTAGGTGTGCTCTCCGGCGGGAAAGAGGGCCCATCGGACGGAAGTGTTGGAAGAGCCGACGGTGTAGCCGTTGTCGATCCTGCCGGAGAAGACGGCGCTCTTGCCACCTCCGCTGCCGGCGGTAAGGACGAAGAACCGGTTTTCGCTGCCTTTGTGGAAGAGGACGGAAATCCTGTCCCCGGCGCTCCAGCAGAACTCTCCGGAACTGCTGTAGTCACTCTTGCTCTGCGGGACGGGAGCCTCTGCGGTAAGTTCAAACAGGTAGGTACCGGACTCGTCGGGAGCCAGCCGGGCCTCGCAGGAGCCGAAAACGACCGCTGCTGCAAGAATGGCCGAGAACAACGCGTACTTACCCATGGCCCGCTAAAAGAACAAATCGTTGGGGTTGACGTCCGTTACTGTCAAATCCTGACCCGAACCCTGGGCGTTCCCGGATTCTGCGAAAAGCTGGTCCGTCAGGCAGACGAGCAGCTCGGAGTCTGGTTTGACGTAGGGATCAATCATTTCACGAAAGATGCAATCAACCTGCCAAGGTCCCCGTTCTCCATGATGCCGCCGAAGGCATCGGAGCCAGGTCCCCAGACGTAATAGGGAACGGCTATGCCGTTGTGGGATTCGTTGCCGAAGGCCACTCCGATGCGGCCTTCCTCAAGGTTGCCGTCCTGCAGGGTGAGGCTTCCGGTGGAATGGTCTGCAGTTACGACCACCAGCGTATGGCCGTCTTTCTCGGCCCACTGGAGGACGTCGCCGATGGTGCGGTCGAAGTCCAGGACCTCTTCCATGGCGAGGCCGATGTCGTTGCCGTGGAGCCAGTCGTCGATGCAGGAGCCCTCGAGCATCATGACGAATCCGCGGTCGCCGCTTTCGCGGCTGAGAATGTCGAGTCCGTGGATGACGGTGTGTCGATACAGGTCGCCGCGCTCGCCTGCGACGGGAAGGTTGTCCGGCGCGAGGATGCCTATGACCGGAAGCGGCGCATCCAGCAGCGCCTGTTCGTCAAGGGCGACGTTATAGCCGGCGGCGGCCATTTCTGCGGTGATGTCGCGGCCGTCGGTACGGTTGACGGTGAACCAGTCAAGTCCGCCTCCGGAGAGGTAATCCACACCGCATTCAACATAGTCTGCTATGAGGTCTTCCTGGTTGTAGCGGCTTTCGTTGTGGCAGCAGAAGTCGCAGGGGGTGGCGTCCGCAAAATGGCAGGTGACGGCGACACCGGTCTTCTTTCCGGCGTTCTTTGCCTTGACCAGGATGGAATACATGTCGGAGCCGTCGGGGGCGGTGCCTACGTGCTCGTAGGCGGTTTTCCTGCCTGCCGCAAGGGCGGTTCCGCCGGCCGCCGAATCTGTGATGAGGTTGTCGGTGCAATATGTGCGGGAGAGGCCCACCACAGGAAAAATGTCGAGATTGAGCTTGCCCTTGTTGAGCACCCATGCGCAGCTGCTCTGCTCAAGTCCCATGCCGTCGCCTATCATGAAAACGACGTTGCGGACCTCGTTGCCTGCAGGCGGTTGCTCTACGGAAACGATGTCGTATGTCCGGCTGGCGGTGTAATACTGAAGCTTGGGCTCCTGATTCTGCTTGCAGGCGCCGAGGACGGCGACGGTAAGCAGAGACGCAAGGATAACGCTGCGGATTCTCATAATTGCTCGGGGATTGCGAATTCTTTATGCGGAATGGGTGAATATGCTGTCCGGACCTTGCCGGCGGCGTCCACGGAGAACCAGAACGGGGCGGCTTCAAGGTCGAATATTTCGCCGAGACGGTTGCTATAGCGGTATTCCCAGCCGGAAATTTCGGGTGCGGGAGTGCGGCCGTAGCACAGGGCCACGTGTTCTCCTGGCTCCCCGCCCAGGGCGTTCAGGGCGCCTACGCAGGTGGCGCAGTCGAGGTTGACCAATACGAAAACGGTTTCGCTGCCGGGTGACCAGGGGGCGGGGGAGCCGTCAGCATCCGTGAGCTCTGGAAGCGTGCAAGGGCTGCCGGGAGCGTTGAGCATGTCCTTTGCGGCAAGTTCCATAAGGGGCGCGACTTCTCCACGGGACATAATACCGTCCGAGCTCAAACGCTCGACAGCTTTTGCAAACAGGACGGGATTTCGGCAGGGCGAGAGAATGGAGTGGAATGCGGAAACCATCCATTCGGAATAGACGTAATAACTGACTCCGTCGGCGAGAAGGTGGTTGAAGAGCGTATCAAGCGCGGCGAGGCCTTCTTCGAGCGGCGCCGTTGCGGCCAGCTCGGCAAATTCCGCGAAACAATCCTCGGCCTCGCGATAGTTGGATTCCGTTACCGTCACGTCGTGCTTCTGCCAGTATCCTGCAACTCCGGATGTTGATGTACAGCAGGAGACGATAAGCGCAAGGATTGCGACTGCGAAAGGGGCAAAGTGTTTCGTTTCCACTCTCATAATAAGCAAATATAGCCGTTTCCATTATATTATCCAATGGCAAACAGCCGTAAGTTTGTAAATATGTGTTTTGGTGGGTTTTGAATGAAAAAAAAGAAAAAATATGTTTCAAGTGAAGCAGATAATCACTATATTTACACGAAATAGCACAATTCATCAATCAACTAATAGACTATGCGTTTACGTTATTTGCTTTTAGCCTTCCTGCTTCCGGCCGTTACCGGATGCTTTGATGAACCGGATCCCGTCGTTTCGGTCATCAACGCAGAAGGCGTTACAGTGGAAGTCGGCAAGACCGTGCAGATTATCGCCACCACCAACACCCTTGCAGACATCACCTTTGAATCTGCCAACCCCGCCATAGCCACCGTTTCATCCAACGGAGAGGTTACCGGAGTAGCGGTAGGTTCCACCACCGTCACACTGTCGGTCGAGGCCTATGAAAAGGAATTCACCGCCGCCTCGACAACCGTCAGCGTCAATGTCGTTGAGGCCTATGTTCCCCCCACCCCAGAGGATGACCTTCCACCGGAAATCAAGGATGGCGCCACCGTCCTGTCCACCAACGCCGACGTTGAGAAGTTCCTCACCGACGTCCATTACCCCAATCACGACTGCACTTTCTCTGATCTTCGCAGCTGGGCGCAGACCAACGGCGTGAGTGTATGCCCCGGAAAGTCCGACCGCCCTCAGGAATACACCATCAGATGGACCCCCGACCAGTCGGCCGGCGACATTGTGGTCACGGTAACCGAACCTACCCGCACGTGGGAGTATACTGCCACTGCTGGTGCCTCCAGCGTCACAATCACCAACCTCCTCCCCAACACCCATTATGTGTATGAGGCAAAGGCCGGGAGCAAGGTGCTTACCAAGGGATCGTTCGACGTTACAGGTAAAGTGCATCAGCTTTTCATCCGCACCATGATACGCAACGCCCGCGACCTCGGCGGCTGGAAAACCGAAGACGGCAAAACAGTCAAGTACCGTATGGTATATCGCGGCGGACGCCTTGAGTCGACCTACGTCGGCAAGACCGGTAAAGTCGCCCTCAAGACGGAAGGCATCAAGGCGCAGCTGGATCTTCGCGGACACACCAAGAGCGGGGCGGAAGAGTTCATGAAGAAGGAGGAAAGCCCCCTCTACCCGTTGTTTGAAGATTTCGAGTTCCTGGCACCCAGTATAGAAGAAGGATATTCACAGATGCTCAACGACGACAAGGAAAAGACCCGTCAGTGCATGCAGTTCATTTTCGACATGGTAGACAAGAACAAGCCGGTATATTTCCACTGCTCCCTCGGCCGTGACCGCACCGGTACAATCGCCATGCTTACCCTTGGTATCCTCGGCGTCCCCGAGGGTGATATTTCCCAGGAATATGAGCTTACCCAGTTCGCTCCTCACGGATATGCCACTTCCGACGGCGAGAACACCAAGATGACGCGCAGCATCGATTACAAGGGCGCGGCGAATGTCATATGGGGCTATGCCGGTTCCGGTTCCTTCCAGGACGGCGTCAACGCTTACCTTCTGGAGATCGGCATCTCACAGGCCGACATAGACAAGTTCAAGAAGAACATGCTTCAGTAACCAGCACTCAAGTAAAAAATAAAACCCGCCGCGGCGGGTTTTATTTTTTACTGATACTTCTGGAAGAAAGCCTTGTACTTGCTTTCCCATCCGGACGGAACGTCGTGTCCCATCTTGGGGTAGAATGTCATCTGCTTGTCGCTCGCGGGCGTAAGGGCGTTGTTGTAAGGCGCGATGTTGGTGTGGGGCGGGCAGACGTCGTCCATAAGGCCTATATTGGCAAAAATGGGGCAGGAAATGAGCGTGGCCAGGTTCTTGGTGTCGAAGTACGACATGAATTCATACATCTTGGCATCGTCCCAACCGAGCGCGGCCTTGCACTGCTTGGCCATAGAGGGGAATCCGCCGCCGCTTCCCGACGCAATTACGAAGTAATCGGGGAAGTCTCCCATGAACGCCACGCCCGGCGCGATTGCCTTGACGGGATACTCCATGCTAAGCGCCGCCGCGGCATAAGAGAATGCGCCGCCCTGGCTCATGCCTTCCACGAAGACGTTGTTCATGTCGATCCGGCCTTTCACTTTCTCATCCTCGCATAATGCCAGGAATCGGATTCCCTGGACGCAGTCCATGTAGGCGCCGCGATAATAATAGCTGTTCTTGTCGCCGAAGTTCACGGTGAACCACTGCTTGTCGTACGGATTAACGTAGTCCTCTTCAATCCCGTCGGCGCGCAGGGACGCCGCACGGGCGTTGATACGCTGTCCGCGGGCGGAAACCCAGAGATGCGCATAATCGGTACTGCCGGACGGCAGATACAGGAAAGTGGTGCCCGGGAAGTCGTCGTATCCGTAATAATGCACTATGGCCGGATGCTTCTTGCCGTCATTGGCGGGCTCTTTATAATAGCAGCGGATGACCATGGGGTCTCCCTCGAGGCCGTCGGGTATGGACTGCATGGATACCATGTAGGTCCCGGCGCTCTTGGTGGGGATGAAACCGGGATTCATGTCGATGGCCTTAAGCTGGTTGTAAGCGGCAGCCCAGAAATCATCGAAGTCGGCCTGTTTGTCGGGGGCGGAAACAATCTCGAAGGGGCGGATGCCGAAAGCGAGGCCGACGCGGGTCGTGCCGTCCACGTAGCAGTTGACCTTATAGAAACCGGGACTCCAGCTCTCCGCTTCGGGTGTGATGACGATGTCTTTGGTGCCGTTGGCGGGTATTTTTTCCATGAAATCCACCATGGCGACATCTTTCTTGAAGTCAGTGCTTACACGGGACTGGATCCGGGCTTCCACTTCTATGGTGTTGGGGTTGGTCACGTGCATGGTATAAGAGGGGCTGCCGTCGAAAATGCCGTCCCCTTCTACGCTCGCGGAAAGCGTCAGGTCCTTGAGGACTTCCGGCTTCTGCTCCGGTTTGTCCTCGGGTTTATCCTGGTTCTGCTCCTGGTTTTGTTCCTGGTTCTGCTCCTGACCCTGGTCGTCGGGCTTGGTGCAGGCGGCCAGCAGGGACAGGGCGGCAAATACTGCCAGTATCTCTGAAATAAACCTTCTCATGGCAAGCGCTTATTACTTGACGTTGAAGTCGTCCAGTCCTTTCATGTTGTATCTGTAGATATACGAGGTTGAGCCATAATCGTCGCCTATCCAGACGCAGCTGTTCTTGTGGTCGATGCAGATCGATTCCTCATTTGACTTGGTATTCATAAGGTATGCGCCGTGGAGCTTCTCCGCATCGCTCGAGAGGGCAAAAAACTTGTGAGCCTCTGAATCGACCACCCACAGCCAGTCCGTCAGCGGGTCGTAGCAAAGACCGGCGATTTCGGTAATGACGGTATGCATCGAACGAAGCCCCTTTTTCCATAAGACTTCTCCTGTTTCCAGGTTGCAAAGGTAGAGGTAGGCGCCTGTCTGGGTCCCGATAAATACAAGCCCGTCTTTGTAGTACGAGCAACCCTCGGCACCTGAATTGCCGAACGAGGCGGCGTCGCTGATATTGAAAAGCGACTGGACTCCGGTGAACTCGTAGCGCTTTTTTTCCTCGTTGTAATAAGAGAAAATGCTGCCAATCTTCTCGCTGGAGATGCGATATACGCAATTGGGCTCCCCGCTGATAAGAAAATCACCGGTGTCGTAATTCAAGGACAGTCCTTCCGAGTCGATCGTATACTTGTCTTCCCAGATATTTGCCTTGTTGATAACGGTTCCGTCCAGTTCGATGTTGGCGATCTGGCTGCCGTCGCCCACTGCCCACAGCGAGTTGCCGTCTGCACTGACGCAGATACCGGAAAGTTCATTGAGGGCTACGGTCAGTCTTGTCATATCCGTTATCTCTGGAATCGACGGCTTGGGCCCGTCGTGGGGCTTCAGGCTTGCTGTGATGTCGCCCAGATCCAGTTTCTTTCCGGGCTTCAGGGTGATGTTGTCGGAGTAGGTATAACTGGCAGTCCAGTCGTCTCCCTTGGCGAAATAGATAGAGAAGCCGCCGTTGAAGGTGATGCCGCCGGGGAAGCAGATGGAGTTGAGATCGCCGTCGGCCGAGAGCTGGCCTTCACGGAAAGGATATCCGTCGTCTTTGGGTTTGGAAGGGCTCTCTTTTACAGATGAGTACTCGTTTTTGTAGCTGCTGTAGCGAAGTCCCGGGCGCTGCGCTCCTGTAATCAGGAAATGGTCGAAGCCGCCCGACACGGTGAACGAGATTATGGAAGAAACATCTATGAAACTGAAGTTGTTCCCGACAAGATATGCCTGAGTGAGGAGTATGTCGCTGACAGAGTAATAGATGATCTTGTCGGAGAGCCCTTCCTGCTTCTTCACGGCTTCGGCCGGCCAGGCGGCATAAAGGGGATCGGGATCGGCGAGGTACTTGAACAGGTCTCCGGAAAGCTCTGCACTGGCGGTTTTTCCTCCGTCGGAAATCTGGTTATCTGCAAGGGTGATCACCTGGGCGGAGGGACCATATCCGCATTGGATATAGATCTGGTCGCCGGCTTTCCACTGGCCTTTCAGTTTGGATGCGGTGAAGGTGTAGACACCCGGCTGGGGCTTGGGTGCGACTTCCACGGCTGTTACCGTCACCTGGATGGTCTTTTCGGCGGCTTTGAACTTGCCTTCCACAGCGTCCACCCTGAGGGTGATGCCTGCGCTTCCGGCCTTGACCCCGGATACCTCCCCCTCAGGAGAGACAGTGGCGACTGCCGGATTGTCGGAAGTATATGTGATTGTTGCAGTGGAATTGCAGGTGGCGTTGATGTTGACGGTCTGGCCTTCCTGTAATGTGAGGTCTTCAGCTAAGATTGTAACATCGGAAGGCTGTTCGTTCTCGACGCAGGCAAGGAGCCCCGCCAATGACAGGACAGCCAGCACGGTCAGCGCTTTTTTCATCCCGAATAAGATTTAAAGGTTAAAACTATACAGTGAATTATATCCGGTATTCTCATCCCAAACGTCTTCGTTGGCCAGGCGGATGGAAAAGAATGGATTGTCGTGTATGGTCGCGCAGGGGTCCGGAAGGTTGAGATGCAGGGTCATGGAACCTGCGATGCCTTCCGGCAGTATGACGGTCTGGTCGATAACGGTTTGCTGGGCCGGCATCCAGTAGCGGGGATCGCTGTCCAGTTTCCAGGTCTTGACGACCTTTCCCGAGGCATCGGTGAGAACCAGTTCGGCGTCGCGGGGATTCTGAGCCGGCGCGAAGCCGTCGTTACGCAGCGTGAGCTTGATCTGGAAGGGATTTCCCGCCTCGGGTTCCTTGGTGAACTGTCCTTCTTCCAGGACGTAACGGTAACCAAGGCGTTTGCGGATCTCTTCCATGCAGCCCTCTTCTCTCCAGCGTCTCAGCACGCTGGGATGATAGCTCACGTTAAGGTATGTGAAGTGATATAGTGCCAGGTCTTTCAGTGCTCCGTTGTAGGTTTCTGCACCGTTGCAGTGGCAGTATGCGGTGAATTCACAGGATTCACCACCCATGATGGTGTACAGACTTTCCGCCTGCCAGAATTTGCGCTCGGACGGTCCGTTGAAAGTGCCGACGTCGTTCTGGCTGGACAGGTAGCAGTCGTTGTGCCCGGCAAGGCGGGCCTTTGTCGTGGGCAGGTGTGACTCTGCCAGGGTAAGCGTGTCGGCGAGGGATATGCCGAACAGCTTCATCTTGAAAGCCGGTGTGCGCAGTTCAATCTGGCGTTCGGCGGGGACTGCATCCAGAAGCGCTTCCACCAGCGCCTTCCTGGAGGCGTTGTCTTTGAAATTCTCAGTATAATACCATTCGCCCCAGCTGCCGACAAAACCGGCCTGGACTACCATGATGACGTCATAGTATTCCTGAATGATGGGCTTCAGCTGGGCGATATGTCTGGCCACTTGTTCCGGAGTGGCGTCCCACGGCTTGTCCTTTTCGTCAAAACCGTTGGAGTAGCAGAAGCGGAGGATGCATTTTGCACCGCCGTCGCGAAGCGACTGGAACTTGATGCGGATTGTCTGTAGATAATCCTCCGCAATATCGGTCGCAACGTAATCCGTGAGATGGAATTCCAGCAAATAAAGCGAACGTCCCTGCAGCCTGGCGGCACTGAAGCTCTGGTCGCTGATTGCCCTGCCGTCGGCGGAGAAGACTTCTGCCGGAGCATAAAAGCCTCTTTCCGGATTCGGGAAATTCTCCTCGGATGGCGTGTATGTGACGGTTACAAGTCCTTCATTTGGATCCGGAACCGGTTTTTCGCAATTGGCCGCAATAAAGAGAAGAACGGCGGGGGCGAGAAAAATGCTGCTGATTCTTTTCACGGTGTTATCTTTTTAAAAACCATAGGCAGGACCCTGTGCGGGTACCCGCCTATGGATTGATTCTGTTGAAATAATTACTTCTGGGTGGTAACCTTCAGGGAAGGAACTACGCCGGAAGGATTGCTCTCATTGGGAGCGGCGTTCGGGAGTACGCCGACGGAATTCCAGTTCTGCTGGATGTCGAAGCCGATGGAGAAGACGTCTGCGACAGGGAAGCCGACTGCGGCCAGTGCGGAGCGGCTGATGCTGAACTCGTACTTGCCGTCGATACCGGCGCCCACGGTGGGAGCCTCGTCAGGGAAGAGGTTGTCGGAGTCGGGAGTCCAGCTCCAGCCGGAGCCGTTGACTTCGCCAATCCATGCATAACCGCCAGCCCAGTAGGAGCAGACTTCACCACCGTCGTAGATGGATCCTTCGAGGAGAAGGTCGGAGCATGCGTCGGAGAACTCATCGGAGTAGCCACCGGTAGCGGCGTTGCCGTCGGTGTTGATGTAGCAGTGGAAAGGAACCCAGGACATATCGGAGATATATTCGGTATCCCATTCTACATAGACATAGATGAATTCCGTGTTAGCGTAAACTTTGCAGTGGGTGAGAGCTGCATGGGTGGCATCCTCATCGCCGTAGGTCTGTGAGAATGATCCTGCAGGGAGCTCTGCCCAGTCTGCGAAATTGCCATCCATCGTGAGGGATACGGCAGGGGTCGGGGGCACTTCCTTGGCGGTGACGGTCACCTTGATGGTCTTCTCGGCAGCCTTGAATGCGTCTTTGACTTCTGCGACCTTGATGGTAATGTTGGCCTCGCCGGCCTTGATACCTGTTACCTCTCCTTTTGCGGAAACGGTGGCGATGTCTGTTTTGTCGCAGCTGTAGGTGAGCGCTGCTGTGGAGTTGGTGGTGGCGTTGATTGCAACGGTGGCACCTTCTTCCACGGTCACGTCGTTGGCGGTGATGGTTGCATCAGCTGCCTCTTTGGTGCAGGATACGAAACCGATCGTAGCCATGATCGCGAATAAAGCAAGAACTTTTTTCATAAAAAATTGATTAAAAGGTTAATGATAATGGTGTATAAAAGAATAAGTAGTTTCTACCTTGGATTCTGGGGGATGCCGGAGGCGTTTATTTCATCCTGGGAGATCAGCATGGCGATCCTGAGGTCTCCGGGCTGGATGATTTCCCAGGTGTGATAACCGATGTAGCGACGGTCCAGGGCGCGTTTGTTGCGGAATACATCGAAGAATCGGTGGCCCTCGAAGCAGAGCTCCATACGGCGCTCATCCAGCACGAGGTCGAGCGTGGTTCCGTAACCGAGGGAGTTTACGTCGCCGCTGGTAAGTTCCGGGATGCCGGCACGGCGGCGGATGGTGTTGATGTCGTCAAGGGCTTTGCCGTCCTGACCTGTTTTGGCATAAGCCTCTGCACGATTGAGCAGCACCTCGCCCCAGCGGAGGAATACCGGCGAAGTTACCATAGGCATGCCGTCCTGGCCGCTGAACTTGGTGTTGTAATAGCGCATGTAGAAACCTGCGTTGTCCGTGCGTCCGATAGCCGCCTTGTAACGTGCGTTGGCATCCGCCTGGGATTCGGTGTAGTAGACCTGTGCCTCATCATCCCATTTGTTCTTGGTCTTGGGTTCGGCAGGACCGGGACGTACCCATACGCGTTTGACGCCGTCGATTTCCATGCCGGGGAAGTGGGTGTCGGAATTCTCAACGTAGTAAACGGTATCGCGTTCGTGGACGATCTTGCGCTTCGCGACATGATCGTAATACTGATATACGGGGATATCTTTTTTCCTTTCGTCCTGCCTCGTGCCGATCTGCTCTCCCTGGGACTGGAAGTTCACGGAACCGTCCGCATTGAACTTGCACCCTATGGCGCTGGATCCGGTGCAGTATTCGCCGGAAGAAACGGCTATGGGGTAAACCACGGTCAGTTTGCCTTTCATGGCTGCAGCCATTTCGTCATAGTTCTTCTGAGGCTTGTAGGTCTCGCCCAATTTCTCGACGTCCTTCTTGGCCCTGGGGTCAACCATGCGGAAGTAGGCCTTGAAACGCTTGTCTTCCGGATAGCGGCGGAACAGGTCGATGAGATTCTCGCTCCAATAATGCTCGCCCCATCCAATGGTCTTGACATCAGTCAGCTGGGCCTTGATATACATTGAAGCGATGGCAGCCTCGCCGTGGTCCACGGCCCACTCGTGAGTGGGTTTGAGATGTACGCACCAGATGGTCTCGGGGTGGTCGTAGGTATGGGTGGGATAGTCGGCGAAGTCATATCCGGACAGGGATGCGGAAGGATGTTCCATGAGTTCGTCGCACTCCTTGATGCACTCGTCGTTCTTTTCCATATAGAGATAGACGCGGGAAAGCAGCGCGGTGGCGGCTTGCCATGAGACATATCCCTTGTCGTTGCCCCTTATGAGCTCTCCTTCCTTGTCGCCTTCCATGTATTGTTTGGCGTCGATAAGGTCCTGAACGATCTGGGTATAGACTTCACCGATGGACGCGCGTGTGGCAGTGAATGAATTGTCCTCCAGGTTGTTGCGGAGAGGAACGCCCATGTTGTCCGTGCCGTCGACATACGGCATGGCGAAAAGCGTAACCATCTGGAAATGGCAGAGAGCGCGGAAGAACAGGTTCTCACCCATGAGGTGCTTGTTCATGTCGGTCTCTTCGGCTTTTTTGAGCATCGAGATACTCCTGTTGGCCGTTTCGATGATATTGTAGGCCATCCACCAGGTATAGTAGATGTTCTTGGCCGTGTTGTCGTCGGTATAACGGTAAGGGTTGATGAACGGGTCTTCGGTAATGCCGGAAACCGTCACGTTGTCTCCGCGAAGCTCGGAAAGTTGGAAATAGTGCCGGATATAGTAGTTGCCGCTTTCGCCGCCGCTCTGTCCCTTGTAGGCGATCCTGTCCTGGAAAAGGGTGTAGATACCATTGGTGGTAAGGAGAGGTGCATTGGGATCCTTTGCTATATCCTCGGCTGTCAGGGCGTCGGACCTGTAAAAGTCCATGTTGCAGGAGGCCAGCGCCAGGGTGGCAAGTCCGATTAATCCGATTAAAAATATCTTTTTCATCGTAGCGATCTCATTTAGAATTTGACGTCAATACCCATAACGACGGTCATCGGGATGGGATAGTTCTGGGTGTACATGCCGGCGTGGTGGTAGGTGTCGGAGTCCAGACGGACCTCGGGATCCATTCCGGAGAAGCGGGACAGGGTGAGCGCATTGTCGGCGGAGACGAAGATGCGGGCGTCTGACATCTTGATTTTCTGGAGGAAAGTCTGCGGGAGGTTGTAAGAGACCGTGATATTTCTCAGACGGAAGAAACTGCCGTCTTCCAGGAATCGGGATGATGTGTTGGCAGAGCCGTCCTTACGGCCGCTGATTGCCTGAGGGTGGGTTGCATTGTCGCCGGGGTTCTGCCAGCGGTTCCAGCCGAGGCCGTTTTCGATGGACATCAGGTTCATGCCGATGAAGGCGCCGTCATGGTCCATCGATTCACGTGTCTTATTGTAAATCTGGTTGCCTACGACAAAGTTGCCGTTGGCGCTGATGGTGAGGCCTTTCCAGCGGAAAGCGGTGTTGAGGCCGCCGCTGAACCAGGGGGATGCGGAACCGACGATCTGGGGAGTGGCCTTATCCCACTTGTTTACGACCTCGGTGCTCTTGACTATGGGATTGTTCTTTTTGTCGCGGAGGATATTTCCTTCGGCGTCGGTTTCATAAGTCACTTTCTCCCACTGGGGCTGACCGGTGTCAGGATTGACTCCCAGCCACTTGGGCATGTACCAGGAATAGACGTCCTGTCCCACGCGGAGAATCTGGTTGACGTCTCCGCGGTTCATCACCATGTCCTGGCCCTTGGGAAGATCCAGGACGCGGTTCTGGTTGAATCCCATGTTGAAGCCTACGGTCCATGCGAGGTCTTTCTGGCTCAGGATGGCTCCGTCGATTGCGAGTTCCGCACCCATGTTGCGAACCTTGCCGACATTTTCCATTCTGGCATAGAAACCGGTGGACGGGGGGAGGGGCGCCTGAAGGAGTATCTTCTGGTTGATTGTGTGATAGAGGTCAAGGGTAATGTTCCAGTTGTTCAGAAGGGTTGCGTCGATGCCGATGCTGCTCATAAGAGCCTCTTCCCAACCTAACTTGGGATTCGGAAGCCTGTCAAGGACAAAGGCACCGTCACCGCTGCTGCTGGGAGAGTAGGTTTCCTGGTACTGGAAGTTGGGGATGTTGTCGTTGCCGGTCATACCGAAACCGCCGCGAAGCTTGAGGAAGGTCAGGGTCTTGTTGCCTTCCAGGAAGTTCTCGCGGGATATGATCCATGCCGCAGAAGCTCCGGGGAACCATCCGCCACGGTTTTCGGGACCGAATTTGGAACTCTCGTCATAACGGACGGAAGCAGTGGCGATATACTTGCCCAGATAAGAATACTGAGCCTGGGCCAGCACTGCCCATGAACGGGACTTGTAATCGTATCCGATGGGGGTTCCGGGAACATTGGCGGTAGACAGTGAACGTTTGTCCTGCATGATGTCGGAACCGGAAGCCTCGAGGTGGCGGGAATAACCTTCGCCGAATTCCCAGCCGAGCGTACCGTTGACGTCATGGTCTCCGAAAGTGTGATGCAGTTTGGCGAGGTTGGTAGTGCCCCATCCGTTGCCTTCGTCATCTATGTTGGAGAAACTTCCTCCGGTGTCTCCTGCCTCATATGTGCGGGGGTCGACATAATTCTCCCAGTATGAATGGGAGGTGTCGTAGCGGTTCATTGAAACCAGGGTCAGCCAGTCGGTCGCATTCCATACCAGCTGCAGGTCTCCGGTGAGGCTGTCGCCCCAGCCCTTGCCATAGTTGTATTGCTCTTCGTAAAGGATGTTGGCGGGGTTCTGTGTCCACCATTTCTCGCCGTTGTCCGGACGGATGTTGCTTCCGTTGAAAACGTACTCGTTGGTGTATTGGCCATTTTCATCCATCACATAGGGGATATCCCAGGGCATTGCATAATAGGAATACTCCACCAGACGGTAAGAAGACTCCGTGCGGTCGTGGGACTTGGCATAGCTCAAACGGAGGGTCATCTGGAGACGGTCCGTAATGGGAGCCGTGATGTTCATGCGCCCGGAAGTCTTGCGGAAACTGGTGTTCACTGCGGTACCGAGCTCGTTGTAATGGTCGGCGCTGATGAAGTAGCTAACCTTTCCCGCCTTGCCGGATACGGATGCATAATAGTCCTGCACCACGCCGGTCTTGAAGCAGTTGCCCAGCCAGTCGAAGTCCTGGTTAAGCAGCGATACCGGATAGTTGGAATCGAAGGACCCAGGGTCGGACATGGATTTGGTGAAGTTGTAAAGTTCTTCGGAGGTCATGGGGTGGAAACGTCCCATAAGAGCCCTCTTGATACCTCCGTTGGCCTTGAATTCCACTTCCGTCTTGTCCTGGTTGCCGCTCTTGGTGGTGACGACGATAACGCCTCCGGATGCCGCAGCACCGTAGAGGGCGGTGGCGGAAGCGTCCTTGAGGACGGTGATGGTCTCGATGTCGTTGGGGTTGAAGCTGCCGCCGGCGACGCCGTCCACAACGTAAAGGGGACCTGCGCCTGCGGTGATGGAGCCTGTACCGCGGATGCGGATGTCGGCCTGCTCGCCGGGACGGCCGGAGCTGTTCATGACCACGACGCCGGCGACTTTGCCCTGAAGCATGTTGCCTACGTCGTTGGTGGCGACGTCACGGAGTTTTTCACCGCTCATGGAGACCACGGAGCTGGAGAGCTCGGCCTTCTTCTGGGTGGTATAACCCAGGACGACGACTTCCTCGAGCTGCTGGGTGTCGGGCTGGAGGGAGACGTTGATCTGGTTGCGGCCTGCGACTTTCTCCGAGACGGAGATGTAACCGAGGCTGGAGAATGTGAGGGTGGCGTCGTTGCCGGCCTGGATGACGTAATTGCCGTCGTAGTCGGTGACGGTGCCGCCTCCGGTGGAGATAAGGACGCCGGCGCCGATGACCGGCTCTCCTGTTGCGGCATCAACCACCGTGCCCGAAACGGAATGCGTCTGGGCGGACATCGTTACTGAAAGTGCCAGGCTTGCCAGCACTGCCAGGATGCGGATGGGGGATAGTTTCATCTTATCAGTTAATTGGTTATAATTATTGAGTTGTTACAGTAGATCGTTGAGGCCTATGAGGTTGAAGGCGCGGAAGTACTTGTCCATGTCGCGCTCTATGCGTCCCAGGACGATGTCTTCCGCGTCGATGCCGAGGCGGCCGAGGTTGTCGTACAGGAAACCGCGGGCGGCGAGGGTGCGGGGCTGCTGCCAGATGTAGCGGCAGCAGGTGGCGATTATCCAGTCCTGGCGCTCGGGGGTGAGGTCTGCGAGGTCCTTGCCGAGTTCGTCCTCGTGGAGCCACTTTTCCCAGCGGTGGGAATCGTGGACCTCGGCGAGCAGGGTGGCGCGCATTTCCGAGAGGACGGCGACCTTGCCTTCTTTATACAATTTATTTTCGAGTTCCTCGAGTTCGCACAGGGCGCGGTATTCGCTCATGGTGAATTCGGGGCCGACGTTTGCTGCGCCCATGCCGCAGAGGGGGTACTCCTCGGGGTTGGCTACATCATCGGTGTAGTGACCTTTGATGTAGCTTCCCAGAGGACGGACTTTCGCCGTGAGCTTCCTGGCGACCGAGCCGTCGAAGATGGTGGTGTCCAGGTCGGTTCCTACTTTACCGACTATGAAGCACGGCCAGACGTCGGAAAGTCCCGCACCAATTAACCCTTTTCGCAATTCGTCAATGAAAGTATCGAATGTCGTTTCGTCTGCCAGACCGCCGTGGACTTCCTCGGTGCCGACTTCGTACGAAATCTCGGGGAGCCCGCGCTCCTTGCGGAATTTTTCCACATGGGCGATTAGTTCCACCGTACGTGCCGCGACCAGGTGGATGTCGATTATTTGTCCCTTGGGGACGTTGATGTCGACCGTGGGGTCGACGTGTATGAGGTCGTATCCTGCGAGTACTGCCGCCTCGAACGATTTCTTGACGCCGTCCATGGCGTCTTTGACGGACCATTTCTCGGTGCGCTGCTTGTCCTTGAGCCAGGGGCCGCCGTGGTCTATGGCCACGATGACGGGACCGGTGAAATTGTATCGTTCAACCTCGAATCGGACGGTACGGGTGAAGGCCTCCTGGGTCATGCCGGTGTATCCGCCGTCGCAGTCGATCTGGTTGAGGGTGGCTGCGAAGTAGATGGGGGCGTTGTTGCGCTTTGCGGCGCGGATGGACGCACGGATGACGGTGGGGGAGTTGGGACATGCCGCGAAGATGGTGCGGGGGATGCCGGTCTCCTTCTGGAGTTCGTCGATGCGGTGAAGAAGCTGTTCGGTCTTTCTCATAATAAACTTAAATGTATAATTTCACGCCTTCCACAACGCGGGAGATGTTGCCGGATACGGAAGGAGAGTCGGGGTTGAGCCCGTATGCAATCGATTTGAAAAGTCCCAGCATCTGGGCGACGAATACGTATGCGACGCCTCCGTAATAGCCGGGGAAGCCCTCCGGGAGGCCTGTTTCGACGCAAAGGTCCCAGTATGAGGAATCCAGGCTTTCCGGAGCCTTGCGGCATACGAGGATGTAGCCTTTGGCTCCGCAGCCGCCCTTGATCTGGCGGATGAGATCCAGCTCGTAGGGCTGGACGCGGCTTTCCGGAGACAAAAGATAAATAAGGAGGGCCTTGGAATTGACGAGGGCCTTGGGTCCGTGGCGGAAGCCGAGGAACGTGTCGTGCGCGCACATGATCTGGCCGTCAGTCAGTTCCTGGAGCTTGAGGCTGGACTCTTCGGCGACTCCGCGAAGGGTGCCGGAACCGAGGAAGACGGCGCGGGAGATGTCCATGGAGGCCATCTTGCGGATGTCGTCCTCGTAACGGTCCATTGCCTTGCGGACGCATTCGGAGAGGATGTCGATGGATTCTTCCTGGTTCTCTATGTTGTGGATGTTGGCAATCAGGGAGCAGACCAGATACATGGTGGAGTAGCTGCTGGTCATGGCGAGGGAGAGGTCATTTGTCTCCGGGGGAAGGAGGACGGTAAGGATATTGTCTCCCTTCATGCGGGCCAGCTCGCCGTTTTCGTTGCAGGTGATGAATATGTGCGCTACGCTGCCGGCATACTTCTCGACGGTCTTCACTGCGCCTACGCTCTCGGGGCTGTTGCCGGAGCGGGCGAAAGAGATGAGGAGCACCTTGCTGGTGGGGTCGAAATAATGGTCCGGATAAGTGATGATATCCGTGGTGGCGAGAGCGTGGGCGCCTTTGAAACGGGTCTTGTGAAGGGCGGGCTCAAGGGCGTCGCCGATGTATGCGGAGGTGCCGGCACCGGCGAGAACGATCTCGTATCCCTCTGCCAAATATTTGTCAACGAATGATTTGATTTCTTCTTTACGCGACAGGACAATCTTGTAAGCCTCCTTCCAGACACGGGGCTGCTGGCGGATTTCCTTGTAAGTATGATAATTGAGCGCCATAAATTAGTGTTTGATGGTTAACCCTGCAAAAATAGTCAAATTAATCAAAAGCGTTTCGATTTGAAACCCGGATTCCGCTGAAAACGTTTTGAGCGGTTTCAGATGTCAGACGTTGACCGTTTCTACGTTGATGTTCATCGCCTTGAGCTGGTTGTGTATCGCGGCCGGCAGGTTGCTGTCGGTGATTACGGTGTTGATTTTGTCCGGCATGGAGATGAACGCCAGGGCTCTCTTGTTTACCTTGGAGGAATCGAACACGGCGATGACCTCCCTGGCGCGGGAAATCATCACCTGGTTGGTGCTTGCCTCTTCCACGCTGGGTGTCGAAAGGCCGGAGTCCACGCTGAAGCTGTCGACTCCGAGGAACAGCTTGTCGCAGTAGAAGAGCTTGAGGTTGGATTCGGCGAGGGAACCTACGGTCGACATGCTTGTTTCGCGGACGTTGCCTCCCATCAGCAACACCTTGAACCTCTTGTACTTGATGGCCTCCATCATGGCATTGACGGAGTTGGTTATTATGGTGAGGTCGTTGAATGCCCCGAGGTTCTTGACGACTTCCAGCGCGGTGGTGCCGGAATCGACCATTATGGTGTCGCCGTCTTTGATGTGGGCCGCTGCGGCGCGGCCGATGGCCTCCTTCTCACGGGAATTGACGAGGCGCTTGTAACTGATGTTGCGCTCTTCCGGCACGGCTTCCGAGAATGAAGCCCCGAGAATGGCCCCGCCGTGTACGCGTATGAGGAGTTTGCGTTCTTTGAGGATTCGCAAGTCTTTGCGGATCGTTACTTCCGAAACTCCGAATTGCCTGCTGAGCTGGGTTACGGTTACCGATGAATCTTCGCGAAGTCTCTGAAGGATGGCCGAACGGCGGCCCTGGGCCGTATCGTAAACTGTCATGTGGTTATCTTTTTTGCAAATATAACAAAAAATCCATATGAAACAAAACGAAATGATTTTTTCTTTCAAATCCGAAACACGCCTGTCGCGTAAGTGACTAAAATATTATATTTGCAAAGAAACCACAGATACCAATGAAACAGTACGACATCGCAGCGATAGGCGAACTCAATGTGGACATTATCCTGAACGGCATTGAGTCCGAGCCGGAAATCGGCAAAGAAAAATTCGCCAGGGAGATGACCGTCACCCTGGGCAGTTCCACGGCAATATTCGCG
Organism: Bacteroidales bacterium; assembly: GCA_017615615.1. Classification (GTDB taxonomy): domain Bacteria; phylum Bacteroidota; class Bacteroidia; order Bacteroidales; family UBA932; genus Cryptobacteroides. Next base: position 24,032 of record JAFZZW010000035.1, read on the forward strand.
GCCAACGCCGCATCCCTCGGCAGCAGGGTCTGCTTCGTGGGCATGATAGGCCGGGATTCCTTCGGCTCCCTCGTGCGCAGTTCCCTCGAGGCCCGCGGCGTAGACACCCGTTATCTCGTAGAGGGAGACACCCCCACCGGGGCCACCGTCTGCATGAGTTACGGCGAAGACCGCGCCAACCTCACCTATCAGGGCTCCATGGACGTCATGGGCTTCGACGATATCGACCTTTCCGTCTTCGACAACACCTCCCACATCCACCTCAGCTCGCTGTTCATGCAGTCCGGGCTCCTGCGGGATATCCACAAGATCCTGGACCTCGCCGCAGCCAAGGGCGTAACCGTCTCGCTCGATACCCAGTGGGACCCGATGGAGAAGTGGGCCCTCGACTACAAGACCGTCCTTCCCAAGGTGACGGTCTTCATGCCCAACGAGAAGGAGCTCCAGGCCCTTACCGGCGCCCCCGACCTCGAAAGCGCCATAGCCGCCGTCCAGCCTTATCTCGGCGGAGCCATGCTTCTCAAATGCGGTTCCTCCGGCTCCATCCTGATCCGCAAGGACGGCACCCGCACCGTTCTTCCCGCGTTCCTCAACCGGGACGTGGTCGACGCTATCGGTGCAGGCGACAGCTGCAACGCCGGCTTCGTGAGCGCCTTCGTCAAGGGCCTTCCGCTCGAGGAGTGCCAGCGTACCGGCAACCTCACGGGGGCTGTCAATACTACCGCAGCCGGCGGCACTGGGGCATTCACTTCGCTCGAGGCCGTCCGCAAGGTTTGCCGCGAGCGTTTCGGCTACGAAATCAAGCTTTAGCAGATGAAACCCCTTCCCGTCATAGCGGCGGTGCTCGCCGTCGTGCTTTCCGCCTCCTGTTCGCGGCCGCAGGTAGACCGCCTCATCCTCGACGGCAAAACGGTCGCCGAGGTCAGCATAATCGCAACCAACGAGCTTCAGCCCGATTTCCCAGGCATGATACTCCGTTACGTGGACTTCGTCAACGAAGGCACCGAGCCGATTACCGCAGACGCCTTCGAGACTTCCTGCATCGGACTCCGCGGCTCCGGGATATGGACCTTCCAGCCCACGTCGTCGTCGGAACGCAGGGACTGGGCTTTCCCGGTGGAGGACGGTTTCTTCCAGCGCAACTACCTCGGCATGAACGACTCCGACTACGGCGGCGGCATTCCCATGGTGTCCCTTTGGAACTCCGACGTCAATGTCAGCGTCGGCCTCGCCGAGCCGCAGCTCCGCCTTGTCTCCATGCCCGTCTCCTGCAAGGGCGGTCGCACTACCGCCTGCATTCGCAAGGATTTCGACGAGCCCGTCGTCCTTCAGCCGGGGGACACCCTTCACGCTCCCGTGCAGTTCGTCATGCAGACCAAGGGCGATTTCTTCAATCCCCTCCGCCAGTTCTCCCTCTTCATGCAGGACCGCTTCGGCATAAAGGCTCCGGTTTCGCCGGAGGACGCCTTCGAGCCTGTCTGGTGTGCCTGGGGCTACGAGCGCCAGTTTACGGTGGACGAAGTAATCGGCACCCTTCCCAAGGTGGTGGAACTCGGTTTCAAATGGGTTGACGTAGACGACGGTTACCAGATCTGCGAGGGCGACTGGGAGGCCAACGACCGCATAGGCCCCGCCGGCATGCGCCGGATGACCGACGCCATTCACGCCGCAGGCCTCAAGGCCAAGCTCTGGTGGGCCCCGCTTGCCGCAGACCCGGAAAGCCGCCTGGCCAACGAACACCCCGAGCTTCTGCTAGTCCAGAAGGACGGCACCCATGAGGACATCAGCTGGTGGGACAGCTGGTACCTGTCGCCGGTCAACAAGGGCACGATGGACTATACTCTCGCCCTCGTGGACCGCTTCCTCGTAGACTGGGGCTTCGACGGCTTCAAGCTGGACGGCCAGCACCTCAACCTGTCGGCCCCCGATTACAATCCCGCAAGCGGCCTTTCGTATCCGGAAGAGGCCCCCGAGCGCCATCCGGAATTCTTCAAAGGCATCTGCGAGCGCGCCCAGGCCGACAAGCCGGGAGCCGTCGTCCAGGTATGTCCCTGCGGATGCGCAGTCAATTATTACTACCTGCCATACATCAACCAGGCGGTCGCGTCAGACCCTACGTCAAGCCTTCAGATCCGCCAGAAACGCAAGGCTTATGCGGCCATGTGCCCCGATCTCGCATATTACGCAGACCACGTTGAACTCAGCGACGGAGGACTTGATTTCCCGTCACAGATCGGCGTGGGCGGCATAATCGGCACCAAATTCACCTGGCCCGAGCCCAATCCGGCCGCCACGGAAAACGGCGGCAGCCTCCTTACGCCCGAGAAGGAGCGGCTTCTCCGCAAATGGGTTCCCATCTACACGGAGAAGATGCTCTCCCGGGGCGAATACCTCAACCTCTACGACCTCGGTTTCGACAAGCCCGAGGCTCACGTGATCCGCAAGGACGGAGCCATGTATTATGCCTTCTACGCCCCTGCGTGGAACGGGGAGCCTATTGTTCTCCGCGGCCTGGAGGACAAGACATACACCGTAACTGAATATGCCGCCGACGAGCCCCGGAGCTATGAAGTCCAGGGCCCCGACCCCGTAATCCGTCCCGTTTTCGAGGGCAGCTACCTCATCGAAGTCAAATAACCAAATTATAATCAGTTTATGAAGAGAATTCTCATCGTTATTGCGTTGGCCGCACTGGCATTCTCCTGCACCAGCCAGGACCCGTACGGCTACGTCATCAAGGACAACAAGATTGTCTATAACGTTCCTCCCCGTCCCGCGGACCAGCAGTCCATGCTCGGATTCAAGTGCGACCCCATCGAGAACGTCCGTGTCGGCTTCGTCGGTCTCGGCATGCGCGGCCCCGGCGCCGTCAGCCGTTTCTGTTACATCGACGACGCCACAGTAGTCGCTCTCTGCGACCTCTTCGAGGACCGCGTCGAGTCCGCCCAGAAGATACTCGAGAAGCACGGCCGTCCCCGCGCCGAGGGCTACTGGGGCGAGGAAGGCTACAAGCAGCTCTGCGAGAGGGAAGACATCGACCTTGTGTATCTGGCCGTTCCCTGGCAGCTCCACACTCCCATTGCGGTATATGCGATGGAGCATGGCAAGCACGTCGCCATCGAGGTGCCCGCGGCCACCAGCATCAAGGAATGCTGGGACCTCGTCAATACCTCCGAGCGTACCCGCCGGCACTGCATGATGCTGGAGAACTGCTGCTACGACTTCTTCGAGCTGACCTGCCTCAACATGGTCCAGCAGGGCCTCTTCGGCGAGGTCGTTCACGTGGAAGGTTCCTACTGCCACAACCTCGAGCCTTACTGGGACCAGTACCAGGGCGACTGGCGCATGCGTTACAACCGCGAGCACAGCGGTGACGTCTATCCCACCCACGGCATCGGCCCCGTCTGCCAGGACCTCAACATCCACCGCGGCGACAAGATGGACCTTCTGGTTTCCATGGGTACCGATGCATTCAAGGGCCAGGAGACTGCTGATTCCCGTTATGGCAAGGGCGCATACAACTACGCCAACGGCGACAATACCAGCACCATCATCCGCACCCACAACGGCAAGACCATCCTCATCGAGCACTCCGTCGTGACCCCCCAGCCCTATAGCCGTATGTATCAGGTCCAGGGAACCGAAGGCTTCGCCAACAAGTATCCCGTCGAGGGCCTTGCTCTCGGCAGTGCAGTCCCCAAGGATGTCAGCATCTATGACCTTGATGCAGAGGAGTACATGTCCGACGCCGCCCGCGAGGCGCTCATGAACGAGTATCAGCACCCCATCACCAAGGAAGGCGGACTCGCCGAGAAGGCCAAGACCGTCGGCGGACACGGCGGCATGGACTTCATCATGGACTACCGCCTCATCTACTGCCTCCACAACGGCCTGCCTCTGGACCAGGACGTTTATGACGCCGCCGAGTGGAGCTCGCTGGTGGAACTCACCGAGGTCTCCATCGAGCACGGCAGCATGCCCGTCGTGATGCCCGATTTCACCCGCGGCGAATGGAACAAGACGGAAGGACTCAGCTTCGCTATGGCAGAGTAAGGAGTCTCCTTTATATGATTCGGCCGGCATCGCTTGTGAGCTTTGCCGGCCGTTTTTTACTTGGAGAAGTTGCGCGTGGCGAATGGCAGCGACCATCGCAGCGCCAGGTGCCAGTATTCCCAGTTGTGGACGCCGTTGCGGACGCGCAGTTCGCTGTGGACGCCGCGGTCGCGCATTTTCTGGTGGAAGGCGATGTTCATGTCGAACAGGAAGTCGTCGTCGCCGCAGTCGACGAACCATGCTACGGTGCGCAGTTTTTCGAGGGTGGCTTCGTCGGCGTTGTCGAGGAAGTCGAGGGCTGAATGTTCGCGGACTGCATTGCTAAGGTAGTAGAAACAGTCTTTTTCCGTGCTTCCGGTCGATACCTCCTGGGCCTTGTTGTCCAGCCAGGCGCTCATGGCATAGCAGCTGGAGAACATGTCCGGGTGCCTCTGGGCATATACGGTGCTTCCGCCGCCTCCCATGGAGAGCCCCATCACGGCGCGGCTGCCTTTGCATCCGCCGCAGTTGTATTGCTTTTCGACTGCGGGTATGAATTCCTGGAAGAAGAAGTCCTCGTAGCTCCATCCCGGCATGTTGAAATAGCCGTTCCAGATGTTTTTGACATCCTTGCCGCCGGCGTTGGGCATTATTATTACCATCTCGCATGCCTCGCCGGTGCCTATGAGTTCATCGACGACTATCTTCATGTTGCCTTTCTCCGCCCATGCGGTGTATGAATCATAAAGGCCGTGGAGCAGATAGACCGCCGGGTAATGCCGGTCGGCGGAGTAATTCTCCGGCAGGTAGACGTTATACTTGACTTCCGCGCCAAGAATCTTGCTGGTAAGGCTCGAGGTGACGATCTTGCCCGCACTTGCGGACATTGCCGGCATCAGAAGCGCCAGGCAGAGGAGAGTGAAATATCGTTTCATGTTATCAGTATGGATTACAATAATTGTGCTAGAGCCTCTACCTGTTCCTCTGTGGTGGCCCAACTGGTGGCGAAGCGCGTCACGCATCTGCCGTCGGCTAGTCTTTCCCAAATCTCGAAAAGGACTTTGCCGTCGAGCTTCTCCATCTGCCTGCTGTCCAATATGGGGAACTGCTGGTTGGTGGGGGAGTCGATATATAGCGGGATGCCTGCCTGCTGGAAGAGCTTTTTGATCTCCATGGCCCTCAGGATGGCGTTGCGGCTGATCTCGAAGTAGAGGCCGTCGGTGAACAGCGCGTCGAACTGTATGCCGGTAAGGCGCCCTTTGGCCAGCAGGGCACCGTGCTGCTTGACGGTCGTGAAGAAATGCTCCGGAGCCTTGCGGGGGAATACCACCGCCTCTCCGCAGAGGGCGCCGACCTTTGTCCCGCCGATGTAGAATGCGTCGCAGAGCCGGGCCAGTTCCGGCAGCGTCATGTCGCATGCGTCGCTTGCCAGGCCGTATCCCAGCCGGGCGCCGTCGATGAAGAGACGGTATTTGAACTTCTGGCATATGTCCCATATCCGTTCCAGCTCCGCTTTGGTGTATAGCGTGCCGTATTCCGTGGGGAACGACAGATATACCATCCCCGGGCATACCATGTGCGGCCAGGTTTCGTCGGCGTAAAACTCCAGGATGTATTGTTCCAGTTCGCCGGGGTCGATTTTGCCGTCGTGCGAGGGGAGAGTAAGCACCTTGTGGCCGCAGAATTCAATCGCGCCGGCTTCGTGTACGGCGATGTGCCCGGTGCGGGCGGCTATTACGCCCTCGTAACCCTTGAGCAGGGCGTCTATGACCGTGGCGTTGGTCTGAGTGCCTCCGGTAAGGAAGTACACTTCCGCCGTGGGAATGCCCACCGCGGCGCGAATCTTCTCCCGGGCGCTTTGCGTAAAGGAATCGTAGCCGTATCCGGCCTCCTGGACCAAGTTGGTCTCCGCCAGGCGCTGAAGTATCAGGGGGTGAGCGCCTTCGTTATAATCGCAGGTGAAAGAGAGTGTTGGCATAATTAATCGCAAATATAGTTATATTTGGGACATGAATGTCTTGATTATCAACGGAAGCCCAAAAGGGACCGATTCCATCACGCTTCACACCTGCCTGTTCCTGGAGAAGAAGTTTCCCGGGCACAGGTTCGACTATCTTCATGCCGGCCGGAAGATAAAGGCGCTGGAGAAGGACTTCAGCCCTGCCCGTGAAGCGCTTGCGGCCGCGGAAATCATAGTATTCTGCTATCCGGTATATACCTTCCTGGTGCCCAGCTAGCTGCATCGCTTTGTGGAACTGATGAAGACCTCCGGGCTTGACTTCTCCGGAAAGGTAGCTACGCAGGTGACGACTTCCAAGCACTTTTACGACATCACAGCCCACCGTTTTATCGAGGACAATTGTGCCGACATGGGCATTCCTTTCATCGACGGACTATCCGCGGATATGGATGACATACTAACGGAAAAAGGACGCAGGCAGGCAGTCCAGTGGTTTGAATTCACCCTGTGGAAGCTTGGCAGGGGGGATTTCAAACGGCCGTCGGTCACGCCGGGGACTGCCCGGGAATCCAGGATTGCCGGTCCTGCGGGCGATGAAGCCCCGAAGCTGCCGGATAAGAAGGCCGTAATCGTAACCGACCTCCTGCCGGAAGACGTGGCCCTCAGGTCCATGATCGACCGTTTTACGGCGGTATTTCCCTACGGATGCGACGTCGTGAACATTGAGGATTTCCCGTTCATGGGCGGTTGCCTCAGCTGTTTCAGCTGCGCCGCTACGGGCAAATGCGTGTATAAGGACGGATTCGACGATTACCTCAGGAACACCATCCACAAGCACGACGCCATCCTGTATGCCTTCCGCATAAAGGACCACTCGATGGGATACCGGTTCAAGATGTACGACGACCGCCAGTTCTGCAACGGCCATCGTACCGTCACCATGGGCACGCCCTTCGGATATCTGGTGGCGGGGGATTATTCAAAGGAGGAGAACCTCCGCCTGCTGCTGGAGGCGCGGGCGCAGGTCGGCGGCAACTTCCTGGCCGGCGTGGCCTCGGACGAGTTCGATGTGGACAAGGACATAGACACCCTTGCCGCCACCGTGGCCTACGCCATGGAGAAGCAGTACGCCCCGCCGCAGAACTTCCTTGGCGTGGGCGGTATGAAGATATTCCGGGATCTCATCTACATGATGCGCGGCCTCATGCGTGCCGACCACAAATTCTTCAAGAGCCACGGTCAGTATGACTTCCCGCAGAAAAAATGGAAGACCTCCTGGATGATGTACCTTGTAGGTTGGATGATGAACAATCCCACCCTGCGCCGCAAAGCCGGGTCCAGGATGTCTGAAGGCATGATAAGGCCGTATAAGAAGGTGCTGGATTGAGTTAGTCCCTCGACGCGTTATAATGCATCGTACGCTGCTATAGCCTCCGAAAAGCGCTGCTCTACATCCGAGAGCCGATACAGACGGTCTGCATTCTCTGACAGGCCGCTTAGCTGCAGGCGCACGGCAACGGGAGGCTGCACGTAAGTCATTGAACTTTCGCGTCGTAACTGGTTCGTGGACGCATACACAAGCCATATGTCGGCATACTCCGAGCCGTCTTTCGCCTTGAATTTTTCGATGACTACCTTGGAACCGATAGGCGTTTTCTTCTCTATGGTTTCCGGGAGATCGTATTCCTCGGTTTCAAGTGCCGCAAGCACGCTGCCGATATTTGAATCATGCCCGCACAGGAAGGAGAATACCCTGTCCCTGTCCTGGAGCTCAGAAAGCATCGTCTGCAAAAGAGGATGAGCTACGTTCACGGCGACGGACGGGGCCGTGAAGAGCGCATCCCCGTACCAATCCTTAACCATTCCGACATTTATCCAATCTTGCGGCGTAAGCGTGTGACCGAAAGCGGCTTTCTTCTCGTCGGGCTCCTCATAGTACTGAAGCACAAGCGCATCTGATACTGTGCAGGCCATCTTGAGGCCGCCGTTCATGAAAGGTTCGGCATTCAGTTTAAAGCCTACTGAAGAAGGGAACTGGCCGAAAGAAGCGGTATCGGGATAGGCGGGCGCGCGGGTTATGCCGATCACTTTTTCAATGACCGAATACTGATTGGCAATGCCGGCGTTGAGGTCTCCCATCCGGGCGGCAATCTCCTGCTGTGCCTTTTCTGCAAAGCCGTCCGGCAACTTTGTTATCTGGGGGTTGAAAACCGGATCCATCTTGTCGAATTCCACTTTCATCTCTACCTCCGGATCGGCTCCCGGGAACACTGCGTCGGCAAATGTGCGGGCCGTCAACTGGCAACGCTGCTTGGCATTGGCATAAAAACGGAAAGAGGATGGATTTGCCGAATACTCGTCAAGAAAGCCCTTCTTTGAGAGCCATTCACGGAAGAATGTGCCCATTTCTTCTTCCAGCCTCTCGCCTTTGGCGGTAAGATGGCTGGCCGGGTCCTCCCACTGGAACCACTGGTACTCGGGATCCGTGACTCTCGAAAGAACCGACCCTTTCCCTACAAGCGGGGTGCGGATGTTGTGCCGGCTCAAAACAACCAGCTGCTCCAGCTCATACTTATCCTGAAACCCATCCGTGCGCTCCAGCCACTCCGTCTGCAGCGCAATCGGATCATTGTCGGGATTACACGCCCAGCAAGCGAGGGCCAATAATGCAAATAGAAATAGTTTTTTCATATGATCGACTGTACTCTCTTTAAAGAGAGAGCTAAGGTACGAAAAAAAAACGAATCGTCAGGCATTTGAAGTCTATCACCGGCGACGGCGATAGACTTCATTGCGACCGAACCTCAGGGCCCGGGTGAACTCCCAGTTCTTCTCGAACTCACGTTTTTGGTCTGCACGTTCCTCGGTGAAGTACTGGTCGGCCTCGGTGACGTAGCCCAGAGATTCGGTCAGGCCGCTCTCGTCCCAGTTGAACCTGAGCTGTGGATATTCCCGGACCAGGTCTTTGCACTGTGAGTACATCGCGAAAAACCGTCCCCGCAAGGGGCTGCGAAGGCGGTGACCATATTCGGCGATGTACTCCCAGTTGCGCTCGGTAGCGCTGCCGCAGCACTCGGCAGCCTGGGCAAACTGGAGGAAAGCATCCTCGATCCGGCCCAAATCGAGCAGCTGCTTGCCGAGTCTTTCGTAAGCGCTGCTTACCTCCAGGAGGTCGCCTGCCTCGAAGCGTGAGCCATAGCGAATCCTGTCGCCGAGAGCGTCAATCTCACAAAGAGCCTGGTGGATGAAAGCGGTAACCTGACTTGGAATCATGCGGACCTGCGAATTGCTGGTCCATGCAACAAGCTGATAAGATTTTGCCATAACTGTAACCTATTTCAATGAACTTCCCGGCCACCCGGTCCCTCGCATCAGGGTGCACTGCCCCCTGGTACTGGACCTTCGTCCGGGCTGTTCGGTTACATGTTGTGGCTGCTGTCAGGTTCGCATAAGAATCGCTTCGGGTTGCAAAGTTACGATATAAAGACGGATAAAGGAAAGAAATCTATCAAATCAATTAATTTTCCTACATTTGCATGGTGACGTCAATAACCAATACTTGCTTGTATGAAAGGGGTTAAACATGCAGTTCTCGTTTTATTGCTGGGACTTTCATTTAATTCTCCTGCAATGACCGACAGTAGCAATCCATTGGAGGAGATACGAGAGTCTACTCGAAAGATTGAAGATTATACCGGTGGTTTCTGGCATAAGTATAAGCTTTCGAATGATTTTTTCGATACTGTCGCTTTGTTTGCATCTTTGACAGCTATCTTCACTTTGATTGCTTTATGCTGGGAATATGAGCGAAAAAGGATAAACGGAGAGTGTCAGAAACAAATGTTGGAAGAGATTATCCGTTATCTTTATACTACTGATGTCATCATCGAAGTATTACGGCAGAAGATGGAGGCTCGTTCATGGAGGGCTGTCCCCAATGATACTATTATACGTCGCTTTGCATTTATGGAGCAGGACCTGAAGGTGTCTTCATATACCCAAAACTCCAGGAGGTATAATAGGTTTCACGAGTTTACCCTTTTTTTGCGTAACTACAACAGCATGGTGGATTGTGTCGCCGACCATTTTCAGGACCCTACTGTTGATGTGAAGGTTAAGAAACGGGATCTTATTGAGTTGCAGTTTCGCTCAGCCCGTATCATGGCGAGAATATATGAGCTGTCCAATTATTTGGGCCTGAAAGTCCGCACGGTCGATGAAATCGTTGAGGATACGTACACAAGTAAGTCTGTGGTCGACAATCAGTATAATACAGTTAGAGTTCCGGCATTTCCGCTTCGTTTTATTCTGAACGAAATTAATAGCCAGGCAGAAGATGATGATAACGACGAGGAAAATGCCGTGCCGGATTATTTAGCCCGGTATGTCAAGGGTAAAGACCTCTGCTTTTATCTGCCTAGGGAAGGAAAGTATCGAAAGGATGTTTTCAATCGGGCACGCGTAGCTTATGATATAGTATTGTTCCCACTGGATGATGATGAAAAGGCCCACAGGCCCGGGGAATATCTTCGATGAACAGAGTGGTTCTGTTGGTTCTGGTGTTATTGTGTGTAACGCTGGATGCATTCTCTGCTCCGCAAGTCAAACGGGCGGATACTTATCCGTGGTTGGTCGAGGCCAGAACGAATCTGAACATTAGGTCGGGGCCTGGAACAGAATACAATAAGATAGGGATGTTTGACAAAGGGGCCAAGTTTTATGCCCTTAATCAAAGGACCAGTTATTGGATAGAAATACAGTATAATGGGCAAAGGGCTTTTGTGAGTTCTGAATATATCGAGTTCCTGTATCAAGTTACTCCGCAAAGTGTATATGGCGGCAAAGAGCAAAAGCCGCATGGCTCAATAGCCTCTTTTTTCTCATCTGTATGGGGTGTTGTCAAAGTAATACTCATAATCATCGTTATTCTTATCGTTTTGGCCTTCAAAGAAGAGATTGCTGCATTTGTGGCTGCAATCCTTGTATTTGCCGGAATTGGCGCTTTGTTGTTTTGGCTTTTGTTCAACAATGCCAGCCTTGGCGGTACGATAGGCGCAATTATCGGAGTGTTGATGGGCCTTAGGACAGTGGTTGATTTTGAGATAGTGGGGGGAATACTGTTATACGTACTGGCTTCAGGGTATTTCATTATATCATTCCCGTTCTATGTCTTGAACCAGCTGCAGTTCTTTTTGTCAGAACCATGGAGAAATGCCTTTAAATATGATTATTCAAGTGAAAAGAGAAAGCCTGCGTTGCGTTCTACCTTGGAAATCCTGAAGATTCTGCTGTATATACTCATTACTCCTTTGCGCTTACTGAATGCTGTGTATTACAATATTATAGTTCACGGATTAGTAGTGATTTACGACTTGTTTATGGCCGTAATGGTGCCATGCAACGAGAAAGAGGGAAAGGGTAGTTTTTGGTTATGGCTTTTTATGCTCCCATGGCGCGTTGTACGTTATTTGGTCATTCACGGAGCGTTGTCAATAATAGAATGTGTCGTTTGGACAATCATAGATGTCTTTGTTCCTGCCATTACTCTTTATCATGGTACTGATTTGACAGCAGGCCAGTCGATAGTAGGAAGCCGTAAAAGGAATAAATCATTATCGTGGAAAAGTGGTACATTTACCGCAAGTCAAAGTAACTGGGGAGGTATAGGAGTGTATTTCGCATCGAGCCGTCAAGTAGCATTGAGATACGCTAACGACCCATATCGTCTTAGCGATTCCAATCCGGTTGTAATTGTGTGCCGTGTTTCTCCAGGGCGCATAATCAACTACGCACTGGCTCCATATCAGGTCTACAGGGCGGCGGGTCAAGACGGGAATCCTTCAACATTAAACAGCTATGGTCAGAAGAATCACTATACGACGGGAGAATGGTGGAATGGCAGGGGCGGCTATTGGGAATACTGCCTTTTTGACTGGAAAAACTTATATAATAATCGCTGGCGCATCCGTCCGCTATACATTTATAACGATAGAACCCATTTTATCCAGCATATAAAAGGGGGAATGGCTCATTGGACGTTCAATATATAGACTATAGATAAACAGTCCTTTCTTTTATTGGATATGCATGGTAGTAATCATAGAGAGTAATTCATTATGTAGCCACCCCTAAAAGTCTTTGTCTTCTGAGGCGCGGTATCTGAACTGGACTTTTTCTTTACAAGAATACACAATATCGTTTTTTTATGTAAGTTTGCAATATCATCTGCCAAATGTGGGTGACAGATATTTAGATGAACGTGTTTTCGCTTCATCTATGAATCATTATTTGTTGAGTATTAATAATACTGTCAAGCAGTATATATTATAAAATGTTGTTCGAATAGTTTTCGACAATCTGTATTGAGTTATTATGGAGCATCATTTTTTAAATAAAAAGGGTAGGATAGCATCATGGTTAACAGTTATTACCATACTGCTTTTTGTCTCGTTTATCATTCTGACCTCTTTTTATTTCTCTTATCGGACCTATTCTATTGCAGAATCGCACGATTTTTTTAAGCACGAAGAGATTGTGGAGCATCCATCTGAAGCGACTTTCTGGTTAAGCTTTACTGGTATAATCCTATCTTTCTTTTCTATTGTAACCGTAGTTGTAACGTTGACTTTACAACTTAGAGAATTGAATCTTCAGAAAGGTTCAATTGAGGAGAGTTATAAGATTTCGGCTGACAGTTATAATGCATATGTGCTTAAACTGATTGAACGGTTTCTTGGCCCTGAAATGGCTGAGTGTCGGCAAACTTGCTGGTTGCTAAGGCAACAATTGAAAACAGATTCGAACGCGACTAAAACAATATATGAATTGTTTGTAATGCAGGTTCGAGATAACTGGGGTACTCGAGATGAATATGAAAAGCTTCAAAAAACGAATTCATTTATTGATTATGCCAATTTCACCAAGCTAATTAGATTCTTTGACGTGCTTTCCCATTATACAATTACTAAAGAAACTGCGTATGCAGTTCATTTCTATTATGTTTGGTGGAGGAGTTTCTTTGTCAAAATGATAAATTGCTATAGAATAGCAGAGGAATCTGTTCCGGCTAATGAAAGGAACTTAACGGTATCTCCTTCATGGTGTGGTCTGGTTGATAGGATGGATGCCCAAATGAAGGCGCATGGTCTTGAATTAGAATAGTCTCTAATTCAAATCTTTCCGTGCGGCTCTAAGGTGTTTATCTGTGGTATTACGGACTAAACCGTGAAAGATGAACGTCAGTATTATAGATATCACATGCATCACGATAGCGAAAGGGTTCATGTACCTGCCGGGAGTGGAAAGAATGCTGTGCGGAGCACTCTGAGATGAGGATTAGCATGGACGGATGCGGCTGGGCAAAGGACGACACCTGGATTGAGAGTTTTTGGAGAACGATAACAATATGACTTAATTTACATTCATCCGGAGGAAAACGGCGCGGCGCTTTATCAGAGAATCCTTCGATTCATGGAAGACTACAACTACCACCGTCGTCACCAGGGAAGCGACCAACAAACACCAAGCAAGCTCCTCCTACGGTTGGCTGCTTGACATGAACTAACAACAGGACGGTTCCTTTCTAAATAACGGAAGAACTAAAGGTATTGCCGATAGAGATCAAATCTTTGGAATGCAGTCCATATTGTGTTTTTAGTATCTTCTTCTCCAGGTGGTTGGAGAGGTTATAAACGAATGACTTATAGTTTTTTATTATGAACCGATTACTCAATACCTTTTCCTACATTAGATTTGTCTTTAATATGGACAAAAAAATACCCATAACTGCTTCAATTGATTTGCTGATTCTAGCATATGCCATTTTTGATTATTTGCATGGGTCTAAGGCTGATAGCAGTCTTTTGGTTTTCATATTCGTGCTGATTAGTTTGATTTGGCAGCTTTGCAGTTTTTTATCTCATTTTGTTTTTTTGAAAAACATGAAACCAGGAAGCAATTTGGTGTCAAACAACTGTGAGGTTATAGACTATGAGCGATTGCTAAATGCTCCCTATTATTATGAGAAAGATGATACGTACCAAGTTTTAAGAAATAAGAGAATAGAGGCTCTGCTGCAAGATCCTAACAAGAAGTTAACGGTGAGTTGCAACCAAACGCACCCTAAATGTGAGTATGTAAAACATTACATTCGAAGCTTCAAGAGTGTGCTTGTTATATTTCTGAATCAAAGATGGCGGAACGCCAATCACTTGAACAAGGCGTTTGTAAATGATAAAAAAGTATGTTTCTGCTCAGAGATAGATGTTGGCGAGACTCAAATGTGTTGTTGTATTTATCGTGGACAATTCTACAATGGCTTTCTAACGAATACTATTTTTTCTAAGTATATAGACGACAACGGTTTTCGTCTTGAGTCACCCTACAATTCTATGTGGTACAGTATTCAGCCATACGATAAGTCTTATTTTTCAGATCATGTCGGAGTTTCTACTCTGGTGGTTGATTTCTCAAACGGTAAGTACTATACGCTACTCCTCAGGCAAAGTATTGGAACTACTCGTTCTCAAGGCCTATTGTGCCCATCAGGCTCAGGCTCTATGGACTGGTCTGACTTTAAAGCGGAAAGAGACAAAAACGATTTTAAGCAAGCTATTCGATTAGCTGCTGTACGAGAATTAATGGAAGAAACTCAAACTGATAAGGGAAAAGGGAAAAAGGAGCGCGAAGATCTTAAGAAGAAGCTTATGGATAATACAATAATTGTGGCATATTATCGGGACCTGAAACAAGGCGGCAAGCCTGAATTCGCTTGTGTGACAAAGATATGGGAGTTGCCAGAAAAGCAGGAGTTTATTAATAAAGTTGGCGAACAGGCGAAAGAGATTAAGTTCGGGAGCCATGAACGTGTTCTTTTATCTCATGAGAGTTGGGAGAGCATACTCAAAGAGGAAGCGGGCAATGGGCTTAAACCATCATTAGCATTAAGTATGAATTATAAAGCGGCGATGGAATATTTGAAAGTTTAACAGAGTGAATAATATGTTATATTCAGAATTATCTTTCCCAAAAGATAGTAAGTTCCTTATTACTGGAGGAGCTGGTTTTATAGGCTCTAACCTTTGTGAGGCTGTTCTTAATATGGGTTATTATGTGCGATGCGTTGATGACCTAAGTACCGGCAAGCAGGAAAATGTGGATTTGTTCTCCAACAACACCAAATATGAATTTGTGAAAGGCGATATCAAAGACATTGATACTTGCTTGACTGCGTGTAAAGGTATTGACTATGTGTTGCATGAAGCAGCATGGGGTAGTGTGCCACGAAGTATTCTGATGCCCCTTGACTACTGTGCTAATAATATTCAAGGGACACTTAACATGATGGAAGCTTCAAGGCGAAATGGGATTAAGACCTTCGTGTATGCTTCTTCAAGTTCCGTTTATGGAGATGTTGATGTTTTACCTATGAAAGAAGGTACAGAAGGAAATATACTTAGTCCTTATGCTCTTACCAAACGTTGTAATGAAGAATGGGCGAAGCAGTATGCTCAGCACTATGGATTGAAAACCATTGGCCTACGATATTTCAATGTTTTTGGCCGCCGGCAAAACCCAGACGGAGCTTATGCTGCCGTAATACCAAAGTTTATCAAGCAATTGCTGAATGATGAACAGCCAACCATAAATGGAGATGGGAAGCAGAGCCGAGACTTTACTTACATAGAGAATGTGATTGAGGCTAATCTGAAGGCTTGTCTTGCTCCAGATGAGGCCATAGGAGAAGTTTTTAATATTGCCTATGGCGGACGTGAATGTCTAATTGATATTTATTATGAGTTGTCGAAGGCTCTGGGAAAGTGTATTGAGCCGCGTTTTGGACCTAATCGTTCTGGCGATATTAAACACTCAAATGCTGACATCTCTAAAGCAAAGTGTATCCTTGGATATGATCCACAATACGACTTTGCCAAGGGGTTGGCAGAGGCAATTTCATGGTATCGTGAGAATCTATAGTGTTGAATAATTAACTCATCAGTAGTACTTTTAAACCATAGTTTATCGCATAAGTAGTAGTTGAAGAATATCATTAATAAAGCGGCAAGTGCATAAGTTATGACCGACCAGGAAATCATCAAAGGTCTCATCGACAGGGACAACAAGATAACGCAGCAGTTCTTCTTCCAGAACTGCCGGCCTATACTGTATGGCCTGATTGATAAGTACTTTCCTCAGGAGAAAGACTACGATGCATATGTGGGCGAGATTTATCTGCATCTGATTGACAAGGATGCAAAAAGGCTTAAACAGTTCAAAGGTCAATCTTCCCTTGTTTTCTGGCTGCAGATAGTAATTGAGAACTACTTTTTGGATAAAATAAAGCGATCCAAGAAGATAGAAACGGCACCCGATGACAGTCTATTAAGAAAAGCAAAAGATAAGTTAACCGATATTTCGGCTGATGAGGCAAAGATGGACGTCTGCGCTATACTTGATTACATCGATAACGAAAGCTATCGGGTAGTGATCCAGAAGCATCTTATCGAAGGGATGGATTTCGACGAGCTCGCAAAGATTACCGGCAAGTCGAAGGATAATCTGTACAATATCAAGTGTCGCGCTATTAAAGCCCTGAAGAAAGTCGCCAGGATTGCCAGTTCCCATGGAGATGCGCTCTGTGCCGTTTACTGCGAGCAATTCATCCTTCATTGTTTCGGTATTCATAAATCGATAAGTGAACTCAAAGAGATTGCCACTTCCAGAGGCTGGCTCAACGAGGAAGGCGCTTTGGTGGATTGTTTGGGCAATACGGCACTCCATTATGGCTTGCACGCGGATAAGTTTACAAGTGCAACATTACAGGATATCATTGAATCTATGGCTGCAGGAGGGCAGGTTCTTGCCGCAGTCGATGGGGGAGAACTGATTGGAGACCCGGTTGACGAGAGCCTGGAGGATGTGTTGGGAGGCGGCATCGTGGACCACTGTGTCGTCATCCTTTCCATCGACAAGGATGAAGACAAGATTGCACTCTACGACCCCGCTTTTGGCGTTGTTCCTCTCACGGTGACCATCCCTCATTTCCTTGAAGCATGGGCCGATTCCCGGAACTATTGTGTGATGGTAAGCAAATAATTGTGAAGGATCGATGATAGATTCTCCTCCCGGAAGCGTCTATATACCGGACCAAAACACAAAACATGATGCAAAAAAACTACAAACTCACTCTCGCGAAGGAAATCGGAAACCTGTGGACCCTCAAGGATATCACCCCGTTTCGCAAGCCTTTCGAGGTTTTTTATGACAAAGACCTGGGGCGTGATATCGGAAAACTGATGACCATCTGCGCCGCGAATCTTGTGCTGGACACCATTGCCGGAGACGACAGGAGTATGGAGGTTGATCTTAAGCTCTCTGCGGAGCGTATGAAGCTCCCCAGTTACGTGGAGTTCGAACTTGTACAGCCATTCAATCTCTCGGCGAAGTATCATGTAAACAACTGCCCCGGGCACCCTCAGATGATTGCCTGGTTCAATGCTTCCGCCAAAGACATCTTCGCTGGCTTCCCGGCCTTTGCTTACATCAGGAAGAACTAGAAGGCAAATTACTTGACATTCTTGTAAATATACTGCGGAAGGTCAAACTTCTCTTCAATCGCATCGATGACTGCTGCGCCCCAACCTGTCCTGCGGATGGGGCGCATGCGGTTTTCTAATTCATCGATGGCCATTATGTCTTGCTCCAATCCCATTTCGCCAAGATAGGCGAGCATCCTGCGGACGTAAGGGATGTCGTAGAGGCTGTGGACGAGCTTGTCCTGCCCATCCTCGTACAGATACTCGCGGACCCATTTCAATACGACTTTTTCTCCTTCGCGGAAGCGGAGCTGCCCGCCGCTGGTCTTCATCACGTATAAGTATGTCCAGCCGGGGAGCCTCTCAGGATCTGGCAAGATGCCTGTACGAAGGCAAAGGGTGGCATAGTTGCAACGGCCTTCCAGTTCTTCCAGATGCTCAAGAATATATTCCCGGGGGCAGTATTTGACGACGACCTTTGCCATCTTCCCGTCCTGAAACATTTCCCACCACAGCTGAACCAGCGGCAGGTAGTCGTCCGTCCAGAAATCGTCTCCGTACAGTTTGCCGTATATGAAATTACGCTCCTGCTGGCTGCCATATTCCATGAAGGCCATCATAACGGCTTCCTGCTTGTCGTGGTCAAGCCCGTCGAAGCGCTTCTTGAGCTGACGTTTGGCTTCCACGAATCTGCCGGTGCGATGGTGTACATAGTCATCCAGCACTTCGTCGATGGGGAGGTTGAGGAGGTGGGGCTTACTGGCTTGCCGGGCACGTTTTTCCCTGTATTTGATTATCGAGCCCGCTATGACGGCCGCCCAGAACGACTCCGATTCGGACAGTGACTTCAGCGTCTCGTCATCGTATTGCTGCATAAGCGCCCAGGCTACCGTAGGGTGCATCTGTTCAAGCTTTTCAACTTCTATCATATTGACGCCTTAAAAGAGTTGCACTATTAATGACGGATAAATGATAGAAATCTATCATGATCACAGTCTATATAAACGCAATTGTTTCCGTATGATTGAAAAAGTTATCCTGAGCATCGCACACAGCGACGCGTACACCGATTATCTGATAATGACTGCAGGGTTGACCAACAAGCGTATCATTCCGATTGTCAGTCCTGCCGGCGAGAAGCTGAAGGCCCAGATGGACGACACCACGCTCGTGCTTCGTTGTTATAACTCCAGAACAGAGTTCACTCCTGGCTGGGACGAACCGGTCATTGCTGATACAGGTACAGGATCCGTAAGAATCAATTCCCGTTTCTATCTGGATGATGACGGAAATGTCAATGCGACCAACGCAGGGATAGTTCGCGAAACCATACAGAGAGTGGCCGCAAATGCCCTTCTGACCGACGAGAACATTCGCGAAGTGTTCAGGCATTATTTCCCGCTGTTATGGAGCAAAAGGCAGCTCATCTACGATAACCCAAAACTCTTTTTCGCCGACAGCGGACGCTATGGTCACAGCTACTTCGAGGGCATGCCGATAGGGGTGGTGTTAAAGGCGATGGAAGAGGACCCGAGGACCTTCAGAATCCGCCTGGCCGGAGGCTGCGGCTGCGGCGCTGATCCGATACTTGTCGACTTCGACAGGGTTTACGGCCAGTTCTGGACTCTCTATACATGGTGTCCTGCCTGCGGGGCAAGGAAGGAAATCCGGGCCTGGAATTTTCAGCGTATGGACCGGTGTCGCAAGTCTGTAGACGATTCGATGGAATACTACAATAAAGGCCAGGGGCTCAGTGCCCTCAGCCTGTTGGATGTAATCGATGCGCTGAAGTGAGATTTCTCCACGCGCTCCGCTTGGTCGAAATGACAGGAACTCCTGATGCCATTTCGAGCGAAGTCGGGAAATCTCAGCGAAGATTCATCGTACAGACCCTGCCGGACTTCTTCATCCAGCCGGAGTGCTGCCGGTAGGCGTACTCGCTTTCACACACCCACAAGATGTTGGCATTGAACCCGACCGGTATGACCGGCTCGGGCGCTTCGCCGTCGGTCAGAATCACCAGCCCGTCCACATCCCGCTCCGCGGCATAGTCGACGGGCGCCTGGAAATCGGTGCCGCCGCGACCTACCGCTATGGTCTCCCTGAGCGCGTGTTTAAGGGCCTGTGTGGCTGTCACGACCGTCTCGAACTGAATCACTTCTATCTCCGTGATGCCGTATTTGAAGGCGCTGTTTACCACGCCCAGGAAGTAGCTGATGGCGTCGCTGGAGATGGATCCGCTGACGTCCAGAGCTATTATCAGGCGGCTGGTGAACTGGCGCACGGAGCCCATATTGTCGAAGCCCGTACGGCGGGATGGGCGCATCCTGGTGAGATGCCGCTCCTGCGACAGCACCTGCGCCCGGAAGCCGAAGAGCACCTTCTTCCAGTCGATGGAGGCGCGGGTGGATGCTTTGACGCGTTCCGCCAGGTCTCCTGCGATGGAACCCCAGTCCTTGATGCCGTCGATGAGTCCGTTGATCATTGCAATCTGCAGCGGGTCGTCTTCCCATAGTTCGGACAGGTCTGTGTTGGCATCCCGCTCGTCGCTTCCTTCGCCGGTCTGCTCGGCCAGGCGGGCGTAGGTCTCGTAGGGCAGCCCGGGCTTGAATCCATAGTCGGCCGGAATCTTCATGTTGAATCGGGCGAACGGGTAGTTGTCGGCCACGGTGAGGTTGCTGCCCACGGCGATGGCCTCGGCGCTGCAACCGTCCGGACGGCGCTCGTAAGGGTGCTTGAGCAGGATGCGGATGGCCTCCGTCTTCAGCGCCTCTTCCAGTGCGGCGTCGGACATCTCCCGCACGAAATCGGGGTTGTACTCAATCCGGCCGCAGCCGCTTCGCACCGGGCACTTTATCTTGTCGTTGGGTACCACCTCATGCGAGCAGATGACGACGAAGAGCGCAGGCTCGCTGACGAACCAGCGCTCGAATATCTTGTCGAACCGTGCCCTCATCTACTTTATGCTTTTGACGTAAAGGACCAGAGTCATCGTGAGCACCTGGCACTCCCGGGCGATGAATGCAACCGCATTGGGATAGGTCTGCTGCACATAGAGGTTGGCAAAGTGGGCGGCGGCCTCCTTGCGGTTCTTCACCAGATAGTCGAAGTAATCGTTGAGGTTCTTCTTCACGTCTGCCTTCTTTTCGGCCGGCACTTTCTCCACCTCAAGCAGACGGAAGACTCCATCGTTGACTATGGACATCTCGTGCAGGGAGTATGGGGCGAGCTTCTCCTTCACCTTCCCGAAGTTGTAGAGGATGTCCTTGCCGGACACGACCTTCTTGTTGTTGACGGCCCCCATGAATGCGACGGTGGCTTTGGCTCCAACGACGGAGGCGATTACCTTCTGGTGGAGGGTGGTTAGCACGTCGGCGCCCTTGATGATGTCGGACACACGCTTCCATGCGCGGCGGTCGGGAGTTTTGTCCAGACCGGTGTCTTCGTTCTCCTTGGCATCGGCGTCGCGGTCCAGCCAGAGGCTGTTTCCCTCGATGAAGCCGATGACGCGGGGATCGACCCCTTCGCGCTTGGCCCAGAGGAGCCATTCCTGCACGGTGGGCTGGAAGTTGATGATGTTGAAGCGGCTCACGAGTGCCGGGTCCAGGTCGGTCAGCTGATACTGTTCGCCCTCGTTGACTGCGCTGATGATGCGGCTGCCCTCAGGGAGCTGGCGTCCGGCGAGCTTACGGTTGAGGGCCAGGTCCATGATGGTCTGGAGAATCTCCGGACGGGCGCGGTTGAGCTCGTCGAGGAAGAGGACGATGGGCTTGCCGTCCAGCGGGAACCAGTACGGCGGCATGAACTCGGTCTTGCCGGTCCGTTCGTTCTTGGAAGGAATGCCGATGAGGTCGCCCGGGTCGGCCATCTGGCCAAGGAAGAGCGCCACAACGGGCATGCCCTGCTTGGAGAAGTATTCGGTTAGGATTTCGGACTTGCCGATGCCGTGGCGTCCCACCAGCATCAGGTTGTGATGCGCCGGAGTCATCTCCAGCATCTGCATGAGTTCGGTTGTGCTTACTCGGATATTAGACATAGTTCGATATTGAAAGTTGCTCGATAACGTCGAAAAGTGTGAGGGCGCTCAAGCCCTGTCTGCGGTCGTAGTCACGGTAGGTGGATATCAGACAGGATTCATAACCGCCGATGTAATCCGTGCCGACTTCCCGGCGGGAATGGCAGCGGGGGCACCAGGTGTAGAGAAGATAGCTGTTGTCATACCGCCCCTCATGATTGGTGTCGAAATCAATGATAAGAGGTGGTTCTTCGCAGTTGCAGCCTTTCTTTCCGGCTCGGAACAGGTCTTCGTTTTCTTCGATGGCCTTGAGCAAGACGCCGAGAGGGAAGTATGACCAGTCGGAGCTGTTGAACATGCCGGTTTTAGCAAAGAAAAGGTGTGGATTGTCATAAATCGTCGGCCTTTTCCTCCAGAGGAGAGGGAAGTTCCGCCGGTAATACTCGTGAAGGTTGTCTTCGGAGTAGAGGAAACAGTCGAGCTTTTCCTGGATTGTGGTTCGTGCCAGTTCGGCCTGGGTGGCGTTGACGGCCCCGTCCTCAAGGAGATAGCGTTTGGAAAGCAGCTGAATGTTGTGCGTCGTCGCATCATATGACGCAACGCTGTCCTCTGGTCTCGGTTCCCGGCGTGAATTGTAGCATCCGAGCACCAGTGTGTTGATGTCTGATTGTGCTTTGATTTCGGCGGGCGTAGGGTCAATAATCGGAACGATCCGCTTGTCCGTCAGCCCGGCAGTAAGGAAAAGATAGTCTGTGTAGTCGTCGCTGTGGTGGATATTGAGGATTATTTTGTCGGTCATAGAACAGGTGTTGCAGAATAAAGACGCTTCAGTCTGCAGAATCTATCATCTCCGACAAACAATTCGTATCTGTTCTTGCAAGGAAAAAACTATCTTTGCGGTTATGAATACGAGTGCAATTTCTTCTCCCGCCGACGGACTTCAGCTTTCGCTGATTTATTCGGCACCTGCCGACACGCCCAAAGGCATCGTACAGATAGCCCACGGAATGTGCGAACACAAAGAAAGGTATATCCCTCTGATGGAGTTCCTTACCGCCAATGGATATGCCGTGGTGTGCAACGACCACCGGGGGCACGGTGCTTCGGTTAAGTCTGAAGCAGACCTTGGATATATGGGTAAAGACGGATGGCTGCATCTCGTGGAGGATTTGAAGGCGGTGACTGAATGGGCCAGGAACAAGTGGCCCGGCGTGCCTCTCGCGCTTTTCGGCCATAGTATGGGGTCTATGGCAGTCCGTAGCTACGCCAAGCGCTACGACAATCTGATTGACTGCCTGATTGTTTGCGGCTGCCCATCTGACAATCCGGCCAAGGGTGGTGGGATCCTGTTGGCAAAGCTGATCGGCCGCATCAAAGGCTGGCATTATCGCCCCGGTATCCTTCAGGCGATGTCTTTCGGTACATACAACAAGCCTTTCAAAGAAGAAGGCTGGGCGTCCGCCTGGGTATGTTCGGATCCGGAGATACTCAAAGCATATCATTCCGACCCTCTCTGCCAATATGTTTTCACCGCAGACGGTTTTCTGAATCTGCTTCTCTTGATGAAAGACTGCTACTCCAAAGACGGCAAGGCCGGCAACCCCAAGCTTCCCGTACGCTTTATTTCCGGGGCGGAAGATCCCTGCCGGATTGATGACAAGTCCCTTGACAAAGCGGTACAGACAATGAAGGATTGGGGCTACACCGATGTGACCCTGAAGGTCTATCCCGGACTCCGCCACGAGATTCACAACGAAACCGCCCACCAGGAAGTCTGGAATGACATCCTGTCTTATCTGGTTCACTGATAACTTCTTCAATCACTGAATCGTTTATGAAGCTCCTAGTCATCAACGCCTGCGTCCGTCAGGCCGATTCCCGCACCCTCCGCATCGCGGAGCCTGTCATCGAGGCCCTTTCCAAACGCTACGAAACGATAAGGTACGACTTGCCGGAAATGGACGGCATCGTGCCGCTGACGCCGGAGCTGTATGCCGGACGCACAAGAGGTGAGGTCCCTTCCTGGGCACTGGCAGCCGCGAATGACATAGCCAAAGCCGACCGCATCATGATCGTCGCCCCCTTTTGGGACATGAGCTTCCCGGCAGTCCTGAAGTGTTTCTTCGAGCAGACGTCCCTCTTCGACGTTACCTTCACCGACACCGGCAAAACCTGCGTAGGCCTCTGCAAAGCCCCCAAAGTGTTGTACATCACGACCCGCGGAATGGATATTCCCACCGGCAGCCCTCTCGAGCAAGCCACTCCGTATCTGAAAGCCCTCGGCTCCCTGTGGAACCTGGGCGGGCTCACCACCATCTCCGCCCGGAATATGGACTACAGCACTCACGCGCAGATAGAAGAAAAGGTTGAAGCCTGCATCGCCGAAGGCCTGAAGCTGGCCGAAACGTGGTAATAGGCAATATTGTGACAGTTGCATCCCAATTCGTTTGAGCTGCAAAGATAATAGAAGCCTGCAAGATTCATGGATGGGAGGGAGTAGCAGTCAATGGTAGACACTATTTCCTCCGTTTTCCGGACAAGATTCTCAAGGGAGCGCCGTTTCTCGGCAATTTTGAGCCTGCCATCCGAAGAAAGCTCGTTTCTTTTGACCCGAATATTGGTCTTAATATACCTTCTGTCACGGTGTACTGAGACCCTTAGACGGTAAAAATTTGTCCCGTCAGACATCCAATGCCGGTCAATAAGCATGGGAAACACGAAAAAAAACTCCCGGAATTTGCTTTCCAGGAGTCTTGTAACTGCTTAATAATCAGTAATTTGCCTTTGTGGAGCATAGCGGAATCGAACCGCTGACCTTTTGAATGCCATTCAAACGCTCTACCAACTGAGCTAATACCCCGTTTGGGACTGCAAATATAAGCATTATTTTTAATAATCAATACTTTTTTTCGTCGACGAAGCTGTAAAAGTGTTCGTCGGCGATTATGATGTGGTCCAGAAGGCGCAGGTTGCAGGCGTCGCAGGCATTCTGCAGCAGGCGGGTTTCGCTAATGTCGCTGCGTGAAGGGGCGGGGTCGCCGGTGGGGTGGTTGTGGACCAGGACAAGTGCCTGCGCGCCTGCCTCAAGGGCTTTGCGGACTATGAGGGTTTTGTCCATCACGGTGGCTTTGCGGCCACCGACGGAGACCTTTACGGTTTTGATCTCCTGCATTTTCTGGTCCAGGAGGATTATCCAGCTTTCCTCGTGTGTGAGGCCCTTCAGGCGGGGGAGCATGTGCTGATAGACTCTTTGGGCATTGGTCAGGGCAATCTGCGGATCGCCGGCTTCAAGCATGAAGCGGCGCCCGAGCTCGAATGCCGCAACCAGCGCTGCGGCGCGGGAGGTGCCGACCCCCGGCCGCGACGCGAGATACCCCGAGTCGCATTCGAACAGTCCCGTGAGCCTGCCGCCGACAAGGGACAGCAGCCGGTGGGCCATCTCCACGGCGCTTTCGCCCGGCCTGCCGCTGCGCAGCAGCACGGCGATCAGCTCGGCATTTCCGAGGGACTCCGCTCCGAGCCGGAGAAGTTTTTCCCGAGGCCTGTCAGCCTCGCTCATGTCTGAAATCTTCATGGCGATGCAAAGATACGCCACTGTGCGTCACATCCGGACACGGCCTGCGATATTTATACGATTCTTTAAGAATCGGCCAATAATTATTATATTTGTGAATTGATATTTTTAAGGCTGTATGGCAAGAGAAATAAAATTTTCACTCGTTTACAGGGATATGTGGCAGTCGTCGGGCAAATATCAGCCCAGGGCGGACCAGCTGGTCCGCGTCGCGCCCGCCATCATCGACATGGGATGCTTCGACCGCGTAGAGACCAACGGCGGCGCCTTCGAGCAGGTAAACCTCCTGTACGGCGAGAACCCCAACAAGTCCGTCCGCGTCTGGACCGCCCCCTTCCACAAGGCCGGCATCCAGACCCACATGCTCGAAAGGGGACTCAACGCCCTCCGCATGTACCCCGTCCCCGCAGACGTCCGTGAGCTCATGTTCAAGGTCAAGAAGGCCCAGGGCACCGACATCGCCCGCTCCTTCTGCGGCCTCAACGACCACCGCAACCTGCGTCTCAGCGTCGAATACGCCAAGAAGGCGGGCATGGTCTCCCAGGCAGCCCTTTCAATAACCCATTCACCCGTCCATACGGTAGAGTACTACATGGATGTCGTAAAGCACCTGGTTGAATACGGCACCGACGAAATCTGCCTCAAGGACATGGCCGGTGTGGGCAGGCCCAGCGTACTCGGCCGTCTGGTCAAGGAAATCAAGACCAAGTATCCCAATATCATCGTACAGTATCACGGCCATAGCGGCCCCGGATTCTCGACCGCCTCCATGCTTGAGGTCGCAAGGGCCGGCGCAGATTATCTGGACGTGGCCGTGGAGCCTCTGTCGTGGGGTAAAGTGCATCCCGACGTCATCACAATCCAGCAGATGCTGAAGGCGGACGGATTCCTGGTCAAAGATATCAACATGGACGCATACATGCAGGTGCGCTCCCTGACTCAGGAGTTTATAGATGACTTCCTGGGCTACTGGATCAACCCGAGCAACGCCAAAATGACCTCACTGCTCGTAGGCTGCGGCCTCCCTGGCGGAATGATGGGCTCTATGATGGCTGACCTCAAAGGCTTCCAGGCCGCCATCAACGCTGCCGAAAAGGCCGCGGGCAAGCCAGAGAGCGATATCGACACCCTGATGGTCAAGCTGTTCAGCGAAGTGGAATACGTATGGCCGAGGCTCGGCTACCCGCCGCTCGTCACCCCCTTCAGCCAGTATGTCAAGAATACCGCCCTCATGAACCTCTTCGCCATGGCGCAGGGCAAACCCCGCTTCAGCTCCATCGACAAGGATACCTGGGGCATGATACTGGGCAAAATGGGCAGGCTGCCCGGCCCTCTTGCCCCCGAAATCATTGAGCTCGCGAAATCCAAAGGCTTCGAGTTCTATACCGGCAACCCCCAGGACGAGTATCCGGACGAACTGCCCAAGTTCCGCAAAATGATGGAGGAAGAAGGCTGGGACTGCGGTCCTGACGACGAAGAGCTCTTTGAGCTTGCGATGCATGAGCGGCAGTACCGCGACTATCGCAGCGGCATAGCACGCGAGCGTTTCGAACACGACCTCGAGGAACTCAAGGCCAAGGCCGGCGCTCCCATCGTGGTCAAGCGCCCGGTGGTTGACGAGCCCCGATTCGACGTGCAGCAATATGCCGAAAAATACCCTTCCGCTGTGCCTGTATGCGCCCCCGCCAAGGGCCAGCTGCTATGGGAAGTGGATGTCAGGGACGACTCCAGGGCCCCCGTCCCGGGTACGGCTGTAACTGCAGGTGAAGCTTGCGGCTACGTGCAGACGCGTTACGGCCTTGAAGAAATAGTTCCCGCCCGCAGCGGCCGTATCGTCGCTGTCACGGGCGTCCAGGGCAGGGAAGTGGTCAAAGGTGAGATAGTCGCTTTCGTCGAATAAAGGATGAACGGAGCCAACGACTTCTCCCGGCTGGAGCTCAGCCTGCCGGCGGCCCGGAAGAACTACAGATACTTCCGGAGCCTGCTGCGTCCGGCTACCAAGCTACTGGTGCTGGTCAAAGCCAACGCCTATGGCCACGGAGCTGTCGAATTCGCTTCGATGATGCAGGCGGAAGGCGCTGATTACCTGGCCGTTGCCCTCCCGATCGAGGGCGTCGAGCTGCGCCGGGCCGGT
>JAFZZW010000036.1 GCA_017615615.1 Bacteroidales bacterium
CGACGGAGCCGAAGTGCAGCAGCAGGCGCTCCTCGGTGCGCGGCCCGACGCCCGGAATGTCGCGCAGGGCGCTGTGTACGGCCGCTTTGCTGCGCAGCGAACGGTGGAAGGTGATGCCGAAGCGGTGGGCCTCGTCGCGCGCACGCTGCAGGAGCTTGAGCGCCTGGCTGTTGCGGTCGATGAACAACGGATACGGGTCCCCTATCCGGATAACCTCCTCCAGGCGTTTGGCAAGACCTATTACGTACATCCTGTCCTGCAGGCCCAGTTCGCAGATGGCCTGCCAGGCGAAGTTCAGCTGCCCGGCGCCGCCGTCGATCACCACCAGCTGCGGCAGGTCGTCCGGGGCCTCGTCGAGCATGCGGGAATAGCGCCGGTTGACAATCTCCTTCATGGAGGCGTAGTCGTTGGCGCCTATTACAGTCTTAACCTTGAACTTGCGATAATCCTTCTTGCTTGGTTCTGCGTCCCGGAACACCACGCAGGACGCCACCGGGTTGGTTCCCTGCAGGTTGGAATTGTCGAAGCATTCGATATGCCGCGGCAGTTCCTTCATTCCGAGGGCCTTCTGCAGCTCTTCCATCACCCCCTGGCGGAATTCGTCGGGATTGGTGTGCTCCCGCTGCTTCAGGGTGTTGAACTGAAGCTCCCGGGCGTTGCGGGCGCCGAGGTTCAGCAGGGTGAGCTTGTCCCCTCTTGCGGGAATCGTAAAGGCGACTCCGTCGATTTCCACATCAGGCATGAACGGAACGATTATCTCCCTGGCGAGTGCGCCGAATTTGGACTCGATTTCCGCGATGAAGGTGCTGAGAACGGACGCGGGCTCCTCTTCGATCTGCATCTTGAATCCGAGGTTGAGGCTCTGGACGATGGCGCCGCCGCGCACGCGCAGGAAAGCCCCGAAGGCATCGGCACCGTCGAAGGTGAGGGCGAAAACGTCGAGGTCGCGGTCTTTGTCGGACGTGATGACGGACTTGGCGTAATGCCTCTGGAGTGCGTCCGCACGCTCCTTGCAGTACTGCGCCGACTCAAAATCGAGCCTGTCGGAGGCCTCCTTCATGGCGGCCCGGTACCTGGCGATCACCTCGCTTACGCCGCCTCGCAGCAGGTGGACGATCTCGTCGATCCAGCCGTTGTATTCTTCCTGCGACACCTTGCCGGCGCAGCATCCTGCACACCGTCCGATATGCCAGTCCAGGCACGGGCGGATCTTGCCGCGAAGGATTACGTCGGAGTCGATTTTGTGCCTGCAGGTGCGCAGGGGCCAGTTGCCGCCGAAGAACTCCAGCAGGCTCCTGGCATGCACTACGCTGCTGTACGGGCCGAAGTAGAGCGAGCCGTTCTGCTCCACGCGGCGCGTGAGGTACACGCGGGGGAACGGCTCCCGGGTGACGCAGATCCAGGGGTAGGTCTTGCTGTCCTTCAGCAGGATGTTGTACCGGGGCTTGTACTGCTTGATGAGGTTGTTCTCCAGCAGCAGGGCGTCGGCTTCGGTGGCGACGACTGAATACTGCACGTCGGCAATCTTTCCGACGAGGATACGGGTCTTGGTGTTGAGCCTCTCGGGAGGGACGAAATACTGGTGGACGCGTTTGTAGAGGTCTTTCGCCTTTCCTACATATATGACTGTCCCCTTGTCGTCGTAATAGCGGTAGACGCCGGGGCTGTGGGGGAGAAGTTCTATTTTCTCCCGGACGGTCATACGAACTGGCCGTCTTTCATTGCAAGGCTGCGGTCGCAGATGCCGGCGAGGGCAGGGTCATGCGTGACAATTACCAGCGTCTGGCCGAGGCTGTCGCGCACGCCGAACAGCAGCTTGTGTATCTCTTCCTTGGTGACGGAGTCGAGGTTGCCGGTGGGCTCGTCTGCAAAGAGGACCGCCGGGCTGTTGACCAGGGCGCGGGCGATGGCGACGCGCTGCTGCTCGCCGCCGGAAAGCTCGGAAGGCTTGTGGGTGGCGCGGTCTTTAAGTCCTACCAGGTCCAGAAGGCGTAAGGCGTCCTTGCGTGAGTCCGATGCGGGGCGGCCGGCGATGAGGGCGGGAATCATAATGTTCTCCAGCGCGCTGAATTCGGGAAGCAGGTGGTGGGCCTGGAAGACGAATCCGATCCTCTTGCCGCGGAATGCCGCCAGGGCGTCCCCTTTGAGGGGGCGGGAAGTGCCGTCAAACACCGTGGTGCCGTCTATGACGAGGGTTCCGGCGTCCGGGGAAAGGAGCGTTCCGAGTATCTGCAGAAGCGTGGTCTTGCCCGCACCGGAAGCTCCGGTGACGGCGAGAACCTCGGCGGGGGCAACTTCCAAATCGACTCCCTTCAAAACCTGAAGGGAGCCGAAGTTCTTGCGTATATCGTGCGCCTGGATTATCACAGGTTGGGATTCTCTTTGTGCCAGTCCTTGATTGCCGGGACGATACCGAGCTGGATAATCTCCTCGCGCATCTTGCAGAGGTGCTCGTAGGAGGCTTTGAGGTCGGCCATTTCCTGGGGAGTGCCCTCGGGAGCGGTGTAATGGACACCGTCTTTGTCGATGACCGTGGGCATTGCCATGAAGACGTTCTCGAAGCCGAGCTCGGGGGAGTTGACGAAGCAGCCTGCGGGCCAGAGGAAAGGCTCGCCGCCCATAGCGGCCTCGATCATCTTGACCGCCTGGTATGCGGGGCTCTGGAAGGAGCTGCGGCCGCGGAGCTTGATGATCTTGGAACCGCCCTGCACGGTGTTGAACTTGATTTCCGCCCACTTGTCCACGCTGAGGTTCTTGCTGGCGAGGGGCTCGCCGTCGATGAGGACTTTGCTTGCGAAGACCGCCATGGCCTCGCCGTGTCCGCCGTAGGTGCGGGCGCCGACGACCTTGCTCTGCTGCACGCCGAATTCGGTTGCGAGGGCCTCCTGGAGGCGGGTGCTGTCCAGGGCGGCGAGGGATGTGAGCTGATTGGGCTTGAGGCCGGAATGGATGAGGGCGGTGAGGGCCGTGACATCGGCGGGATTGAAGATGACGACGACGTGTCTGACGTCGGGGCAGTACTTCTTGATGAAGTCGCCGAACTCGGCGGCGATCTGGCAGTTGCCCTTGAGGAGGTCTTCCCTGGTCATGCCGTCCTTGCGGGGGGCGCCGCCGGAAGACACTATGTACCTGGCACCGGTGAAGGCGACCTCGGGATCGGTGGTCCAGGTGATGTTGGCGCCTTCGAAAGCGCAGTGGTACATTTCTTCCGCGACTCCGTAAACACCGGGCTCATATATGTCGTAGAGGCAGATGTTGGGGGTAAGGCCGAGCATGAGGGCGGCCTGGGCCATGTTGGAGCCGATCATGCCGCCGGCGCCGACTATGGTAAGCTTTTCGTTTGTAAGATATTTCATATCGCGTTACAGTGTTTCCGTTTCGAGGCTCAAATTTACAAATTTTCTATTTATTATGAAAAATTGATTATCTTTGCTCCGTTATAAACGTTTATGGCACTTTATCTACAGAAAGATCTCGACGACGACTATCACTCGCGCATAGGCGTCTGGCAAATCACGGAAACAGAGGAAGAACTCCGTGCCCTCACATCCATCCCCTCCGACGAACTGGAGGAAATCTCATACATAAAAAGCGAATCCGTACGCAAGCAGAAGCTGGCCGTACGCGCCCTTCTTGACGTCATGTTCGAAGAAAAGGTTTATCTCAGCCACCACGACAACGGCAAGCCCTACATCGAGAACAACGCCATCAATATCAGCATCACCCATACAGACAAATACGTCGCCATCATCCTCAACGACGTCGACGAAGTCGGCATCGACTGCGAGTCCCTCGACCGCGATTTTTCCGCAGTGGAGAAGAAGGCGCTCTCCGAGGACGAAATCGACGAACTCGACGACGACGAGGTCGACCGCCGCACCCAGCTTGCCATCTACTGGTGCGCCAAGGAGGCCGTTTACAAGAAGATGTCCCAGTACCACGTGGACTTCGCGGAGCAGATCGAGATAGAAGACGTCCGTCCCCGCGAGGAAGGCGAGCTTGACGCCACCTTCATCAACAAGGACGGCTACGAGGAAGAACTCAAACTCCAGTACATGACCTTCGACCGCCACGTACTCGTCTGGGTTATCGGAGAGGATTAATTTCCTATTTTCTCAACCACTTTTCCGGATTCTGGGGGTCCTTGCCCTTCCAGAGTTGGAAGTGCAGCTGCGTCTCGTCCCCCATGGTGGCCACGTGCCCTATCACCTGCCCCGTCTTGACCTTGTCGCCGGACTTGACCCCCACTGAGCCGAGCTTGCAGTAGAAGGTGAAATACTCGCCGTGCTGCACCAGGATGCATTGGTTGTATCCCGGAATCATCACTATCTGCTTGACAGTACCGTTGAACACCGCCTTCACGGGGGCGTCCGGCTCCACGGCAAGGCCTACGCCGTTGTTGAACGGCATTTCCAGCTTGGTGTAGACAGGATGTGGATTGCGCCCGAAGTGGCTGACGACGCGGCCTTCCGCAGGCCATGGAAGCTTGCCCTGGTTGGCGGCGAATTCGTTGGAAAGCGCAGTGTCGATTTTAGTAGATGTCTTCTTTCCGCCGCCGGTGGTCTTCCCGCCGGTTTTCTTGCCGCCCTTGTCCATCTCGGCGGCGATCAGGCGCTCGATTTCCCGGTTGAGGGCCTCGACCTCCTTGCGTTTCGAGTTGAGCTGACGGATATATTTGTCCCTGTCGTTCTGGAGCCGCTGGACCAGAGCACGGGACTGCTCCTCCTCGCGGTGGAGCTTCTGCACTTCGCTGGCGCGGGCATCGCGTACGGCACGGGCGTCCGACTGCAGGCGTTCGAGTCTTTCGCGGAGGGCGGCCATGGTGTCGCGCTCGGCCTTCAGCGCCTTGCCCTGGACGTTCAGTTCGCGGGACAGGCGGCGCAGGTATCCGTATCGGCGCACCCCCTGGCCGAAATTGTCGCTGGCCAGGATATACATGTACCAGACACGGGTGTCGCGGTTCTTGTAGGCGCTCTTGAGCAGGCGCGTGTAGCGTCCGGACATGGTGTCGATGCGGCTGGAAAGGGTGTCGATGCGCCTGCGGCAGGAGCGGACGCTGTCGGAGAGGATCTTGAGTTCGCTCTCGCTCTCGCGAAGGAGTTCGCGGCGCGCAGTAGTCTGGGCATGCAGCAGGTTCAGCTGGCCGGCGGCGGTATTCTCCTTCTGGCGGGCGGCGTTGAGCTGTTTCTCCAGTGTCTTGATGTCCTTCTCCAGACGGGCCTTGCGGTCGCGCGTACGGGAGAGCGACTGCGCCGGTGCGGGCGCTGCGCACGTCAGGACAAGAAGTAGGATTATGAGCGGACGGAGGATTCTCATTTGTTCTTGCTTTCTGCCAGGTTCTTGTAATAGGTGGACAGTTCGTCTTCGCCAAGCGCCTTGAGGACAATCGCGTAATGCATCAGCACGACGGCGCTGTCCTTGCCGCCGTAGAGCATGGCGTGCTTGAAATACGGTTTGGCCTTGGCAGCCTTGCGGCGGAGATAGAGTATCCAGCCGTAGGTATCGAGGTAAGTGGCGTTGTCCGGCTCCTTCTCGATGGTGATGCGGCTCATCCTTTCAGCCTTGCACAGGCGGCGCTTCTCCAGGCTCAGGAAATAGGCGTAATTGTTGAGCACCGGGCAGTAGTCAGGCTGGATCTTGAGAGCCTGCTCGTAAGTCTTGTAGGCGTTGCGGTTGTCGCCGGACTGATGATAGCTGTCGCCAATTATGGATAGATAGGATACGACCTTGGAGCTGTCTTGCTGCTGGAGCGCAATG
The DNA here is from genome assembly GCA_017615615.1 of Bacteroidales bacterium. Taxonomy (GTDB): domain Bacteria; phylum Bacteroidota; class Bacteroidia; order Bacteroidales; family UBA932; genus Cryptobacteroides. The sequence goes on from JAFZZW010000036.1 coordinate 5,758, forward strand.
AGTTCGCGGCACTCCTGTATGACGGTGGCATGGTCGTCCAGGCCAGCTGCGGATTCCATGTGGAGTTCGTGCGCGTGGACGCTTCCCGGCTCGGCCTCTATGTAACTGACCATCAGGGAATCGATGCGCGGAAGGATGGAGTTGAAGGTGCGGGTGTCGAATCCTCCCAGGGCACCCATGAGGGCTCGGTATTTCATCTCGTCGTCGGCGTCGTCGCCGCGGACGAGTTCGTGAAGGGTGGAGAACAGGGAGTCGTAGTCGCGCCTCATGCGGTAGGCGTCGGCCATCAGCGCAAGGGTGTAGGCGTTGCGGAAACGGGCCGGATTCTCGATCGACAGCTTCGTAAACAATTCGCCGGCCTTGGCCGCCTCTCCTGAATTGATGTAGAGATTGGCCAGTGTCTCACGGTACCAGGTGTTGGTGCTGTCGAGCGCGGCGGCCTTTTCGAAGTGCCCGACGGTGGCGGGAATGTCCCTTGCCATATAGGTGCAGAGGCCGAGGTAATACTGGGTCGCGGGATCCTGCGGACAGCTGCGGTCCAGGGAATCCAGGATGGTGCGGGCGGATGCATAATCGCCGGATTCAATGAGGCAGACGGCGTCCAGGACAGCGTTCTCGAGGGAGATGGTTTCCGGGTGGCTTTCGCCGTCGGGAATGGCTTCTGCGCCTCTCGCGGGCCTGTTTTGGGCTGTGGCGGAGAGCGAGGAAAGGAGGGCCGCAAGGCACAAACTGAGCAGGAGTTTTCTCATCTCGGTACAAAAGTATTGATTTTTTGCCTATTTTCGCAAACTGGTTCGGAGTTTATGCTTTGCGTGTCCGGGCATTTTGAGTTTTTTTGAGGAACGATGCAACTTTTTGCCGACAAATCGCATCTTAATTCTTGGATACCCAAAGCCAAGGAAGGTGACAGACGTGCACAAAAAGCCATCTACGACGCTCTCTCCGGCAAAATGTATGCCGTCTGCCTGCGCTTCATGCCAGACAGGGAAACAGCCGAGGACGTGCTCCAGGAAGGGTTTGTGACGCTGTTCGCCAAACTTGACTCCTACTCGGGGGAAGGTTCCTTCGAGGGCTGGGCCAGAAAGATCTTTGTCAACACTGCTCTGATGTACCTCAGAAAAAACGACATACTCAAGGACAGCATGGACGTCGAAGAGGCATGGAACGTCTCCAGCGAAGCTCCGTCCGCCATACAGCAGATAAGCTACAAGGAGCTGGAACGTGCCATAGCCCAGCTTCCTCCCGGATTCCGCACGGTATTCAATATGTATGTCGTGGAAGGCTATTCCCACGCGGAGATAGCCGGGCAGCTCGGAATCTCGGAAGCCACTTCCCGTTCCCAGCTCCTGAGGGCCAGGGCCATGTTACAGGCAAAGCTGAAAAAATGAATCTATGATGCAGGACAACTGGCAAGAATTTGACCGTCAAATCCGGTCGATGCTCCAAGACGCCGAGGTTAAGGCACCCCGGCGGGTCTGGCGTGCCGTGTCCGGGCGTCTGGATGCTGCAGCCGCCTGGTGGAAGTGGGCCGTACCCGCTTTCGCCTTTGCGGCCCTTGCCGCCGGGGTGTTCTTCACCTGGAACGGCAAAGACACCCGCGTTCCTGAGAATATAGTCGCCCAGGTCGTCGCTCCTGCAGAGGAAGACGCCCCCGTAGCGCAGGTAACCGAGCCCGCCGCGCCTTCAGAAGAGACGGCCGCCCTGCCGGCTGCTGAACATATCAAGTCCTCCGGAAAGACTTTCAGCTCCCCTGCCGCCTCCATCACCACGGAAAGCGATTCCGCCCCGGCTTCCGCAGAGGAGCAGGTTTCCGGCAGCAGCGAGGCCGCTTCCGCCGTTGAGCCGGTATCCGATAACGGCCAGCCTTCCGGCATCGACGCACAGGACAGCTCATATTCCGAGGAAGACGCCGCCAGGTGGGCGGAAATAGAGAATGCCGCGCCCAAGGCCTCCGGCGTCCGCATCAGCGGACTTTACGCCCAGGGCGGTGTCGGCGGCAACGATTCCAACCTCACCTACGGCGGCTCCGGCATCAGCCAGATGGCTCCGGGCGCAGGTTCACCCGACGCCGGCATCTCCGAGAGCAGCACCTCCACCTACGGCATCCCCTTCACCATCGGCATAGGCACCAGGGTCCACCTCGGAGACAAGTTCTCGCTTGGTACCGGCCTCGAGTATTCCCTCCTCACGAGGACATTCACAGGAACTTATTCAGACAGTTATACCGGAAGTATCTATCACGCCGTGCAGTATGCGGGCGTTCCCGTCAACGCATACTACGACATCCTCAGCACCGCAGACGGCCTCCTCAACCTCTATGCATGGGGCGGCGGCGCAGCAGAGATCTGCGTCTCCAACAACTATCGCCTCATGTCCTCCCCTGGCACTGCCGTCAAGGACAAGGCAGGCGCAATGCAGTTCTCGGTCGCACTCGGCATGGGTGTCGAGTTCCCCCTGGGAGGCAACCTCAGCCTCTATCTGGACCCGGCCGTCCGCTACTACTTCCACGGCAACCAGCCCAAATCCCTCCGCACCGACAAGCCCTTCATGTTCAACATGGACGCCGGCCTGAGGTTCAATTTCTAGAAGGGGTCTGGGGAATCCATTCCCCAGTGGGAATAGTTGAGACAATTTAAGCCGCTCGTCCGAGCGGCTTAAATTGTCGGGGTGAAAAGACTCGAACTTTCGACCCTCTGGTCCCAAACCAGATGCGCTAGCCAACTGCGCCACACCCCGAATTGTCCTGCAAAGATAATCATTTTTCCGGCATCCGAAAGGCTGCGCCGAAAAAGAAACCGGCCGATGAACAGTCACCGGCCGGATTCGGGTAGTTATTTAAATAGGTTGGAATTGCTATGCTATGAGGCCGTTGCTCTGGAGGAAGGCGTTGACGGCCGTGGCGGCGAAGAGGAGAATGATGATGCTGGCGACTATGGTGCCGATTACCTTTACCCTCTTGAACCAGGTTTTGCCGTTCCATCCGACGGTCTGGAACATGCTCCAGAAGCCGTGGTTGAGGTGCAGCCAGATGGCGGCGAACCAGATGAGATAGATAAGGACCATCCACCACTTGCCGAACGTAAGGTTGAGAAGCAGATAAGGATTGTTCTCGAAATTACCTATGCCGAACATCTCGGGAAGCTGCATCCTGGCCCAGAAGTGAGTCAGGTGGAAGAATATGATTCCGAGTACTATAACTCCGAGAACTGCCATATTCTGGGCGGACCAGGAATCGGCCGCGGCCTTGCTGCCCACCTCGTAACGCTTGTAACCGCCGCGGGAGATGATGTTGCTGACGGTCAGCCAGATGCCATAGACAACATGGACAATGAATCCGAGAGCCAGAACGGGGACCATTATGTCGACTATGGGAAGGGACATGAAATCGCATCCGAGCTTGAACAGCCCGTCTCCTTTGCTGAAGAGGGCCTCGTCTGCCGCTACCAAGCCGTATCTGCCAAGGAAAGAATCAATGACGGAGAAGAAATTGATGGTTCCGTGAAGCAGCAGGAAAAATACCAGAAAGGCGCCGCTGACTGCCTGAATGAACTTTTTTCCGATGGAGGAATTGAATATAAACATAGGTTTGAACAAAAACTGTTTGCAAATATAATAAATTTCAGATATTTTTGCCCTTCGGCCAATGTAAAAGCACTAAAATGTACAAGAGAGTCCTACTGAAACTGAGCGGCGAAAGCCTCGGAGGCCCCACCGGAAAAGGCCTCGACCCGGAAAGCCTTAAAGCATTCGCAGAAGAAATCGCCGATGCCGTAAAGGCCGGTTACCAGATAGCCATAGTCAACGGCGGAGGCAACATCTTCCGCGGCCTCCAGGGAGTCGGCAAAGGCTTCGACCGCGTCACCGGCGACCGCATGGGCATGCTCGCCACCGTCATCAACTCCCTCGCCCTTTCCAGCGCCATCCGCAGCCAGGGCATCAACGCTGAGGTTTTCACCTCAACCCCCATGGAGCCCCACGCCCGCTATTATAACAGGGACAACGCCGTCGCCGTGTTGGAAAAGGGAGGCGTAGCCCTCATCGCCGGAGGCACCGGCAGCCCCTTCTTCACCACCGATTCAGGAGCGGCTCTCCGCGCCCTCGAGCTTGGCGCCGACGCCCTCCTCAAAGGCACACGCGTCGACGGTGTCTATACCGCAGACCCCGAGAAGGATCCCACCGCAACCCGCTATGAGGAACTCACCTTCTCCAAGGCCCTGGCCGACCACCTCAAAGTCATGGACCAGACGGCATACGCCCTCTGCGAGCAGGGCCCCGTGCCCATCGTAGTGTTCGACATTTCCAAGAAGGGCAATCTGGCACGCGTATTGGAAGGTCTGCCCGTCGGCACTGTGGTTCATGCGTAGGAGAATTCCCGACCACGCTCGAAATGACAGGAGAATGCGGAATGTCAAGAGAAAAATGAAATGACAAACAGGAACAGGAAAAGATAATAGAAAGATATGTTAACAGACAGAGCAAAAGAAATCGTTACAGGCGCAGAAAGCAAGATGCAGGACGCGCTGAACTTCCTTGAGGAAGACCTCAAGACTTACAGGGTAGGCAAGGCCAACCCTTCGATTTTCAACGGACTGATGGTCGACTACTACGGAGCGCCCACCCCGATACACCAGGTAGCTTCCATCTCCGCCCCCGACGCCAAGACCCTCGCCCTCCAGCCCTGGGAAAAGAACATGATTCCCAAGATCGAGAAGGCCATCATGGACGCCAACCTCGGCTTTACTCCCCAGAACAACGGTGAAATCATTCGCTGCACCATCCCCGCCCTCACCGAGGAGCGTCGCCGCGACCTTATAAAGAAGGCCAAGGCCACCGGAGAAAACACCAAGATAACCATCCGCAACGCCCGCCGCGACGCCTTCGACATCCTCAAAAAGGCCCAGAAGAACGACGGTCTTTCAGAGGATGTCGAAAAGGAAGCCGAAGACGAAGTCCAGAAGCTGACCGACAAGAAGGTCAAGGCCGTGGACGAAATTGTCGCCGCTAAAGAGAAGGAGATATTGACAGTATAAACTGATACTCCGCAGGGTGCACCATATACTCGTCGCGCGGCAGCTTGCCCCACGAGTTCACGCATCCCAGGCCCATCTGCAACAGGTCGCAGCACACGAAAGTGGAGCCCAGCGACCTGTTCTCTTTATGCATGAGCGGTATCAGCTCGCGCGAATGGCGCCACTCCCCGCGGCCCAGGTCGAGCGTGGCCCGGCCGAACGGAAGGGCTGAAGCGCCGAAGGGGATTTCTCCGGTCAGCTCCATGCCGAATCCGGAGGCATCAACCACCTTGTAACTCTTGATTCCGGTGTTGTTGCCGTGCTCCTGAGGGCGCGCGGCGCCAAAGTCGTAGCGCTCGCACACATCCTGCACATAGTGCCCGAGGCGCGCCGCGGTACGGCGGTCGGAGTAGGTGTCGAAAGGCCCGTCGCCATAGAAACTCACGGTCGAATACTCTCCGGGCATGCCGAATTCGACCCCGACGCGGAAGAGGTCCGGAGCCTCGGCAAGGTGTCCGTTGTCCTTGAGAGACATCGTAAGGTCTATTATGCCGCCGGAATGCACGTCGTAATGCATAAGCACGTCGGCATACTGGAGTTTGTAAGTGACGTCGACGGTAATCGCGCCGCCTTCCGGCGTGTTGAGCTCGACGGCCGCGGGCTTGAACTCAGGCCACGCCCAGGCCTTCCACATTGGATCGGTCTTCCGGGAGGCACCGAGGTCATTTTCCGTCAAAGCACGCCCGAAACTGGGGAAAAGAGGGGCCTTGATGAGTTCGCGGCCGTCTATCCTGTAGGAGCAGAGGGCTCCGGTCCCCTTGTCCCAGGAGGCGTCCCAGTTCATTCCGCGGACGGTCAGCACTCCGTCCTTTTCCGAATACATCAGCAGGCCGGAATCTCCTGCCAGGCCGGTAGGACGGCACACCAGCTCGCGGGAAATGGCTATCTGGTCCTTTGCGACCACGTCGCCGCGGTGCATAAGGCCGTCGTCGCGCAGAAGGATGAAGTCGAGCAGCAGCGAGACGTCATGGCCGGGACCGTCGGGAATGGCGTACCCCAGATTGACTATATACGAGCCCTGGGGGGCGATTGCAGGCAGGGGGGCGCTCCCGTTCTGGACCGATGCGCCGTCTACGACCAGCTGCCAGTCGACACGGTAGCGGGAAAGGTCGATGAAGAAGTTCTCGTTGTACACCATCACCTTGCCGGCGGTGAACAACTCCGGAGTGGCGCTGCAGAGGATGGAACGGTACTGGTAACGTACCTCCTCAGCACCCGGATGGGGAATGCGGTCCGGAGATACTAAGCCGTTGCAGTTGAAGGAATTGTCGGTGCCGTCGTAAGTGTTGAAGTCGCCTCCGAACACATATATCCAGTCCGGCTTGGACACCGTCCGTGGACCGGCGCCGTTCTCCGCATCCACCCTGCCCTGGGCGGGGTCGTACGGCCAGCGGAGCGCCTGGTCCTGGAAGTCCCAGATACATCCGCCCTGGAAGGACGGGTACTTGCGCACGAGGTCCCAGTATTCTGCGAATCCGCCCAGGGAATTGCCCATGGCATGGGCATACTCGCACTGGATGAGGGGCCTGGAGGGGTTGGACTTCGCATATTTCTCGCAGTCGTCATAATTCTCATACATAGGGCAGTAGATATCCGTGTTACGGTCGAGTTCCGCACGCTCGTACTGCACCGGACGGGAAGGGTCGAACGACTTGACCCAGTCGTAACTCTTTTCGAAATTGGGCCCGTTTCCGGCCTCATTGCCAAGGCTCCAGATGATAATGCTCGGATGATTGATGTCCCGATACACCATCCGCTGCATCCTGGTGAGGTGGGCCTGCTCGTACAAGGGGTTCTTTGCCAAGGTCTTTTCACCGTAGTACATGCCGTGGGACTCAATATCAGCCTCGTCGATCACATAGAGGCCGTAGCGGTCGCAGAGTTCGTACCACAGGGGGTCGTTGGGATAGTGGCAGGTGCGGACGGTGTTGATATTGAGGGACTTCATCAGACGTATGTCACGTATCATCTCTTCGCTGGTGACGTTGTAGGCGCCGTCTGGACTCATCTCGTGACGGTTGACGCCCTTGATAAGCACCGGCTTGCCGTTGACCAGCAGCTGGCCGTCCTTTATCTCGGAAGTACGGAATCCGAACTCCAGGGATACCGTCTCCTGCTGCCTGTCTTTCACGAGGGACGTCACGCGGAGGGCGTAGAGGTTGGGGGTCTCGGCGCTCCAGAGCAGCGGGTCGAGCATCTTGTCGTTCCAGACGGCATGGCCGTCGACGGCGTCGCGTATCACCCGCAGGACGTTGCCGTCGGGACCGATTATCTCGAAGAGGGCCCTGTTGGCGCCTTTCTTCAAGGCGGCGTCGACGGTGAAGTTGCCGTACATGTCGGCGTTGACGCGTACATCCTGCACACCCTTGCGGGGACGGAAATCAAGCCTCACGCCACGGGCGATGCCGCAGAGGCGCCAGAAATCCTGGCATTCGATGTAAGAACCGTCGCACCAGCGCATAATCTCAAGCGCTATGAGGTTGTCGCCTTTCTTCACATATCCGGTAATGTCGAAAGCCGCCTCCAGCTTGCTGTCCTCGCTGTAGCCGACGTTCTTTCCGTTGACCCAGACCCGGACGTTGGATGTGGCGCTGCCGATACGAAGGATGACGGATTTGGCCAGGTCAGACGAATCGAGTTTGAAGTGCCTGCGATACTGGCCGACGTGATTGTCCTTGAGGGGTACGTACGGGGGATTGTTCTCAAAATGGCCTACCCAGGCATACGAATGATTGACGTATATGGGGTCGCCGTAACCGTACAGCTCCCAGATGCCGGGAACCGGGATTTCGTCCCAGGCGGAATCGTCCTCGCCGGGGTTTTCGAATCCGGCTATGCGGTCTTCGAAATCCGCGAACCAGCGGAACTTCCAGATGCCGTCCAGGCTCAGAGTCTTGCAGTCCGAACGGGCGTAGGATGTCATGGGAAGGCGGTTTACGTGCTCGACGGCAGGGTCGAGGTAATCGGGCAGACTGTCCTGCGCCGCTGCGGTGGCGGCGACGAGCAGGGCGGGAATGAATAGGGTTTTGAGTGTCATATCTTATGCAGGTATTGGTCGAAGATTTCCGCCTCGACGGAAGAGTGGAAGAATGCTTTTACGGGGATGAAGAAAAGGCGCTCCCGGATGTTGGCAGGGATGTTTTTGACGTCCCTGAGGCGCTGGGCGTCCTTTTCCGTGGTGAAGATGGCGGCCGTGGGGTTGCGGCGGAGCCAGGAACGGACGGTGCGGACGTCGGCCCTGGTGAATCTGTGATGGTCAGGGTATCTGAGGTGCCCTACGATGTTATATGTTGCAGAAAGATGGTTGCGAAGAGGGGTGTCGTCGGCGATGCCCGTAAGCAGGAGGAGCTTGTGCGAATAGGTGTAACGGGGGTCGGCGTCGGGGAATACGGGCTCGGGGGCGCCATGCTCCAGGCCGGTGAAAAGGAGGGGTATGCGGCGCCCGCGGCGGACGGCGATGCAGGTTTGAGGATCCAGGGACTCGAAGCCTAGGACGGCGGCGAAGTCCTGCTTCTCGGAGTCTTCCAGCTCATACGGGCACTTGGTCACTATGACGATATCGGCGTCGTACAGGCGGCGCGGCAGGTCGCGCAAGCGGCCGAACGGCAGGAGGGAGTCGCGGGTGACGGGGCGGGAGTAATCGGTAAGGACGACGTTGAGACTGGCCTGGAGGCGCCGGTACTGATAGGCGTCGTCGAGGACTATGACATCCGCCGGGGGGAAATCGGGGCTGACACAGCGTTTGACGGTTTGAGCCTTATGCGGGTCGGAGAGGATGGCGCAGCCTTCGACCCTGTTCTTGTCAACCGCTACGGTGACTTCCGGGAGACGACGCTTGAGCAGGAGAGGCTCGTCGCCGCAGAACTCGGAGCCGCTGGTGGCCAGGACCTGCTGGAAGCCCTTGCTGCGACGTTTGTAGCCTCGTGAAAGGATGGCCACCGACTTGTATCTGCCGATCTCCTGCAGACGGCGTACCGTCAGCTCCGCGTGAGGTGTTTTGCCGGTGCCTCCGGCGGCAATATTGCCGATGCAAACGGTTGGGACGGGCGATTTCTGCGAGTGTTTGCCGCTGCGGTAGCGTGCGTCGCGAAGCGCGAGGATCAGCTTATATATCATAGACGTTGGACGTTTCGAGGGGGACGTCGGCCCATTTGTCCGCGATGAAGTCGAGGATGGAATGGATTTCCGCCGGGTCCGTGGTGGTGACGAGGCGCATGCGGGTCTGCTTGAAGTCCGGGAGTCCCTTGAAGTAGCAGCTCAGGTGACGGCGCATCTCGAAGACTCCGCGGGGGGTGCCTTTGTATTGGATGGAGAGGTCCAGATGGCGTTTGGCGAGGGATACGCGGTCTTTTACCGGAAGCGGGGGGAGGGATTCGCCGGTGGCGAGGTAATGGTTGATTTCCCGGAATATCCAGGGATGACCGAAGGAGGCGCGGCCTATCATTATGGCGTCGACCCCGTAGCGCTCGAAGGCCTCTTTTGCCTTGGGGCCGTCGGTGATGTCGCCGTTGCCGATTATGGGAATGTGCATCCTGGGGTTGTTCTTGACCTCGCCGATGAGGGTCCAGTCAGCGGAGCCTTTGTACATCTGCTGGCGGGTGCGGCCATGGATGGTGAGGGCCTGGATGCCGGCGTCCTGGAGGCGCTCTGCAAGCTCGACTATGATTTTGGAGCCATCGTCCCAGCCGAGACGGGTTTTGACGGTGACGGGCTTATTGACGGCGTCCACGACGGCCCTGGTTATGGAAACCATCTTGTCGGGCTCGCGCATCATGCCGCTGCCGGCGCCGCGGCCGGCAATCTTGCTGACAGGGCATCCGAAGTTGATGTCGATGAGGTCTGCGCCATGGCCGCCGGCAATCTCCGCCGCGCGGTCCGCCATCCTGGCGGCCTCCACCATGGATTCCGGAATGTGGCCGTATATCTGGATGCCCACCGGAGCTTCCTCCGGGAGGGTGCGCATCTTGGCGATCGCCTTGTCGGCGTCGCGTATGAGGCCGTCGGACGGGACGAACTCCGTATAGACCATCGCGGCTCCCTGCTCCCGGCACAACACACGGAACGAAACGTCCGTAACATCCTCCATAGGCGCAAGGAAAAGGGGTTTGGGGCCAAAATCCAAATCTCCAATCCGCATAGTGTACAAAATTAAAAAATATTTACGAACTTTGCACCCTCAAAAGGTGAGTTGTCCGAGTGGTTGAAGGAGCCTGCCTCGAAAACAGGTGTACGGCAACGTACCGGGGGTTC
>JAFZZW010000037.1 GCA_017615615.1 Bacteroidales bacterium
CCAGCGCTCCACTCGCTTCGCTCGTTCCGCGTCCTTGGTCACTGGCAGACTCACAGCCGCCACCGCACAATCCCTCGCCCACGAGGCCGGCAGCTGTGAGACTGCCAGCAACTAAGGCTTACATTATTACTTACGCCCGGGCGGCGGTGCGGATGCGAGCGGAGTACCACGCTCGAAGGCCGGTACCCGGGGTAAATGTATATACACTTTTTGCAGCGGCGCACGGCGCCGCTGTTGTCGTTTAGGGAGGTGAGCTGGGTTGTGTGGAGACCCCAGTCGGATAGTGGCGGGGCTGGTTCTGGGGTAAGAGATTGCCGGTCAGGCCGGCAATGACGGGATGAAAATAATATGTAAAATGGCGTAATTGCCTGAAAATAAATTTGTTATTCTCGTGGATTTTTCGTAACTTGTATACTGAAAGATAAAGGTATTAATGTTATGGATACGAGTAAAAAAGAGAGATTGGCGCGCTTGTCGGAGTTGAACAAGCGGGCGCTTGGGGGGAGTTCGTTCGAGACTCCGGAGGCTGGGTCTGAAACAGTAGTTGGTCGCAGGGTGGAGGCGAATAGGGATTTGCTTCTGGCCATTCGGGAGAAAAAGGGGTATATCTGTCGGGCGGTGGCCAGGCGGAATCGTAATTGGTGCGGCTCTGGTGTTGACTTCATATGCCCCTATCCAAAAGTACAAGAGGTGTCCCTCTCCGGTCCCTACCCTATAAGTGTTAACCCTTAAGCCTCAACTGCTATGGCAACTGAATTCAAACCCTCGGTGCTGGTCAGTGATGTCTTCGGCTCGGCCGGGGACGTCACGGCTGTGCATCGGGATGGCAAAACCTATCTGCGGAAACGCAGGAGTGGAACAATGGAGATGACTCCCTCTCAGGCTGCGCATGCGCAAGTGCATAGTCGGGCGCTGGCGGCCTGGCGGACGCAGCCTCAATCAGTGCAGGAACTGTGGCATAAGCTGGCCCGTGATGTCGAGCCGCATCGGCCACCGTTTGATCATACATCGTGGATCTCGGGGCAGAATCTGTTTGTGTCAGCGTACCATGGATTTTATACGCTGGGGAAGGAGCATGTTCCGGAGCCGGTTCCTTTTGAGTTGTTCCCTCCGTTTGCTTTGAAGGCGGTTGAGGCTATAGCTCAAGGAGAAGGCCTGGTGCTTCGCCTCTCTTTGTCTGGCTTGGAGCGCTTGAGGAATCCGGAGCGCTATTGGCTGTATGGTCAGTTTCAGATAGGGACTCCGGGGAAGGGGATGAGTAGCCGTTTGCCTCGGCAGTCGGTTCTGGCTTCGGCTCCTTGCTCGTTGATGCCGGCAGAGTTTGTTGTGGACAATTATGTCACATCTTGGGGGCCGGCGTTACCGGCATACCAGGTGAATGCCAATCTGATCCTGCTGGATGAAGTGACGGGGTATCGGAGTCAGAAGCATTCGGTCTCGGGAGTTGTCAAACTGTTCTAAGTGTTGAGGTTATGTTTAAGGTGTCGCTATATAAGAAGGTGAACGCCCGTTCAGGGGATGTGCCGCTGCGGTTTCGTCTGAAGGATGGGAAGGAGGTGGATCTTGGGTATGAGACCGGGAAGATGATGCCGGCGAAGGATATGATGGCTTTCTCTCAGGATGGTACTCTGCAGCCGGGGGTTACCGAGTATGATGCAGCGTTGCTTCAGGAAATTGAGCGTTGTAAGCTGGCTATGAGTGAGGTGTACATGTCTCTGTGTCAGGAAGGAGCGGCGCTGAATGAAGAGACTTTCCAGTCGGCCGTGTCTGCCTGGCTCGTGAAGCAGGAGACTGGGGAGACTGTGGATGAACGCTTGTTGGTTGGCAGGTTCAGGGCTTATCTGGAGGAGGAGCATGTTGCAGGGCGGTTCAGTGATAAGATGTATCGGGAGTCAATGACGCTCATGCGCAAGCTGGACCGGTATCTGATTATCCGGGATTGCCCGAATACTACGCCGCGGGAATTTACACCGGAGCAGTTGGTGGACTTTGAGAAGTTCTGCATCGACGAGTATCTCTATGCGGCCAATCCCAAGTATGCTGCGCTGTATCCCAGGGCTTATGATGAATGCAGGTATTGGCCAAAGCAGAAGCTGAAGGAGGAACCCTTGCGGAAGGTGCTGATTCACTTCCGTACATTCTGGCGGGACTTGGTGAGTTTCGGAGAGGTGGAGGCTTCGCCGTATGATAAGTATGTGCCGTGGATGCAGGAGAAGAAGCGCAAGCGCTATACGGAGGTGCTGGGTGAACCGATGTCGCTGAACTTCGACGAGTTTCAGCAGGTGTTGGCAACGCCGGTTCCGGAGAGCATGGCTGATGTGCGGAATGCGTTCATCCTGCAGTGCTGCATCGGTCTTGGAGCGAAGGAGTTCAAGCAGCTCTCGCTGAACAATGTCGCGGTCTCGAAGGAAGGTATACCTTATATATATTATATACACAAGTCCGTCCGTCGGAAGGGGAAGGATCCCAAGAACTACGCGATTGAGGTGCCGCTGGTCCGGGTTGCTTTTGATATCGTGATGCGGACGCGCTTCGACTTCATCCTTGGTTGCTATAATGCGCCGTACAACAGGAAGTTGCAGTTGTTCCTCCGTTATTGCGGGATAACCAGGGAGGTGTGCGTGTTCAATTCGCGCACGGGGGAGAGTGAGGCTATGCCACTTTGCGATGTGATTACCCAGGGCAATGTCCATCGGATGCACATGGATATCGTCCATGACTCGGATACGCTGCGCGGTATGCGAGGGCTGGGCTATACCGGTCCGCGGACAATGGCCCGGATGAAGAAGATGTCGATGGAGGATTATTTCTGGACGCTCAATTGGGCGTTCGGTCAGAAGCCTTTCCGCGTGGATGAGAATCTCAATATCGTTGAGGGCGCGCCATTTGTCCCGTATGACCCGATGGTGTTTGAGCCTCAGCCCGAGAAACTACCAGGCGGCCGAACCAATCCGTATGTCATCTCGCAGCTGGTGCCTCTGCCGTCAGGCGAGGGAAAGCAGGAAGATCGCGTGGAGGTTCGGAATACTTGCCGTTTGCCCGAGCCCAGAAAGGTGGTGGTTTGTGGGAATCAGTTCATCGAGTTCCTGGGCTCGTTGGAAGAGGAGCCCAGGCGCAGCATCCAGTATGGGGTGATGCTGCTGAAGATTCTGGCGGATTATAAGGTGAGTTTTGTGGAGGAGTGCAAGGATACCATCTATGCGTTCCGGTCCTTGTGCAAGGAGGCTGCCTATACCACGTACTTCTATCTGAACGGGGATACCATCGTGCTGCTGCACTGCTTCCAGAACAAGTCTCTGCGAAAAGTGAAAGCCTCCGGCTCCGAAATTATGCCCGTTGTGCGAGAGCTCCGATGGAAGCATGTAATTGGGGAATTATCGGCAACGGATTATGACCCGGTTTTGGATGAGATATTCGGTTCGCGCGGAACGGAAAAACGCGAGGTCTGGGAGATGAGGGCCTGCCGCAGTTACACGAGCCAGACGCTTCGCCAGACCCGGATGGATCTTGGCCTTTTGCAGGAGGATATCTTCTCGAAGTGGGGCGCCAAAGATAATTGCGGGAATCTTTCCCGTGCCGAGTTCGGCCACCGCGTCCTTCCGTTCAAATACTTGTCCCGTCTGGTGGATGCCCTTGGCTACAAGGCCATCATCGTCCGCCCTGGCGTCCCGGGCTGGAATGCCATCTCCCGTACCAAGACCCTCGAGCAGATGCTCGAGTCAATCGGCGAACCTGTCTACCGCTGGAAGAGAAAAGACCCTTACATTGAATGAGAAAACCTCCGGCGTCTCGCGACGGCGGAGGTTGAATAGAGTTTGGAACGAATCGGGGTTGGTTAGACCGGACCCCGGGCCGGTGTGGTTTGCCAGTCAGCTACTCGCCGCCGCCTTCGCCACCAGCGGGCTCTGCGGGGGCAGCTGCGGCCGTCCACTTGACTACAGCCTGCATCGGGACCGAGGTCTCGCCGGTGCTGGAGTTCACGTAGAAGTAGCGGAAGAAGACCTTCGGGGCACCGGCACCCAGAGCGCCGTGCTTGCTCTCGTAGGCAGACTTGATGTCGATGGCCGCGGAGGTGGGTTCTTCTTCGGCGTGGATCTGGACAGCCTTTCCGTAGGCGCGGGATACGCCGTTTGACTGACCTTCGGAAGCCTGGATCACCAGGTAGATGCCGCCGTTGTCGGCAATCGGCTGGTCCAGCGTGAAGGTGAAGGCTGCGCTGGTGCAGGTGATGGTGGCGCTGGAAGGAGTCTCGACACCTTCAAGGGTGGGCGGGTTCAGCATCAGGGAGCCGCCGAGTTTAACAACCCAGAAGTTGAGACGCTGGAAGAGGTTCAGACCGGAGATCTTGGCCTTGGTGCCGAGGATGGACTTGGCCTCCTGACTCAGGGCGAGCTTGTTCCAGGCAAGGATCTGGTCATTGGAGAGGGACTTCCAAGAGGTGGTGATGTACTTCATCACACCCTTGTTGGCGGCCTGGTCGGAGGTTCCGATACGGC